>CAYRKX010000020.1:0-33618 GCA_964425185.1 uncultured Eubacteriales bacterium
TCATGGGCCAGAAGATCCTTCCGGTTGATAAGGCAGGACTCTATGTTCCCGGCGGTACAGCTGCATATCCTTCCACGGTTTTGATGGACTCTATTCCCGCAAAAATTGCCGGGGTAGGGGAGATGGTTATTACAACGCCGCCGAAAGCTGACGGAAAAATTAATCCATATATTCTTGCAGCTGCCAGTGTTGCCGGTGTAGACCGCATCTTCAAAGTCGGCGGCGCCCAGGCTATTGCTGCTCTTGCCTATGGCACAGAGACGATTCCGAAAGTAGACAAGATTGTCGGACCTGGAAATGCGTTTGTGGCCGAAGCAAAGAAGCAGGTATTTGGTACGGTTTCTATCGATATGATTGCCGGCCCCAGTGAAATTCTGGTCGTTGCTGACTCAACCTGCAATCCATATTATGTTGCTGCCGATATGCTGTCACAGGCAGAACATGATAAGAGAGCCAGTGCTGTTCTGGTTACAGACAGCTATGAGCTTGCCGAGAGCGTGGCGGCAGAAATTGATCGTCAGTTAAAGACACTTCCGAGGACCGAAATTGCCACGGCATCCATTGAAAACAATGGTAAGATTATTGTGGCTGAGAATGACATTCACAAGGCCATTGAAATAGCCAATGAAATTGCTCCGGAGCATCTGGAACTCTGCATGGATGATCCGTTTGCATATCTTTCTGAAGTTAAAAATGCCGGCTCCATCTTCATGGGCAAAAACTGCCCAGAAGCACTTGGCGACTATTTTGCCGGTCCAAACCATACTCTTCCCACCAGCGGCACCGCAAAATTCTCAAGTCCGCTGTCCGTGGATGACTTCATTAAGAAAACCCAATATACTTATTTCACGAAAGACGCTCTGGAAAAAGTCTACAAGGACATTGCTGAGTTTGCGGACAGTGAAGGCCTGCACGGCCATGCCAGAAGTGCCCGCAGCCGTTTTGAAGATGACGTAAAGTAAGAGAGAGGATGTTTCGTAAATGAGCAGATACTTCAGCCAGAAATACAAGGACTTAGAGCCGTATACACCGGGGGAGCAGCCTCAGGACCGAAAGTATATTAAGTTGAATACCAATGAGTCCCCGTTCCCACCGCCAAAATCTGTTTTTGATGCGGCCAAAAATGCTTCCCGAAAGCTGTACTTATATTCTGATCCGGACAACCGGGAAATTACCGAGGCTATTGCGAAGAACTTCAATCTTTCCTATGAAAATGTCATGGTCACTAACGGATCAGATGAGGCATTGAACTATGCCTTTATGGCATTCTGCGATGAGAAACATCCTATTGTCTTCCCAGACATTACTTATGGATTCTATAAAGTCATTGCGGAACTCAACGGAATTCCCTATGACACCATTAAGCTGAAAGACGATTTCACCATTGATTATTCCGACTACTGCAATATCGGAAAGAACGTTGTCATTGCCAACCCTAATGCTCCAACCGGTATTCCACTTTCTCTCGCAGAAGTCGAGGAAATTGTCCGCAGCAACCCCGATAACATCGTCATCATCGACGAAGCTTATGTAGATTTCGGTGGAGAGAGTGCTGTACATCTCATTCCGAAATATGAGAATCTTCTGATTACCCAGACGTTCTCCAAATCTCGTTCTCTGGCCGGTGCCCGTCTTGGCTTTATTATGGGCAGCCCGGACCTTATTAACGATTTGGTCACTCTGAAATATTCCAGCAATCCTTATAACGTAAACCGAATGACGACGGCCTGCGGACTGGAGGCTATTCGGGAAAATACTTACTTTAAGGACAGCTGCAAAGCTATTGAATTTAACCGCCGTTTTACCCAGCGTGCCCTGGAAGAGCGGGGCTTTGAGGTCCTTCCGTCCTGCGCCAACTTTATCTTTGTCCGTTCTGAGTGGATCAGCGGTAAAGACCTGTATGTCCGCATGAAGGACCACGGTATTTTAATCCGTCACTTTGATGAAGACCGGATTCGCGACTGGAACCGGGTTACCATCGGTAAGAAGAGTCAGATGGATAAGTTTATTGACACGATCGAAGAGATTTACAAAGAAATTTACGAACCGGACAAATAAGAGCCCGGACTCCAGAGGTGCACTATGAGAACCAGCAGACTGACCCGAAATACGGAGGAGACCAAAATTCAGCTTTTCCTGGACCTTGATGGAACCGGAAAAAGTGAAATAAATACGGGAGTTGGATTCCTCGACCACATGCTGACCCTGTTTGCCAAACATGGCCGTTTTGATCTCACAGTGAAATGCGACGGAGACACCTATGTCGATGCGCACCACACTACAGAAGATATCGGTATTACTCTGGGCAGGGCATTTGCAGAGGCTCTGGGAGAGAAACGCGGTATTATCCGGTATGGCAGTACGATTCTTCCTATGGATGAGACGTTAATACTCTCTGCAGTGGATATCTCCGGAAGAAGTCACCTGGAGTGGGATGTCCCGCTTCCAACACAGAAAGTCGGAGACTTTGACACGGAGCTTGCCAAAGAGTTCTGGCTCGGCTTTGTCCGCCAGGCTGGACTTACACTCCATGTTCGGGAACTGAGCGGGGAGAACTCACACCACATTATTGAAGGGGTGTTCAAGTCTGTTGCCCGCACCTTACGGACCGCTGTGGCAATTGACGAAAAATTCAAAGACGAAATTCCCTCTACCAAGGGTGTCTTATAAAGAAGGAACTACAGCTATGATTGCAATTATTGACTACGGAATGGGCAACTTGTTTTCTCTGTCCTCTTCCTTGAAATCTCTGGGACAGGATGTTACTGTCAGTGGAGATCCTCAGGTTCTTCGGGACGCTGAAAAGCTGTTTTTGCCCGGCGTCGGTGCCTTTGAGGATGCCTCAAAACGACTGTTTGATACCGGACTGGCCAAAGTCATTCAGGAAGAAGCTGCCAAAGGAAAGCCGCTTATGGGAATCTGCCTCGGAATGCAGCTGCTGTTTGACAGAAGCTTTGAGTACGGAAAATGGCCAGGTCTTGGACTTGTACCGGGCGATGTAGTTCCTATGGAAGGCTATGTGGACCCTGCCTTGAAAATTCCTCAGATTGGCTGGAATGCCCTGCATTTTACAGGAAGAGACTGTCCGGTATTTAAAGAGACCAATGAAGGCGATTACGTTTATTTTGTCCACTCCTATTATGCGGATAAATGTGCTGACTATACCGTGGCAGTGACTGACTACAGTAAGACTATTACTGCGGCAGTCGCCAATGAAAATGTTATTGGCTGCCAGTTTCACCCGGAGAAGAGTGGAGCAGTTGGGCTGAAAATACTGAAAAATTTCTGTGAGATGGAGGCGTAACCATGATACTTTTTCCGGCAACCGACCTGATAGGTGGAAAAGCGGTCCGTCTGCTCCATGGAGATTACCAGAAAATGACGGTATACAGCGACGACCCGCTCTCCGTTGCAAAAGATTTCCAGGACAGCGGATGCCGTGCGATTCACATGGTTGACCTGGAGGGGGCCAGAGACGGCGGAACCCCAAACTATGAGACCGTGCGCAAAGTCGCAGGGAATACCGGTCTGTTTGTGGAAATAGGCGGCGGAATTCGAAATATGGAGACCGTGGAGAAATACTTCGACATTGGCGTGGACCGTGTTATTCTGGGGACTGCTGCTGTTGAAGACGAGGACTTCCTCTGCAGGGCCGTAGAAAAGTATGGCAAAAAGATAGCCGTCGGTGCGGATATTCGGGACGGATATGTGTCTATTAAAGGATGGAAAGTTCAGTCCCAGTATACTCTTGATGCCTTCTGCCAAAAGATGCAGGACATTGGCGTAGATACCATTATTTGCACTGATATTTCCAAAGACGGTGCCATGGGTGGTACAAACCGTGCCATGTATGAATCTTTGAAAAAAAAATATACCATGAAACTGACAGCATCCGGTGGAATTTCCTCCCTGGATGATATTCAGGCTTTGACCGAGATGGGCATTGATAACGCCATCATTGGAAAAGCCTATTATACCGGCGATATTGACCTTAAAAAGGCGGTTGAGATTGCCGGAGACCAGGGGGTATCTAGTCTATGATTACCAAACGTATTATTCCCTGTCTCGACGTCCGCGATGGACGGGTTGTTAAGGGCAAAAATTTTGTCGGTCTGAACGATGTTGATGACCCGGTTGCACTCGGCCACTTTTACAGCGACAGCGGTGCAGATGAACTGGTCTTTTATGATATTACGGCCTCGTTTGAAGGGCGGAAGCTGTTTACGGACATTCTGCGCCGGGTAGCTTCAGAAATATTCATTCCCCTGACTGTTGGTGGGGGGATTAACACTGTTGATGATTTTGACCGTGTATTAAAATGCGGTGCTGACAAGGTTTCTGTTAACTCCGGTGCCATTCGAAACCCAGATCTGGTGAAAGAAGCGGCCCATAAATATGGCGACCAGTGTGTTGTTATTTCTGCCGATGTAAAGCGGGTTGACGGTGAATATCACGTCTTTGCCAAAGGCGGACGGGAAGATACCGGTATGGAAGGCGTACAGTGGATTAAACGCTGCGTCGACAATGGAGCTGGTGAAGTTGTATTGAACAGCATCGACACCGACGGAGTTAAACAGGGTTTTGATCTTGAAATGCTCGATGCTGTCTGCAACGCTGTCAACGTACCGGTTATTGCTTCCGGCGGTGCCGGGTCTAAAGAGGATTTTATTACTCTGTTTAAAACCCTTCCGAAGGTTGATGCGGGTCTTGCTGCATCCATTTTTCACTATAAGGAAGTTTTAATTCCGGATTTGAAGCAGACACTTCGTGACAACGGAATCAATGTCAGACTGTAATGGAGAGGAAGCGTTCCCATGGCTGTAAAAGATGCCAAATTTTCCCTGGACGAACTGAAGTTTGATGAGAAAGGACTCATTCCGGCGATTGTTGTAGACAATACTACGAAGGATGTCCTGACTCTGGCCTATATGAACCGCGAGAGTCTGGAAATTTCCCTGACTCGGGAACTGACCTGCTTCTGGTCCCGGTCCCGTCAGGAACTCTGGCTGAAAGGGGAGACCAGTGGTAATTATCAGCATATTGTGAAGATTATTGCTGACTGCGACAAGGATGCCCTGGTGGTTCTGGTAAACAAGGACGGTCCAGCATGCCACATGGGCACAGACTCCTGTTTCCACAATCCTCTGTATGAAAGTGAGACTAATGAATAACTATCATATGCACACCACCTTCTGTGATGGTGCTAACACTCCGGAAGAGATGGCGGAAGCGGCCTATCAGGATGGCTGTGAGGAGATTGGCTTTTCCGGCCATTCCTATCTCCAATTTGATCCGGACTGGAATATGACTCCAGAGACTACAACTGCGTATCGGCAGTGTATTCAGGACCTGAAAGACTGCTATGCCGGGAAAATGTCTATTCGTCTGGGAATTGAGCAGGATTACTGTTCAGACCCCAGAGGACTGGAAATGTTTGAGTATGTTATTGGCGGAGTACACTGTATTTTTAAAGATGGCCATTATATTTCTGTAGATCTCGGTGCTGAAGAGCAGCGGGAGGGCATTGAAAAATGGTACGACGGAGACCCTTACGCCTTTGTTGAAGATTACTACAAAACGGAAGCGAAACTCTACGACAAAACTCATTGCAATATCATTGCTCACTTTGATCTTGTAACGAAATTTATAGAGCAGGACCCATGGATTGACCCATCCAACCCGAGGTATATGCGTGCTGCGGATGATGCGCTCGATGTTCTGCTGGACCAGCCGGTTGCCTTTGAAATTAATACCGGTGCCATATCCCGCGGATATCGAACCATGCCGTACCCGGATGAGAGAATTTTGTCTCGTCTCAGTGAGGCACGCACTCCGGTAATCCTGTCCAGCGATGCCCACAAGGCCTCCGATATTCTCTTCGGATTCGACATGGCGATGGACCTGGTTCGGAAGTATGATCTCAATCTCTTCGAAGATTTGGACAGCCTGTTAGACTTTGAGGAATCTATCAGATAAGGTTGAAATCTCAACGTTCCTGTGATACCATAACTTTCGTTGGAATTTTGCTGGTTTGGCGAAATTGGCAGACGCAAGGGACTTAAAATCCCTCGGTGGCGACACCGTACCGGTTCAAGTCCGGTAACCAGCACCAATAGGAGCTCCTGCTTGAGCAGGGGCTTTTTTTATGATAAAATTTTGTATTGAATCATCAGTTAAAATAAGCAAGGAGCAGCGAATTCATGAGCATCTTTAAAACTAATACCAAAGCTGCCGCATTAGATGCCAATGATCAGGTTTTCTACGAATATCGGGAGACGTTTTCGAAGAAGCCCGTTCTCATCACCTGCGACATGAATTTCCGAAACACGCTTCCCAATGGAACCCGTCCTTTCTGTGTGAAAGTACAGATGCAGGTCTATACTGACCCCAAGTATCCAGACCTGGTCAGCGACGTCGAAATTCAGCATCTCGCAGCTGTTCGGACTCTTCTCGGTGAGCATATCGGGGGACGTTTTGTCGGACAGGGTATTGTTGGTGCTCAGAACATGGCGTTTCTTATCTACTATCTTCCTGAGAGAATGGTAAAAACGGCTAAGCAGATGCTTGCCACATCTCTCACTGGATCATTCCGTCATACGGAGTACTCTTTTACTTATGACCCGGACGGAAAGGAATATCTCAAATATCTCTATCCAAACACACTGCAGATTAAACAGGTCGAGAATAACAAGATCCTGAATACTCTTACCGGTTACGGGGACGATGGCTCCATCCCTCGCAATATCGAGTTCCATATTGTATTTCCCAATAAAAAAGCTGCCATGGATTTCTATGCAGAGAGTGCAGAGAAGGAATTCCGCCTGAAAAGCCTTGAGGAGCAACCGGCTCCGGAGGGATTGGTTCTTCCTAGACATCATCTCGTTATTACACGGGAACTCCCATTTGATATTGAACTACTGGACCGCGTGGACGAGTATCTGCTGAATTTGGCTGACAAATATGAGGGGGTATACACCTCGCTGGAGACTGACATAGTTTCAGAGTGAGTTTACGCAGTATTTTGAATTTGTTCAAAAACGTTTCGTATTATTTTAAAGTTAAATGAATCCACTAAAGGAGTTTGAATCTTATGCCGAATCAGGTTTCTGCACCAGCTGCCGGCGACACTGTCGCCATCATGAAGACCAATAAGGGTACCATTAAATTTAAACTGTTTCCGGAGGAGACCCCGAAAACTTTTGAAAACTTTACAACCCACGCAAAACAGGGCTACTATGACGGCCTGATTTTCCACCGTGTTATCAAAGACTTCATGATCCAGGGCGGTGACCCGCAGGGAACCGGCATGGGCGGTGAGAGCATCTGGGGAAAACCATTTGTTGATGAATTCCATCCAGATCTTCACAATATTCGCGGTGCACTCTGCATGGCTAATGCCGGCCCTAATACCAACGGAAGCCAGTTCTTCATCGTTCAGGCAGATTCCTGCGATGAACGGTTCTTCCCTCAGATGGAACAGCTGAAAGACAGAGGCTTTTCCCAGGAAGTTATTGACAATTACAAGGCTAATGGCGGCACACCCTGGCTCGATTTCCATCATACGGTTTTCGGACAGGTCTATGACGGCATGGATGTTGTCGATGCCATTGCCAATGTGCCGACCGGACCAAATGACAAACCGATTGATGATGTTACCATTGAGAGAATTGACATTCAGACACTGTAAGCAGAGGAGTAAATAAATGCGAATCGGTCATGGATATGATGTACATGCATTTGCAAAGGACCGCAAATTAATTATTGGCGGAGTACAGATCCTATAAATTGGGGCTTCTGGGTCATTCTGATGCTGATGTTCTTTTACATGCCGTTTCGGACGCGCTCCTTGGAGCCGCGGGCGACGGTGACATCGGCGGTATGTTTCCAGACGACGATGACCAATTTCTCGGCGCAGACAGTATGGTACTTCTGAAGCTGGTTGTGAATCGCCTGAAAGATGAGGGGTATATTGTTGGAAATATTGATGCAACTGTCATTGCACAGAAGCCAAAACTTGCGCCGTATATCTCTAAAATGCGAGACAATATAGCGGTCGTCTGTGAGATTGAACCCTCTCAGGTTAATGTCAAGGCCACAACCGAAGAACACCTTGGCTTTACCGGCCGGGGTGAGGGCATTTCCGCTCACGCGGTTTGTCTCATTGAATCGAAAGAATCGTAATCAGCAGGCCGTTCCCGACGGGTTCGGCCTTTTGGTATTTTTATCCATAGCAGGAAAGGGGGAATCCAGTTTCCGTGGGAGCAGAAATTTCAACCGTATTCAGCAGAATTGTCAGCGTGTTTTCAACGTACAACTGGCTCAGTGACACACTCGACATCCTGCTTCTGACGCTGGTCTTTTACTACATCTTAAAACTGATCCGGGATACCCGGGCCATTACGTTTGCCAAAGGCATTGTTCTCTTTATTCTGGCCTACGTCATTGTCCTGCTGCTGGATATGAAATCCAGTATCTTCATATTCCGGCAGATCTTCAATAACATTCTCGTTATTCTGGTTATTCTGTTTGCCCCTGAGCTGCGGAAGCTTCTGGAGAGAATCGGCACCAACCGGTCCTTTATGAAATTTTCTTCCCTGTTTGGAAAGGGGCCTTCTCAGAAAGCTATCCAGTACAACAAGGATGTATCCCGTACCGTTAACTCGGTCTGCAAGGCTGCGGAAGATATGAGCGACAAGAAGATTGGTGCTCTGATTATTTTTGAACGGGATATGCCGCTTGGCGAAATCATCGACACCGGTACTATTGTCGATGCGCAGATCAGTTCTCAGGTTATTGGGAACATCTTTTACCCGAAGGCTCCGTTGCACGATGGTGCGGCTATCATTCGCAATAACCGCTTATATGCTGCAGGATGTATTCTTCCGCTGACAGATCGAAATAAAGAAGTTGCTAAGGAGCTGGGAACCAGACACCGTGCGGCTATTGGGATGAGTGAGCAGAGTGATGCGTATATTCTGGTTGTCTCGGAGGAGACTGGAGCTGTATCTATCGCCCATGAAGGACAACTGCAGCGCGATCTCTCCGATGGTGAAGTGCGGGAAATCCTGCTCAATGCATTCTTAATTAACATTCCCTCAGAAGAGGAGAAGAAAAAGACGAAAAAAATCAAAAAAGCGAAAAAATCCGGAGGGAAAGACAATGGAAAGCAATAACCGTTCCCGTGTGTCCTCTTTCCTGAGCAACCGGAGGATGCTGATCCTGATTTCTCTGCTTCTCGCGGTCATTACCTGGCTTGCTATCTCCATCAATGAATCACCGGAAGTAGAGCGAACCATAAAACATGTAAAAGTTCAGGTGGATGAGAGTCTGCCACGCCAGTTGGGGTATGCCTCTTTTGGCGCTGATGATCTCTATATTGATGTCACCGTATCCGGAAAACGTTATGAAGTGGGGGACAATGTCCTTTCTGCCAATGACATCCGCGTTGTAGCGGTAACTTCTTATGTGGATGCTCCCGGCAAGTATACTCTCCAGCTTAGAGCTACGTCTAAAGATCCCAATGCGGATTATCGGATTGTAGCCAAATCTTCCGACTATGTTGAAGTCTACTTTGACACCCCGGAGACTGTCGATGTTCAGCTGGAACCTGTCGTTCGTAGATCTCGAAGGCTGCTATACAGCAAAGATTACATGACGACAGACCCTGTTCTGTCTAAAACAAAACTGACTCTGTATGGGCCTTCTACTCAGATTGACCGGGTCGCTCATGCCTATGCCGTTGTAGACACAGATGGAGAGCTGAAGCACTCAGAAACTCAGCTCGCTGATCTGCGGTTTGTCGACTCCAACGGTGCTAAGATTAATTATCTGACCAATCAGAGCGGCAATAATGTTACGTTGACTATCCCGGTCTACGAAAAAACGACTATGCCTCTGTCGGTTCGGTTTACCGGTGTACCGACCAGTTATATTAAAGAACAGCCATCTTACAGTATCAGCCCATCGACCATCAGTGCGGGGGTTGACCCAATTAAGCTCCGCGACCTGGACAGCCTTTCTGTAGGATCTATTGACTACAGTCAGCTTCAGCCTGGCAAGAACACCTTTACCTTTAAGGCGTCTGACCTGAAAGACGGCATTGCCCTGGATGACAGTCAGACTTACACCGTGACGGTTACTGTTCCGGATTACAGTTCCAAACAGCTGACTGTCGATTTAAAGAATGTCAAGATACGAAACGGCCCTGGAGGATTTACTTTGACGCCGCCATCGGACTCATCGATTACTCTGACGCTATACGGCCCCACTAAGGATCTCGACAAGATTACCCCAAAGAATATCAGCCTGATTGCAGATCTACGCCATCAGAATATTGTGGCAGGGAAAAACAGTATTCCTATTCGTGTTCTGGTAAACAGTAATACCTGCTGGTCCTACGGGTCCCATACGGCTTCTATTACGGCTGTAAAAGATTAAATTTGATTGAGAGGAGGAAAACGTTGAATGAAGAAAAATGTTCTTCTGGTCATTGCTTCGGCAATTGCGTTTGTTCTCCTCTTTGTATTTTTTTCCGTGCGATTCAAAAGTCCGGAAAATGCCATGGTGCCTCCACGCCCCAGTACTGAAAATCAGGAAATCCTGCAGGCATTTCAGAAGTCCATCAATAAAAATACGGATTATCAGCTGAAATATCCTCTCACTGGAAAGTACAAGAACCCATTTACATTCTGTGACATTGACGGAGATGGGAAAAATGAAGTTCTGGTATTCTACACTTCGGAAAAATCTGGAACCACCACTCGAGTGAATATTCTTGACCATCAGAATGGTCAGTGGGTCAGTGTCCTGGATGAAGAAGGATATGGTATGGATGTCTATTCCATAGACTTTGAAGATCTTGACGGGGACAAAATTCCTGAACTGCTTATTTCCTGGCTTGTAGTACCGAATACGCAGAGCCGGACCCTGACAGTTCAGAAAGTGGAAATTGATGCCAGCTCTCATTTGCAGCTGCGAGCCTTGCTAGACCAGCAGTATCGCTCCATGGCGGTCACTGACATGGACGGGGATTCCCGCAATGAACTGTTAATTATCTGGTCTCGAAATATGGAAGATGCGTCTCAGACCTATGCCTCACTGTTTAAGATGGACAAGCACTCTAATCTTCACTCCTATGGCAAAAAAGTGGCTCTGGATAATGATGTATCAGGCTATTCCAACTGGAATTTCCAGCAGATTCAGAATCATAAAGTCGCCTTTGTCGATGCGTATAAAGGCGAACGGGGGATGATAACGGAACTCGTCTGGTGGGATAAAGACCGCAAGAATCTTGTGGCACCGTTCTCAGACAATGACTCTCTGACCAACAGTGCTACGTACCGTTCTCTTCGAATTCCTTCGCTTTCGATTGGAAATCATTCAACCAAAGAGATCCCTCTTCTTGTCAATAACTATGAGGGAGAACTGAAGAAGCTGAAAAATGGTGAATCGCTTGTACCAATTGTATGCTGGTACTCTGTAAAAATTACTGGAGATGACGTACAATTAATTCCCCAGGACTATACCCTGGTTAACGTCAACGAGCAGTATATTTTACCGGTAAAACCCAACATGGGAAAAAATCTCTTAGGCGTTCGTGAGCATACAGGAACTACCACTGTGTATGCATTCCGTTCCGGTAAACGGACGGAACCGCTGTTTACTATCGCCTATAAGATGGTGCGAAAGTCGAAAAATACTTCCGCGAAAGAAGATCCTTATTCTTTCCGAATTTATCATGGGCGGTATACAGCCTTTGGAAAACTGACGGATGTCGGTCTGAAATACGGCTTTACAAATGATTTCCTGGAACAGAATCTGAAGTTCTATTAAGTATTTTATTGGTGGGAGTGGATATCTTGAAAAAGGTTTTGGTTGCCGAAGATGAGGCGGCAATCCGCGAATTTATTGTGATCAACCTGAAACGCAGTGGGTACGAGGTCACAGAAGCGGAAAACGGAGTCCAGGCTCTCCAGCTCTATGATGCCAGCGGCGGAGATTTTGATGTCGTTTTACTGGATATTATGATGCCGGAGATGGATGGTATTACCGTCTGCAAGGAGCTTCGAAAAAGGAGCGAGAGCGTCGGGATTATCATGCTGACAGCAAAGACGGAGGAAATGGACAAGGTTACCGGTCTTCTGGTTGGTGCTGATGACTATGTGACCAAACCGTTTTCGCCTTCAGAACTGATGGCGCGGGTAGATGCCGTGCATCGCCGGGTTATTATGGTTGAGAAAAATGGTAACGCCTCCAAAGATCAGATTGCCCTGGGAGATTTTGTACTGGATCTTCGAAGCCGCACACTGACCAAGAAGGGGACTCCCATCGAACTGACCCAGGTGGAATTTCAGATTATAGAATATTTCTTTCAAAATCCCGGTGCGGCCCTGTCACGGGCTCAGATTCTCCAGCATGTATGGGGCGGGAATTCCGGAAGTTCCTACTATACAGAGGATAAAATCGTTGACGTTAATATCCGGCGTCTGCGCAAAAAAGTAGAAGATGATCCGTCAGCTCCGCGGCATCTGATTACCATCTGGGGCATTGGCTATAAGTGGGTTGTTTGAGGGATAGTTCATGGCAACGGAAAATCAGAAAAAAAGACAGTCCGGGATTACCAGGCGCTGGGTCCGCAGCACGTTGTCTGTGGTTCTCATCGTCTATCTGATTATGGCCGTCTTTATGTTCTTTACCGTTCGAAACTATTATTATGGCGCTGTGGATACCAAACTGGACTCCCAGTTCTCTGACCCGGTTCGGAATTTCTTTTCTGTAAGTGACAATTCCCCGGACCGGACCTTTGAAGATGTTGCCCAGGACTACATTCGAAGCTATAACCAGAAAGATCAAATTGAGGTCTGGGTGATTGACGGGCATGGAAATGTCATTGAGTCATCCGGAGGATTTGCAGTGCCTCGTCAGACTATTCCAGATTATAAGGAGGCTTTAAAGTCTGGAACCGGAAAAGCATCTTATACCGGCAGAGATCTGGAAGGCGAGCCCATTAAAGCGGAAACTTTTCTGATCAACTCCAACAGCAGTGGACGGGAAGGCTACTGCGCGGTTCGTTATATTATTTCCATGAAGGAAATCCATAAACAGCTCTGGCTTATCGTAGCTATTATTGTTCTGCTCTATATTATTATGATGCTGATGGTCTTGATTTCCGGCCTCTATTTCATCGATTCTATTATTGGGCCGGTCAATAAGATGAACTCTGTAACCCGCCGAATTGCGGACGGAGACCTGAATGCACGAATGGAGCCGCAGGAATACAACGATGAAATCGGTGAACTTGCGGAAAATATCAACTACATGGCTGAAGAAGTCGGTTCTACCGATAAGATGAAAAACGACTTTATTTCCACCGTTTCTCATGAGATGAAAACGCCTCTTACCGCTATCAAGGGATGGGCAGAGACGCTGCAGACCATGGATGGTGCGGAAGCGGATCCGGCGCTGACCAAACGCGGTCTGGAAGTTATTGTGGATGAGACCACCCGTCTGACTGGAGTTGTCAATGATCTTCTTGACCTCTCCAAACTTGCCAACGGGCGTCTGACTTTGAAATATGAAAAAATTGACTATTTAGCAGAACTTGATCAGACAATCTATATGTTTAAAGATCGTTCCATGCGGGAGGGCATCGAACTGGTATATAACGTACCAAACGTTCCGGCTCCTGCTGAGGGAGACCCCGACCGTATTGATCAGGTGTTTGTCAATATTCTTGACAATGCTTTTAAATATACTAAACAGGGCGGCAAGATCACCGTCTACGCAGAACTTATTCCTCCGAAGGAGGAGAGCTCTAAAGCCTCGCTCCGTATCTATGTAGAAGATACCGGATGCGGAATTGCCAAGGAAGAGCTGCCCAGGATTCGGAGAAAATTCTATAAATCCAATATCTCTGTCAGCGGAAGCGGCATTGGTCTGGCTGTCGTTGATGAAATTGTCAAGATGCACAATGGCACTATGGACATTCAGAGTGAATTGAATGTGGGTACCTGTGTGATTTTGACCTTCCCTGTTGACTATGTTAGAATAGAAAATCCTATTCCTCCGGAAGTGCAGGAGGGAGCGGATCCTGTATCCGATGAAACGATCCAGAAGGAGGATCAATCTTGAGCACAAAGAAGAAAGAAAAGAAGTTTAAGACCAGTATCGGCGGTCAGGCTTTAATGGAGGGCGTTATGATGCGCGGCCCAAAAGGGGCTGCAGTTGCTCTTCACCATTCCGACGGTACAATCGATGTCACTCTGAAGCAGGAAAAACATCTTGCTAACGAGCATAAATGGGCCCGGCTTCCGATCATTCGGGGCATTTTCGCCTTCTTCGAGTCTATGAAATACGGCTATCAGTATTTGATGGACTCTGCCAACGCAATTGAACTGGATCCCGGCGAAGAAGAGTACGAGGATGAGAGTAAGCTGGACAAATGGATTGAGACGCATTTTGGCCCGAAGATGATGACCATTATCAGCATTATCTCTATGATTGTTGGATTTGCTGTGGCCTTTGTCCTGTTTATGTGGTTCCCGACCTGGATTGTCGATCTGTTCGACTTCAATGTTACGAACCATATACTGGATATTCACCATTTACATCCGCTGCTTGAAGGTATTCTTCGAATTATTATCCTGCTGGTTTACATGTGGGCTACCAGTAAGAACAGTGAAATTCACCGTGTGTTTAAATATCACGGAGCTGAACATAAAACGATTGCCTGCTATGAGGCCGGTAAGGATCTGACCGTAGAAAATGCAAGATCCTGCTCCCGGTTCCATCCCCGCTGCGGAACAAACTTTATGTTTCTTATGCTCTTCCTGGCAATCATTCTTGCCACAATCGTTGCTATTATTTGGCCTGGCATTCAGAACCCGAGATGGCTTTGGATTTTAATTAAGATCTGCCTTATTCCTCTTGTTATGGGATTTGGCTATGAAATCATTCGCTATGCCGGACGCCATGACAACTGGCTTGCCAAAGCTCTGGTTGCCCCAGGTATGTGGATGCAGAGAATTACTACAGTTGAACCGGATACGGAAATGCTTGAAACTGCCATCGCCGCTTTCAAGGCAGTTAAGACCGACAATCCGGAAGATGACGAGATTAAATAATGACTTATCAGGAGCTGTACCGGTTCGGCACTGCTGAACTGGAAAACGCAAAAATTGAAGACGCAGCTTATGATGCCCGGGAACTCCTTTTGGGAATTTCCGGGCTTTCCCGCTCTTCTCTGGCTCTGGAGTATTCCACGCCGGTCAGTTTGAATTTGGAAGAGCAATACCGCCGCTGCATCGCCAGGCGAAAAGAGCATTATCCGCTTCAGTATATTCTGGGAGAATGGGATTTTTACGGATTGACTCTGAAAGTCGGGGAGGGTGTGCTGATTCCCCGACCCGAAACCGAACTCCTGGTTGATTTCGCGCTTGATTTTCTTCGAAAGAGTGACGGCAGTGAACCGGTAATCTGGGACTTGTGCGCGGGATCCGGCTGTATCGGTTTAGCAATTGCCGTCAACTGCCCACGGTGCAGGGTGCTCTCCCTGGAAAAATCGTCAAAAGCCTATTCCTTCCTTCAGCAGAATGTAGAGCTCTGCGGCATGCAGGACCGGGTTACCCCCATTTTGGGCGATTTACTGTCGGGCCCTGGCATTCTACTGTCGGAAACTTCTCAAAACCCTACAGTTATTGTCTCCAATCCGCCATATATAGAACAGTCTGAAATTTCCGAACTACAGACAGAAGTCCAGTTTGAACCTTCCATGGCACTCGATGGGGGAAAAGATGGACTGCTGTTTTACCGCTCTCTTGCTGAGCAGTGGCTGCCATGCCTGAAAAAAGGAGGGTTACTGGCAGTTGAATGTGGGGAAGGACAGGGTAATGAGATTGCCAGTCTGTTTCAACCCTATTGTGAAAAAGCAGACATTTTTTCGATTATGCCGGTTTAGAGCGCGGCGTGCTTGTCCGAACCTGAACCGTTTTATTGACGATTGGACTAAATTCTAGTAGACTGTTTTGTAGTAGTATTAATTAAGTGAGTTGTCGTTCTTATGTTAATTCAGGCTCTTCAGAGCGGAGATCTGATTCTGATTCTCGGCTCTCTTTTAGCCTCAGCGTTCCTGGTCTTTGTTGCCCTTCCGTTTCATGAATGGGCTCATGCCTGGGTCGCTTATAAATGCGGGGATAATACCCCGAAACTGGCGGGGGGGCTGACTCTGAATCCGCTCGCACACATTGATCCGCTGGGAGCTATTCTTATTGTATTTACCGGGTTTGGCTGGGGAAAACCGACTCCCGTCAATCCGAACAATTTCCGCCATCCGCGCTGGGACAATGTCCTGGTCGCTTATGCCGGGCCCATGTCCAATCTTTTGATGGGCTGGCTCTTTTATTTTATTGATGCCTGCCTGAATCAGATTCCAGTGTCTTCCAATGGGGCGGTAAATCTTCTTTTGCTCTTATGTTATTTCTTTGGTGTTGCCGGAACCATCTGCTTCATGCTGGCTGTCTTTAACCTGCTTCCCATCCCGATGTTTGATGGCTTTACTTTGGTTGAAGCGCTCATGCCAGACCATGTCTACAACTCCTATCAGCAAAAACGAAATATTATATCTATTGTTGTTCTGCTTATTTTTGTCCCGCTTATCTTCAGCAGTACAGGGTTTGACAAGTTGTTTGAATATGTCTATCACTTTTTCTGGTGGCTCTGCTGGCTTCCCTTTGGGGGACAGTTACCGTCATTTTCGCCGATAGGATAAGGAGTTACTTTGGAAGAGATATCTTATAAACTGGAAGTTTTTGAAGGTCCTATGGACCTGCTTCTTTCACTCATCAGTAAACATAAATTAGATATTTACGATATTCCTATCACGGAGCTGGTTGACCAGTATAT
The DNA here is from genome assembly GCA_964425185.1 of uncultured Eubacteriales bacterium. Taxonomy (GTDB): domain Bacteria; phylum Bacillota; class Clostridia; order Oscillospirales; family Acutalibacteraceae; genus RUG420. The sequence goes on from CAYRKX010000020.1 coordinate 16,900, forward strand.
GGACTATGTTCGTCGTATGCAGGAATCGGACATGGATGTCGCCAGTGAATTTCTGGAAATGGCAGCCAGACTGGTCTACATTAAGACGGTTTCTCTGCTTCCTACTCCCAATGAGGCGGAAGACTTGAAGAAAGAACTCACCGGAGAACTTCTGGAGTATCGGGACTGCCAGATTATGGCAGGAAAACTGGCTGAAGAGGCCAACGGCTTTGACTATTACACCAAAGAGCCGGACGAAATTGAAATTGACCCGACCTACGAGCTGCTCCATGAACCTATGGAACTGCTTCAGGCCTATAAGAATGTCCTTGGTAAAGGAAAACGTAAACTTCCGCCTCCGGTGGAACTGTTTACTGAAATTGTAAAAAAACCAGTGGTCTCTGTTTCCTCTAAAATACATTTTATTCTCAACTGCATGACCTCCGGTGCGCACTGGAGCCTCCGGAAGTTTTTGGAAACCTCAAAATCCAGATCAGATCTGGTCGCTACGTTCCTCGCTGTGCTGGAACTTATCAAAGATAAGAAAATTCACACAGAAGAGGAGTCATCCGGGGAAATGGATCTGGAATTGAACCAGGAGGGAATACTTTGAATTATGAAAAGCTGGAGGCAGCTGCGGAAGCAGTTCTCTTTGCAGCTGGAGATCCTGTTTCTCTCAACAAGCTTGCGGAATCTCTGCAGACTGATATTGCAGAGACTCAGCACATCCTGGAAAAGCTGGGACAGGATCTGGAGCAGAACACCAGCGGCATCTGTCTGAAAAAGATGGATGATGAGTATCAGCTGTGTACTAAAAGCGAGTATGCTGACGATGTCCGCAGTGTTCTGGAACTGAAGAAGAACACGCCTCTGTCAAGTGCAGCTTTTGAGGTCCTGGCAGTCATTGCTTACAATCAGCCGGTGACCCGGTCGTTTGTGGATCAGGTTCGTGGTGTAGACTGCTCAGGAGTCATCTCTTCCCTGGTTCGAAAAGGACTCATCGAAGAGAAGGGGAGACTGGATCTTCCCGGTAAACCAATACTATATGGCACAACACCGGTTTTCTTACGGTGTTTTTGCTTAGAATCTCTGGAAGACCTTCCTGCTCTTCCCAATTCGGAATCTTCGGATGAACCAGAGGAGACCGAGAACCTGGAGCAGCTGGTCGCCCAGAATACAGCAGAATCTAAAGACGAAACACTTTGAGAGAAGGAGGTGTTGACGATTGGGATTTTTTAAAGTCATCTTATGGATCTTTCTGATCATCCTCGGCCTGATAGTCCTGACGTCTCTGTTCCTGTTGCTGCTTTCCAGTATTCGGGTCAGGGTCGGTGTAGATTATACCGAAGATGATGGAACCAAATTCCGGCTGGGTTACGGTTTCCTGAACTTCAGTTTTGGCGGAAAGAAGAAAAAGCCTAAGGATCCGCCTAAAGAGAAGAAAAAGAAAAAGAAGAGTGCCCTCACTGACAAGGCTAAGGCCAAAGGCCGGGAGATACTCCAGAAAAAACAGTTTGAGCATGAAATCAAACAGCAGGAAGATCTGGCACTGGAAAAAGAGCGGATTGACAAAGAAGAAACCAGACTCAACGCAGAAATGGAACATGCCGACCAGGATATTCAGGCGGCCGAAAGCGCGGAGAAATCCGGAACCCCTTTGCCCGATGTTGTGGATGAGGGAAAGGTATCCAAACTGAAACAAATTCAGAAAAAGATTGACAGCTGGGATATTGAAGGGGCCATCAATCTTGGAAAGAGTTTCATGGATGGGTTTTCCTTCCAATCTATTCTAGCTCTGATGCAATTTATTAAGGATCAGACCAAAGAGTCCATCTCCAAAGTGGCCAAACGCTTTACTATAAATGACATATCTGTTCGTCTGTTTATCCATGGGAAAGATGCAGCGAATACAGCACTCAAATATGGCGAATGCGCTTCAGTCGTATTCCCCGCCATGAGTCTTCTCGTCTCATACGGTAAAGTTCGTAAATATGATGTAGATCTTGTTCCGGATTTTCTGGGAACCAAAAATCGTGCCGAATTCCATAACACAGTAGCATTCACTCCCATTCGGGTTCTGAGTCCTGTTCTGTTCTCCGGTCTTAAGATTGGAAAACGGACGTTGAAAGAGGCAGATGCCGGATTGACAAAGATGGATAAGACCTACACGAAGCTCAAAGAAGAACGTGACAATAAGCTGCTCGATCAGACTGCTGAACAGCTCGGATATACAACGAAAAACGGATAAGGTGGTATTTCTCATGAAAGACGAAAAGAAAGAAAAAGGTACAAACGCTGTTTCGCTTCTGAGCGATACACTCGCCAAAGTCAAGGATATGATTGATGTCAATACCATGATCGGTGAACCAATTTATACGGAATCCGGTCTGACCATTGTTCCTGTATCCAAAGTGACTTATGGCTTTGCCAGCGGCGGATCCGATTTCCCGTCCAAAGGTGATCAGCAGCTTTTCGGCGGCGCAGGTGGAGCCGGTGTGACTCTTACCCCGGTTGCTTTCCTGGTTATCCAGAACGGTCAGGTTTCTATTAAGTCTATAGACGCCTTCGACAATGCCGCAGAACGTGCTGTCAATCTTGTTCCGGATATGGTAGACAAGGTTACTGGTCTGGTAAAGAAGGATAAAGGTTCTAAAAAAACAGAAGCTGATAAAATTATCAAGAAATAACGTGTGAACTGGTTTAAGCAGCCGCTCCATTCGGGGCGGCTGCTTGACTTATTATGCGGTTCTGACTATACTCAAACGGAATTTGAGATGGAGGGATCATATGGCTGAAGAGAGACTGCAGAAATACATGGCAGAGTGCGGGATTGCTTCCCGTCGAAAAAGCGAGGAACTAATCCGTGCCGGAAAAGTCAAAGTTAATGGTGAACTGGCTGAGATTGGACAGAAAGTAGACCCGGTTAAGGACACTGTATCCGTAGAAGGCCGTAAGGTTAATCATGACCAGAAACACGTCTACATTATGTTAAACAAACCTCGCGGGTTCATTACGACAATGAATGATGAAAAGGACAGACGCTGTGTCGCGGAACTGGTTTCCGATGTCGGCACTCGTGTTTATCCTGTTGGTCGTCTTGACCGCGACTCGGAAGGCCTTCTGCTCTTTACGAATGACGGCCAGTTTGCCAATAATCTTATGCATCCTTCCAAACATGTCCCTAAAACATACAGGGTAACGGTTCGTCCTGGAGTAACCGATGACATGATTACCAAAATGATGACTGGCATGATGATTGACGGCTCTAAGACCCTTCCGGCAGATGTGAAAATTCTTGTTCAGGAACCAAATCGCACAGTCATGGAAGTTACTATTTGCGAAGGACGGAATCGACAGATTCGAAAAATGTGCGAGCAGCTGGGGCTGGAAGTTGCCAGACTCAAACGGATTGCCGAAGGCCCGGTTAAACTGGGAATGCTCAAGCGCGGGACCTGGCGAGAACTTCGTCATGATGAGGTCAAGGCTCTGAAAAATGCGGCCCGATAAGTTCTCGTTGAAAGATTGCACAAACTTCTTGATCTGAGTATAATAATAAGATGTATTAATAGGGCAAAGAGGGCGGCCGAAAGTGGACCCTATGGGCCTTATAACAAGGAGTTATTCGAATATGACAAGAAGTATGACCGGTTATGGCCGTGCTCAGCTGAACACGGAGAATCTGTCCGTACTGGTAGAACTCAAAAGTGTGAATCACCGCTATTTTGAGCTGACTACCCGAGTCCCCAGACAGTACAGCTTTCTGGAGGAAAAGGTAAAGACCTATCTGCAGGGACGGATTGCCCGTGGTAAAATTGAGTGCAGTATTTCCATTGAAGAGACCAATTCAGATTCCGTAAAGGTTAAAGTCAATCATGCTCTGGCCAGAGCGTATCTGGATGCCATTCAGGAACTTTCCGATACTTATGAGCTGCGCAACGATGCCACGGCTCTCTCTCTGACCCGTTTTAATGATATCTTTACGGTAGAGAAGGAAGCTACCGATGAAGACAAGCTCTGGTCAGCTGTTGAACCGGTTGTTGCAGAAGCGACAGACCACTTTATCGCCATGCGGGAGACGGAAGGCGAAAAGCTGAAGGAAGATATCTGCTCCAAAGCGGATCATATCCTTGAGCTTGTCGAGTTTATTGAAGCCCGGTCTCCGCAGACCGTGGTCGAATACAATGAAAAGCTGAAAACCCGCATTCGGGATCTTCTCGGGGATGCCAAAGTGGATGAGCAGCGCCTGCTGACAGAAGCTGCCATTTATGCGGACAAGGTTGCTGTTGATGAAGAGACCGTAAGGCTTCACAGCCATATTGACCAGCTTAAGTCCATGTTCAATGAGGATGAACCCATCGGACGCAAAATGGATTTTCTAGTACAGGAGATCAATCGCGAGGCGAATACCATCGGCTCCAAGGCATCTGACCTTGAAATTACATCGCGGGTACTCTCTATTAAAGGAGAAGTAGAGAAAATCCGTGAGCAGGTTCAGAATATTGAATAGGAGCAGAGCATGAAGCTGGTGAACATAGGATTCGGCAACAGCGTCAACACCGACCGCATCATTGCCATTGTCAGTCCGGATTCCGCCCCCATTAAACGGATTGTTCAGGACTGCAAGGAAAAAGGAACCTTGATTGATGCGTCTCATGGGCGCAAGAGTAAAACGGTTATTCTGACCGACTCAGACCACGTCATATTATCCTATCTTCAACCGGAGACATTAATGCAGCGAATTAATGGAATTGAGGAGAATGAGGAGGCAGCAGAATCATGAGCAGCGGGTTTGTTCTGGTCTTATCCGGACCTTCCGGTGCCGGGAAAGACACAGTAATTGACGCATTATTGAAAAAAGACAAAGACACTGTGATGTCCATATCCATGACAACCCGAAACCCGCGTCCTGGCGAAGTGAATGGAAAAGATTACTATTTCGTCACAAAGGATGAGTTCGAAAAGAACATTGCGGACGGGATGATGCTCGAATATGCCAAGTACGGTGAAAATTACTATGGGACCCCGTTGAAGCCCATCCAGAAGTGGACCGATGCCGGGAAAACTGTTCTTCTGAAAATTGAGGTACAGGGTGCCTCAAAAATCAAAGAGAAGTACCCCGATGTATGTACCATGTTTTTAATGCCGCCTTCGGTTTACGCTCTGCGCCAGAGGCTCGAAAACCGCAATACAGAGTCTGAAGAGGAAATTGAAGAACGTCTCGCCATTGCGCGAGAGGAAATTTCCCGGTCTTATGATTATGATTACATCATTGTTAACGACCGTGTTGATGAGGCTGTTGACAATATTTTAGAAGTTATACACAGATATCGTAATGTAGGAGGAACTTTACATGACAGAACATAACTTTAACCCGGATCTCAGCCCGATTCTTGATGGTCAGCCTGGTCAGGGACGTGTCAGCCGTTATTCTCTGGTTACTGCCACTGCTAAACTGGCTCGTAAAATCTCTGAGGATGCGGAACGGGACGGAGAAATTCTGACTGACAAGCCGGTTTCTCTTGCTCTTGACAAGCTTCTTGACGGCGATTATGTCATTGTAGAACCTGACGAGATTAAATATCTTTAATGATGAATCCTGTCATCCTCGCCGGCGTTGCCGTGCAGAATGTGTCTTACAGCATTGATAAAACCTATGACTATCTGGTCCCGGAACATCTTCAGAAACAGATTTCCGTCGGCGGTCGGGTTCTGGTCTCGTTTGGCCGGACTACTACGCTGCGCCAGGCAGTGGTTATTTCAGTACGAAAGGCAGATTCCGAAGAGCTTGACAAGTCCAGGGTAAAAATGAAGGAGATTGCAGCGGTTCTGGATGAGAAACCCCTGTTTACTCCCGAAATGATCAGACTAGGAGAGTACATGAGGGATCATACCTTTTGTACTCTTTTTGATGCCCTGAAAACCATGGTGCCGGCAGGCATTAACTTAAAGACAGCAGCCGAGTATTCGCTTCAGCCCGACTGGAATCACGGGCAGCAGCTGTCCGAGCTGGAACAGCAGGTTGTTTCATTCCTGGGTCATCGCAAAGGTGCGGTAAAAGAGCCGGTACTTCGTTCCAAGCTTAAGCTGGAACCTCATTCCGCAGTTTTAACAGAGCTTGAGAAAAAGGGAATTTTGAATAAGTCTTATCGGACTTCCCGAACCATCCAGGATGCCTCCGTTCGGATGCTGCGCATGGCAGATTTCATCCACTCGGAAGACGATCTGAAAGCGGTTCCGGAAAAACTTACCGATAAACAGCTCTCAACAGCTCTCACTCTGATGGAAATGGGTCCCTGTTCCGTTAAAGAACTTTGCTACTACGCAGGAGTGACAGAAGCAGTCATTAAAAATCTGCTGAAAAAAGGTATTTTTACTGCCTATGACAAGGAGACCTTTCGGAATCCTTACAAGATAGAATCTGATGCTGAACCTCCTGTGGATATTCAGCTCTCTCCAGAACAAAATGAGTGCTATCTGTCTCTGCAAAACCGCCTGGGAAGCGGAAAAACAGCCCTGCTCTTTGGAGTGACGGGCAGTGGAAAAACCAGTGTTTATCTCAAACTGATTGAGGATGTCCTCGAACAGGGCAAAGACATTATTGTTATGGTCCCTGAAATTTCTCTGACGCCGCAGACTCTGAACCTCTTTTATCAGAGATTTGGTGACACCGTAGCTGTATTTCACAGTGCTCTGTCTGCTGGTGAGCGGCTGGATGAGTGGAAACGGGTCAAACAGGGACTGGCTCATATTGCAGTTGGGACCCGTTCTGCGGTCTTTGCTCCGGTTCAGCATCTCGGTCTGATTATTATGGATGAGGAGCAGGAAGAGACCTATCAGTCTGATATGAGTCCGCGGTACCATGCCCGTGATATCGCGAAATACCGCACTGCAGAGTCCAAAGGACTTCTTCTTCTGGCTTCTGCCACTCCATCGCTGGAGAGCTATGCTGCGGCCAAGGCAGGAAAGTATGATCTCCTTACTCTGACGCAGCGCTATGGAAATGCCGTCCTTCCTAAAGTGGAACTGGTCGACATGCGGCGGGAGCAGAGCCGCGGAAACCGATATCAGATCAGCAGACGGATGTATGAGGAACTAAACCGAAATTTGACACAGGGTCATCAGTCTATTTTGCTGATGAATCGGCGGGGATATAACACCTATGCGGCATGTGGCTCCTGCGGTGAAGCTGTAACCTGTCCCAACTGCAGTATATCTCTAACCTATCATAGAGATAATAACCGGCTGGTTTGTCACTACTGTGGATACTCCACACCGTTTACAACGCACTGTGAACATTGCGGGGCAGAGGAAGTACACTATGCCGGCAAAGGTACCCAGAAAATTGAAGAGGAACTTACAGAGCTGTTTCCTAAAGCTCGCATCCTCCGAATGGATGCCGACTCTACCATGCAGAAATATGCCTATGATGAGAAATTAAGCGCTTTCCGTCATGGGGATTATGATATAATGATAGGCACTCAAATGGTCGCCAAAGGGCTGAATTTCCCGAATGTAACACTTGTCGGTGTTCTTTCTGCAGATAATGAACTCTATGATGACGACTATAAGAGTATGGAACGAACCTTTGACCTGATTACTCAGGTTGTCGGACGGTCTGGCAGAGGGGAGAATCCGGGAATTGCACTGATTCAGACGCTGAACCCGGACAATGAGGTTATCCGCCTCGCTGCCCGTCAGGACTATCCCGCTTTTTTCAGTGAGGAAATTCAGATGCGCCGTGCTATGATCTACCCGCCGTTCTGCACTCTGGTATCGGTGCGCTTTAAAGGGAAAAAATCTTCTCATGTGGAAGACGGTGCTAGAAACTTTCTCAAAATATTAAAACTGGAAATGACAGAAAATCCGTCATTTCAGAATATACATCTAATTGTTCTCGGACCTATGCCGGAACGAATTTTCAAGGTCAGCGGAAATTACCGTTACCGTATCCTCATCAAGTGCCGAAATGACCGGCACTTTCGAAGTCTGCTGGCCAGCTGTCTTCGCAAGTTTGGTACGGACCGTCAGAATAACGGGATCTCTACGGTAGTGGAGACCAAGGGAAATTAATTTTTCAGGAGTGACTTACATTATGGCGACTAGAAAAATTGTAACGAAAGAAGATCCGATTCTTCGTCTGCACAGCAGACCCGTTAAGAAGTTTAATGATCGGCTTGGCATTCTGCTCGACGATATGGCAGAGACCATGTATAAAGCCAATGGCGTCGGCCTTGCCGCTGTTCAGGTTGCCGTTTTGCGCCGGGCTATTGTTGTCGATGTCGGCGATGGCCTCATTGAGCTGATCAACCCGGAAATTCTGGATCAGGAAGGGGAGCAGCATGAAATGGAAGGCTGCCTGTCTCTTCCCGGCGAATACTATGAGACCATCCGTCCGGAAAAAATGATGGTTAAAGCTCAGGACCGCCATGGCGAGTGGCATACTTACAATGTTGAGGGCTTTAAAGCCCAGTGCTTCAGCCATGAAATTGACCACCTGGATGGTATTCTGTTTACCCAACGCCTGAACCCCAATCCGAAATCTCAGGAGGAGTGGGATGAAATTTACCGCGCCAGAAGAGCAGAACAGGCAGGCTCCAAAATCAATGTTGACGATGTAACTCTTGTTCGGGACCAGGCTCCGGAAGACAAGGCGGACTGAACCTATGAAAGTTGTATTTATGGGGACACCGGATTTTGCGGTGGCCGTTCTTCAAAAATTAATTGATGAGCACTTTGATGTTGTCGGTGTCTTCACTATGGAGGATAAGCCACGAGGCAGACATATGGTCATGACTCCGCCGCCGGTTAAGGTCTGCGCACAGGAACATGACATTCCCGTCTTCCAGCCCAAATCTCTGAAACATGGAGAAGGAATGCCGGTTCTGGAAAAGTGGAACCCGGATGTCATTGTGGTGGCTGCTTACGGAATGATCCTGAAATCGGACATTCTCCATTTTCCCAAATATGGCTGCGTTAATGTGCACGCATCGCTCCTGCCCAAATATCGCGGAGCAGCTCCCATTAACAAGGTTATTCTTGACGGAGAGACGGAGACCGGGGTAACTACAATGCTTATGAATGAGGGTCTCGATACCGGAGATATGCTTCTGTCCCGTTCTACCCCCATCGGAGAGAATGAGACAGCAGGAGAGCTGTTTGACCGTCTTGCCGTAATCGGCGGCGATTTACTGGTGGATACACTTCACTTCCTCGAACAGGGCTCCCTTAAACCGGTTCCACAGGATGAAAGCAAAATGTCATATGCGCCAATGCTCTCGAAAAAAGATTCACCCATTGACTGGAATCGTTCTGCGCATGACATCCATAATCAAATCCGCGGTCTGAGCCCATGGCCGACTGCACAGGCAGTCTATAACGGAAAGAATTTTAAAATTCACCGCTCTCTTCAGACGAGCTCATTGCGGGAAGATCTGGAGCCAGGATCCCTGTTTGCCAATAAAAAGCAGCTTTTTGTGGTCTGTGGAGACCACAAGGTCCTGGAACTGACAGAGGTTCAGCCTCTGGGGTCTCGAAAAATGTCGTCAGAAGATTTTCTTCGGGGACACAACATAGAACCAGGTGCGTCATTTGACGTGCGGAAAGTTTAAATACCGTTATGGGAACAAATTTTGTAAATCAGCTGACGAGTACGTTTAATGCCTATACCTGGGCCTACGTCCTGGTTGTTCTGGCTTTTCTGGCCTCATTGATTGCCCAGGCCAGAGTCAAATACGTCTATTCCCGGTTTGACAAAGTTCACAGCCAGAGAGGGTTAACCGCTGAACAGGCTGCTCAGGCCGTTCTCCAGTATTACCACATCTACAATGTGTCTATCCAGCCTATTTCTGGCTCGCTGACCGACAACTATAATCCGAGAAATAATGTCATCAGCTTATCGGAGAGCACATATGGACATTCTTCCATTGCGGCTATAGGGGTCGCATGCCATGAGGCTGGTCATGCAGCTCAGCATGCCACAGGGTATATCCCCATTAAAATTCGGAATGCCATTATCCCGGTCTGCAATCTCGGGTCGCGGCTCGGAATTCCGATTGCTCTGGTTGGCATGTTTATACCGAATCACACCGGAACAACAATGATTATTGTTGGACTGGCTCTCTATGCCTTTATCGCCGTGTTTCAGTTTGCGACTCTTCCGGTCGAACTGAACGCCAGCCGTCGAGCCTTAAAGGTTATCCGGGAAACTGGACTTTTGAATTCGAATGAGCGAAGCGGAGCCCGCGAGGTTTTAATCGCCGCGGCCATGACTTATGTGGTTGCTGTTGCGGCATCTCTGGCGGACCTGTTCCGGCTGATCATTCTGTTTTTAGGTAACCGAAGAGACGATTGAACTAGTAAAACGGTTCTCTGATGAGGAGGACCGTTTTTCCATATTACAGGAGAGGAGAACTTATGAAGTCTGCAAGACAGCTCGCATTTGAGGTCCTTCGCAAGGTCATTCGGGATAACTCATATTCCAATCTGGCTGTGAGCGGAGTGCTTCAGCAGAATCATCTGTCCGACGAGGAACGGTCGTTTTTTACAGCGCTGGTCTACGGTACCATAGAACGGAAAATCACCCTGGATTATGAACTTTCCCTGTATCTGAAGCAGCCTCTTCGGAAGCTCAACCCAAAAGTTTATGCTATCCTGTTGCTTGGGTCCTATCAGATTCTGTTCCTTGACAAAGTGCCCAGCCATGCAGCAGTCAATGAAAGCGTAAAACTGACAAAAAAGAACGGAGTCTCCTATGCGTCAGGACTTGTCAACGCAGTACTCCATAAAATTGCAGCGAATGGGCTGAGACTACCCTCAGAACAGGATCATCTTCACTACTTATCGGTAAAATACTCTTGTCCCGAACCTCTCATCTCTTTGTGGATAGACTCCTATGGCGAAGATGCAGCGCTCGGAATTCTGGACTACTCTCTTGGCGCTGAGCCGGTAGTTATCCGTGTTAATACAGTAAAGACTACCTTGGAAGAGTTGACACTTCTGCTGGAGAAACGAGGCATCTCAGCCCATCCTCATTCCCTTGTTGGCGATTCGCTTGTGTTAGAAAACGCTCCAGCCATTGAATCACTGGACTTATTCCAACAGGGGTATTTTCATGTTCAGGATGCTTCCTCTCAGCTCTGTTGTGAAGTATTAGCTCCACGGCCTGGAGAGACGGTTTATGATGTCTGCGCTGCGCCCGGAGGAAAGAGCTTTACTATGGCTGAACGGATGAATGACAGGGGAGAAGTTTATTCTTACGATCTTTATGATCATCGGACCAGGCTGATTGCAGACGGAGCAGAGCGTCTTGGTCTGCACATTATTCATGCTGGGCAGGGAGATGCTTCTGTCTTTCATAAAGAGAGGAAGCTGGCAGATCGGGTCCTGTGTGATGTCCCATGCAGCGGCCTCGGCATTATCGGCCGGAAACCTGAGATCCGCTATAAGGCTGCGGCCGAGATTGACAACCTTCCGGCCTTGCAATATGATATTCTGTGTATATCTGCCCGTTACTGCCGCCCTGGAGGCCGGCTGGTCTACTCCACCTGCTCCCTGAATCCGGCGGAAAATGAGCTCGTGGTTTCCCACTTCCTAAAAGAACATAAGGGGTATCGACTCATTCAGTCCCGGACTCTTCTGCCGGGGACGGACCACTGTGACGGGTTCTTTATTTCCCTGATAGAACGATTGGAGGAGTCCCATTGAGCAAACAGGATATTAAGTCCATGACTCTCACCGAGTTACAGGATGAGTGCAGGGACATGGGACTTCCTAAATTTCGGGCAGGACAGATTTATTCCTGGCTCCACCAGAAGCATGCAGAGTCTTTTGAAGAGATGACGAATCTCTCGAAGGATCTTCGGGCAAAGCTTGCGGAACGATATGAAATTAAGAACGTCCGAATTCTGGAAAAATATGTTTCCAAACTGGATGGAACAATAAAGTATCTATATAAATTGAATGATGGCGAGACTATAGAGTCGGTTCTTATGAAGTATAAATATGGATACAGCGTCTGTGTCTCATCTCAGGTCGGCTGTGACATGAAGTGCCGGTTCTGTGCTTCTACCATTGATGGATGTCTTCGGTCTTTGAGCGCTTCAGAAATCCTGTCTCAGGTTTATAAAGCGGAACGGGACACGGGAGAGAGAATATCTCATGTTGTTCTGATGGGAATGGGGGAGCCGCTTGTCAATTATGATAATGTTATCCGCTTCCTCGATATCCTGACAGATGAAAAAGGGGATAATCTGAGCGCCAGACATATCTCTGTTTCAACCTGTGGTATTGTCCCAAGAATTTATGATCTCATAGAGACCCATCCGCAGTTTACTCTGTCAGTTTCTCTGCATGCTCCAAATGATGAGATCCGTTCCCAGATTATGCCGGTAAATCGTCGATGGAATGTGGAGGAACTTCTTAAGGCCTGTCGGACTTACACCGAGACGACATCCCGGAGAATATCGTTTGAGTATGCCATGATGTCCGGGGTCAACGACAGTGACGAATGTGCCTATGAGCTTGCTTCAAAACTGAAAGGCATGCTGTGTCATGTGAATTTAATTCCCGCCAATGAAGTACGGGAAAATGACTATGAGAGCAGTTCTCAGGAGAGACTGCAGGCTTTCTCCAGAATCCTGGAGAGTCGGGGAATTACTACAACTATACGCCGGACCCTCGGCCCGGATATCAACGCTTCCTGCGGTCAGCTCCGCCGGAAACATGAAAAGGAGAACGCATGAAAATCATTGCCAAGACGGACACGGGAAAAGTTCGGTCCTCCAACCAGGATTCCTATGCCGCCGGAGAATTCCGAGACGGTGTGGCCTGGGCTGTGGTCTGTGACGGTATGGGAGGAAATGCAGGCGGAAATATTGCCAGTGCTGCCGCGGTCCGTGCTATATCAGAAGGGCTGACTTCAGGGTACCGGGAGAACATGACTCCGTCTTCCATCCGGAATCTTATGGTGACCACCATCTCCAATGCTAATTATCACATCTATGATATGGCGCAGGAAGATCCTGATCTGAAAGGGATGGGGACCACTGTGGTGGCTGCTCTGGTTGGCAATGGAACTGCATATATAGCTCATGCAGGAGACAGCCGGGCATACATTGTTTCTCCTGACTCCATCCGACAGGTTACGACAGATCATTCCGTGGTTCAGAAAATGGTGGAGAGCGGAGAAATTACTGAAGCGCAGGCTTTGCGGCACCCCAATCGAAATCTGATTACTCGCGCTCTCGGTGTAGAGGAAGAACTTCGCGTGGATTACAGCGAAGAGGACTTTCATCCCGCCGATGTATTGTTTATCTGTACAGACGGTCTTACCAACTTCGTAACCGATAATGAAATCCAGACAATTGTCTCTGAGTCCAAGGAAAATGATATTGCACTTTCCCTGGTCGATCTCGCAAATGCCCATGGGGGCGGCGACAATATTACCGTTGTTGCCATTTCAGAATGATCGTTTAGTTTTCAGGGAAGGATAAAGCATGGACAGTTACGTAGGACAGGTACTCGATGGCCGGTATGAAATCCAGGAAATCATCGGCGTCGGCGGAATGGCCGTTGTCTATAAAGCGTATGACAATATTGATGACCGTATTGTCTCCGTCAAGGTCATGAAAGAAGAGTACCTCGCCAATGAAGAATTTCGGCGACGCTTTAAAAACGAATCCAAGGCCATTGCCGTTCTCTCTCATCCAAACATTGTCAATGTATACGATGTCAGTTTTGGAGAAAAACTGCAGTACATTGTCATGGAATATGTGGAAGGCATCACCTTAAAGGAATATATTGAACAGCAGAAAGTAATTGAGTGGCGGGATGCGGTCAACTTTACGACCCAGATCCTCCGCGCACTTCAGCATGCCCATGATAAGGGCATTGTACATCGCGATATCAAGCCCCAGAACATTATGGTGCTGAAGAATGGGACCATAAAGGTTACGGATTTTGGAATTGCCAGGTTCAGCCGGGGTGAGACGCGGACCATGACGGAATCCGCTATTGGTTCCGTCCATTATATTAGTCCGGAACAGGCACGCGGGGAGATGACCGATGCCAAAGCCGATATTTACTCCACCGGTATTGTTCTCTATGAGATGATTACAGGGCAGCTTCCGTTTGATGGAGACACGGCAGTATCTGTCGCCCTGAAACAAATTCAGGAGCCGCCTAAACCTCCGCGGGAGATCAATCCGGATATTCCTATCGGCCTGGAGCAGATTACGCTTCATGCCATGGAAAAAAGTACCCGGAACCGTTACCAGTCTGCGGCCGAGATGCTGTTGGATCTAGATGAGCTGAAGAGAAATCCTGCCATAAAATTTGACTACGGCTATTATGTCGATGAGGAACCGACACGGTTCATCAGTAAAAATGCGGTAACCGGCCAGCTTCCCAATTCCGGTGAACTCCCGGCTGACAATACCGCAGTACAGGCGGGAACGGCTGAAAAGAAGAAAATCAACAAGTCCGTTATCATTGGAGTAGTATGTGGTGTTGCCGCCGCAGTTATTCTGGTTTTGATTTTCCTTGGAATTTTCAGCGGCTTCTTCTCGGGAAACCGGGTCACAGTACCAGATTTTGTCGGGAAGAACTATTATACAGATGTAGACGGAAACTCGAAATACAAGGATTTTAATTTTGAAGTTACGTTTGTCTCCTCCACGTCTGAAGATGCTGGAGTCATTATCCGTCAGGATAAAGATCCTGGCTCCAAAGTTCGAGAGGGAGCGACCATAGGACTGGAAGTGGTATCCAACGGAACCGCAGCTACAGTCCCCAACATTAATGGAAAATCTTTGACCCAGGCCGAGACTATGCTGAAGGCTGCAGGATTCCTGCATTTTAATATTGTGACACAGAACAATACTAAGTATAAGGTAAACACCGTAATCCGGAGCGACCCGCCCCAGGGAAGCAAGGCAGATACGGCAGACACTTTGATTCTCTACGTGGCCAGCCAGTCCGAAGACACAGAGGTCACAGTGCCTGATTTCACGGGATTAAACTACACTAAGGAACATGACCGGGTAACGGATTACTTCTCTAGTGTAGGATTAAAAATTGGAACCGTTACCGAAAAGGATTCTAAGATGCCGCAGGGGACTATTTTGTCTCAGAGCATTGCCAGAAATTCCAGCGTTCCGAAGGGAACGGAAATTGACATTGTCATCAGTTCTGGTAAGAAGCCAAAGGCAACGACTCCGCAGACGACCCAGGCCAATACAGCCAAAGCCAATTATGATGAAAATTCCGGTGAGTCCGGAGCCCGTCTGTTCAATTTCAATGTCGGAAGAGTAAGTTATGAACGCAGAACGTAAGGAAAACGGAATTATCATCAAGGGCATTGGCGGGTTCTACTATGTGGAAGCTGCTGGTGAAGTGTGGGAATGCCGGGCACGGGGCGTATTCCGCAAAGAAAAGCTCACCCCTCTGGTCGGCGACCGTGTCTCTATTTCTATTTATGATGGCGAGCACGAAAACACTATTGACACGATTGAAGAGCGGAAGAATTCTCTTCGACGTCCGCCGGTTGCCAATATAGACCAGCTGTTTATTGTGGTTTCCAGCTGTGAGCCAAAACCCAGCACTTTGATTATTGACCAACTTACCGTCCTGGCGATTCACGCGGGAATTCAGCCGGTAATTATCCTCACCAAGAGCGATCTCGAGGATGTCTCTAAGCTGCAGGAAATCTATAATACGACTGGTTTTCCTACAATAGTGGCCAGTGGAATGTCAGATATCGGCCTGGATGATGTCCGGGCCCTGTTAAAGGGAAAGACAAGCGCATTTACCGGCAACTCCGGTGTGGGAAAATCTACACTATTAAATCGACTGGAACCGGGTCTGGACCTGGCTACAGCACCGATCAGTCAGAAACTCGGCCGCGGAAAACATACCACCCGGGAATGTACGCTGATGAAAATTGCCGGCGGTTATGTTGTGGATACGCCCGGATTTGCAGCCCTGGAACTTCAGAAAGATGAAGTCATATTAAAAGATGAGCTTCCATACTGTTTCCCGGAATTTCGGCCGTATTTGGAATCCTGTAAGTTCTATCCATCCTGTTCCCATGTAAAAGACAAGGGATGTGCGGTTGTACAGGCTGTGCAGGATGGAAAAATCAGTCAATCGCGGCATGACAGTTATGTCGCCATGTTGAACGAAGTGAAAGATATTCAGGAATGGCAGCTGCGCTGAGCCTGAAGAAAGAAGGTCCCCATGAAATATTCACGAAAACTACTGTCCGCCGTTCTGGCGGTCTTAATGATAATGACAGTTCTTCCGGTCAGTGCTCTCGCAGAGAATCGAAATTCAGTCTCACAGCGTGAGGCTTTAATCTATATTACAGTGGCACTTCAGGGAAACTTCCAGAAGGGAAATGATGGTACTCTGATGGCTGAAGTTCCTGTTGTTGTCCGTGACACAGATGGCAACAATGCAGTCACAGTAAAAGAGGCCTTAGAACAGGTCCACAGCCGTTATTGTCCGAACGGATTCGGCGTAAAGAACGAAAAATGCGGACCGGTTATTTCCAGACTTTGGAATCATCCGGTAGAAAATGCTGACTTTTATGTCAATAATGAAAAAGGCTTTGCCCTGCGGGACAAACTTAATTTCTATGACTCGCTCTATGTATTCAGTGAAAAGTCTGCTGTAGATACCTATACTTATTTTAATAAAACAGATGATCAGGCAGTTACGTACCGGGAATATGATGTTCAGCTT
>CAYRKX010000021.1:0-32995 GCA_964425185.1 uncultured Eubacteriales bacterium
ACTGTCTCAACGTGCTCCGTATAAGGGAACATATCTACGGGCTGAATTTTTTCCACAGTGTAATCGTACTGGGTTAAATACTTCAGGTCACGATGCAGTGTCTCAGGATTACAGGAAACATACACAACCTTTGGGGGTCCCAGTTTCAACACGGAATCCAGGAATTCCCTGCTGCTTCCGGCACGCGGCGGATCCATCATAATAACGTCAACATTTTGCCCTTCGTCAGCCATAGCAGACAGAAAATGTCCCGCATCACCTGCCACAAATTGAATATTCTTCACGTCATTTCGTTTGGCATTGGAAACAGCATCACGCACGGCATCGCGGTTGAGCTCAACACCAATGACATTTTTCGCCTGTGCCGCGGCAATAATTCCAATGGTTCCCGTTCCGCAATAGCTGTCAAATACAGTCTCTTTTCCGGTCAGCCCCGCATAGTTAATCGCTGTGTGGTAGAGTTTTTCGCACTGCACAGGGTTAATCTGATAGAACGATTTCGCCGAAATCCGAAACGTACATCCACATAGTTCGTCCTCAATATAGCCTGGGCCATACAGAACCCGCTCCTGTTTTCCAAGCACCAGATTGGTGCGGTACGGGTTGACATTCTGAATAATTGTCGTAATTTCCGGATGCTTCTTCAGCAGAGCATTCAGAAAGTTTTTGCGTGACGGGAACATGGGTGTACCGGAGACCAGTACCACCATAATCTGATTGGTCGCGAACCCGCGCTTCACCAGTACATGTCGAATAAACCCGCGGTGTGTGTCCTCATCGTAGGCCTGCATTTTGAAGCTTGTCATAAGATGCCGGATGTCTACAATAATTTCATCCGCTTTCCGGTCCTCAATGAGACAGTCATCCACCGGCACAATTCGATGCGACCCAGACTGATACACCCCGGAAATAATCTTTCTATGCTTAAAATCGTACCCGAATGCCGCCTGCACCTTGTTGCGGTAATGGTGAGGATTCTTCATACCAATGATGGGCTCCACCTTACCGAATTTGGACAGCCAGCGTTCTTCCTTGCGCTGTTTAAACTTCAGCTGCTCAGGGTATGTCATATTCTGCAGCTGACATCCCCCGCATTTCTTGTACAGCGGACATTCAGCCTGACTCTTCTTTTTTGTCTTCTGCTTTCCCATACCTTGTCCTTTTCCTGGCGATTTATGCGTTCACACGAATCTGACACGACCGCATGGTCTCTAATGCCGCCTCATGTTTCTCCGGCGTAACGCCTGCACAGCAGGACGCGTCGACAGAAATCGGCACTTCCGGAAGAAAGGCCTTGAGCATCAGGGCATTGGAAACCACACAGATATCGGTACACAGTCCCACCAGTTCAATCTGGCCTGGCTGAAGTCTGTACATATCCTGTGCCAGTTTCACAGATCCAAAGGTCGGCTTCTCATAGAGGTGGTCCTCCGAAATCAGCTTTTGAATATCCGGCTGAAGCTTCCAGCCTTCTGTTCCTTTAATGCAGTGTTCAACAGGGAGATACTTGCCTTCCTGAGTCTCCAGATAATTCTTCGGGTGTGTGTCCAAAGTAGCATACACATCCTGTGAGTCATATTTCTGAATTTTCTGAATGACATGGGGAACAATAGCGACCGCTTCTTTGGTGCCCAGCGTGCCGTCTATAAAGTCATTCTGCATATCTATAACAACGAGGACTTTTTTCATAATTTCCGACCTCCTTTTATATAATAGAAAGACCTGCGCTCCATAATAGAAAGACCTGCGCTCCGCCAAGAGCACAGGCCCTGGTTTATTAATATTATAGTTGGCAGGAAGCCGGTGGCAAGAGTTAAAAAGCCAGTGATGATCGTAAAAATTTCTTCTCTGTTGTAACAGTTTACATTACACTAAAATTGCGGTATAATCCTAGCCGGAAAGTGAGGGACACTTTATGCAAATCTCCAGTCGGTTCACTATTGCGGTTCATATCCTGACCGCAATTGAATACTTTCAAAAAGATTATAAGGTCACCAGTCAGTTTCTGGCTTCCAGTGTCAACGTCAACCCCGTTGTCATCCGTCGAACCCTGTCCCAGTTAAAAAATGCGGGACTCATCAATGTAGCCCGCGGAACCGGCGGTGCAACCATTGTCAAGCCGCTGGATGAGATCACTCTTCTGGATGTCTTCAATGCCGTCGACAGCATTGAGAACCATACCCTGTTCCATTTTCATGAAAACCCGAATACCAGCTGTCCCGTTGGCCGCAACATCCATCACGGGTTAGACGACAAACTCCAGAAAGTCCAGGACGCCATGGAAGATGAACTTAAGAATATAACCATGGCCGATGTGGTCAACGACACCGAAAAATATATTGCAGAAGAAGGAAAATAAGATGGAATTTTCAGATCGCCTGAACCGTTTTGGCGATGAAATTTTTGCCGCACTCGACGACCGGCGGATTGCCCTCGAAAAAGAGGGAAAGAAACTTTACAATATGAGCGTCGGGACGCCGGACTTTGAGACCCCGGAGCATATTCGCAAGGCACTCTCCGAAGCCGCTATGGACCCGCAGAATTGGAAATATGCGCTGCATGATACACCAGAACTGCTCCAGGCCGTAGTGGATTATTACCAGAGAAGATTCGGCGTAACCATTACACCGGACATGGTATGCAGCTGCTATGGCACCCAGGAAGGCATGGGTCACATAGGCATGGCGCTATGCAATGAGGGCGATACCGTTCTGCTTCCAACCCCCTGCTACCCCGTTTTCATTGCCGGGGCCAAGATGGCAGGTGCAGAACCGTACTACTATCCCATGACTAAAGAGACGAATTTTCTGCCAGATGTCACTACTATTCCGGAAGATGTGGCCCGCAAGGCAAAATATATGGTCGTCTCGCTTCCGGCCAACCCAATGGGCAGCGTCGGGAACCGCGAGGTCTACGAAAGCATTGTGGCCTTTGCAAAGAAATATGATATTTTCATTCTGCATGACAACGCCTACAGCGACATCATCTTTGACGGCGTCAAAGGCGGCAGCTTTCTCGATATTCCGGGAGCTGTAGATGTCGGCGCAGAATTTTTCAGCCTGTCCAAATCGTTCGATGTAACCGGCGCACGCATCAGTTTCCTGGTCGGCAGACCGGACATCGTTGGAGCATTTCGCAAGCTGCGCAGTCAGATTGACTTTGGCATGTTCCTCCCGCTCCAGAAAGCAGCCATTGCGGCTCTGACGGGGCCAACCGACATGGTACAGGAGCAGTGCAGACAATATCAGGACCGCCGCGATGCACTCTGTGGCGGACTCCGCAGCATTGGATGGCCAGTGGCCGACAGCAAAGGCAGTATGTTTGTCTGGGCGCCCATTCCCGAGAAGTACTCTTCGAGTATGGACTTTACCAGAGATCTCATGGACAAGGCCGGCGTCATTGTCACTCCAGGAGTCAGCTTCGGGCCGCTCGGTGAAGGGTATGTCCGCTTCGCCCTGGTTCTACCTCCGGAGAAAATTCAGGAGGCCATCCGCGCCATTCAGGAGAGTGGGATTCTTGACGAATAATAACCAGAGAATTACAACTACCATCAGCGACACAGAGCTCGAGGAACTGGCAAACGCTGAAATCCGTCTGCTCCGTGGGTTGCCGCCCTGGGAACGTTATGAGCTTCTTCGCACATCTGACCACGCACACTACAAGAAAAATAGCATAATTTTCGAGCAGGGCGATGTGGTTGATGCCATCTACGTCATTAAAAAGGGCACTGTAAAACTTGCCACTTTCGATGCCGACGGTCACGAGCAGATTGTCGGTATGTTCGGACAATATGACACCATCTGGGAAGGCGTCTATCTGAATAAGAGTTATTACCCTTACTCTGGAATTTGTGTCACAGATGTAGATGTCTGCATTATTTATAAACAGCGCTTCGAGAATTTACTTCGGCAGCCGGATGTCGCCATGCGGACCATCGGGCTCCTCAGTCAGAAACTGCATGACGCCAATGAACGAAACATGATTCTCTCCGCAAACGAGCCACGAAAGCGCCTGGCAGGCTTTCTTCAGTACTGGCAGGAGCATAATCACGAAGAAGTCATGAAGATTCGTCTCAATGACATTGCCGCCAGTACCGGTATGCGTCCCGAGACCGTCAGCCGCAAGCTGAAAGAGTTTGAGAAGCAGGGACTGGTCCGCCGAGTCGGGCAGTCCGGCATCCAGATTTTAAATTATGAAGCGTTAAAAGAAATTTATGAAATTTGATTTAAATCAAATTTTCGGAAAATAGAACATGATATTATAACTGCGCCGTAAGGGAAGAGACCTTGCGGCGCAGTTACACTTTGCTAGGGAGGAGTTTCCATGGAAGGGTATATTCACTCCACAGAATCCTTTGGATCTGTAGACGGACCGGGCGTCCGTTTCATCATCTTTTTACAGGGATGCAAGATGCGCTGCCGCTACTGTCACAACCCCGACACATGGAAGCTCACATCCGACAAGCTCTGTTCTGCCGATGAGCTCCTGGACCGGGCCGAACGGTTCCGTGCCTATTGGGGCGAAGATGGCGGAATTACTGTCAGCGGCGGAGAACCGCTGCTGCAGATAGATTTCCTGTTAGAGCTTCTGGTCAAGGCCAAACAGCGCGGCATCCACACCTGTATTGACACCGCTTTACAGCCATTCACCCGCGAAGAGCCATTCTTTTCCAAGTTTGAGGAGCTCATGCAGGTCACAGATTTGCTGCTCTGCGACATCAAGCATATAGACCCAGCAGAGCACAAAAAGCTGACCGGTCAGCGCAATGACAACATTCTGGATGCTCTGACGTATCTGTCAGGTATTGGAAAGCCTATTTGGATTCGTCACGTACTGGTTCCAGGCATTACCGATAACGATAAATACCTGAATCGCACGGCAGAATTTATACAGACGCTTCACAATGTTGAACGCGTCGAGGTGCTTCCGTACCACACGCTGGGTGTGTACAAATGGGAAGAACTGGGAATTCCCTACACACTGAAAGATACCCCGGTTCCGAGCGATGAACGTGTGCAGAATGCGCAACAAATTCTCACCGGAAAAAAGTCATAAACTTTGATTAAAATCAAAGATTCTATATTGTTAGAACAGTAACATCTTATGCAAGATCAATCCACAAACCTGCAAGGATTAATAGAGAGGAGTCCCTTATGAAACAGATTCGTGAGGAATGGAAAGGGTTCAAAGGAACCAAATGGATGGACGACATCAATGTCCGCGACTTCATCCAGAACAACTACACCATGTATGACGGTGATGAGAGCTTTCTGGAAGGTCCCACCGAGGCTACTAATATTCTCTGGGGTAAACTTCAGGAACTCCAGAAAGAAGAGCGCGCCAAAGGCGGCGTTCTCGACTGCGAGACTGAGGTAGTCAGCGGCCTCACCGCTTATGGTCCTGGATACATCGATGAGTCCACCAAAGACCTCGAGAAGATCGTTGGTCTTCAGACCGACAAACCTCTGAAACGTGCGTTCATGCCTTACGGCGGCATTCGTATGGCTGAGCAGGCTGCAGAGTCCTACGGTTACAAGATCAACCCGAAATTCCACAAAATCTTCAACGAATACCATAAGACTCACAACCAGGCTGTTTTCGATGCGTACACTCCGGAAATGAAGCTTGCACGTCATAACCACATTATTACCGGACTCCCGGACACCTACGGCCGCGGCCGTATCGTCGGTGACTACAGACGTGTTGCTCTCTATGGTATTGATTACCTGATTGAGAAGAAACAGGATGATATGTCCATCCTCGCCGGACTCACCATGACCGGTGAAAAGATTCGCCTTCGTGAAGAGGTTGCCGATCAGATCCGTGCCCTCCACCAGATGAAAGAGATGGCAAAGATCTACGGCTACGATATTTCTCAGCCGGCTAAGGATGCACACGAGGCAGTTCAGTGGCTGTACTTCGGTTACCTCGCCGCTATCAAAACTCAAAATGGTGCAGCAATGTCCGTTGGCCGTATTTCCACTTTCCTCGACATTTATATTCAGCGTGACCTTGAGGCTGGCAAGATTACTGAGAAGGAAGCTCAGGAGCTCATCGACCATCTCGTTATGAAGTTCCGCATGGTCAAATTCGCCCGTATTCCTTCCTACAATGAGCTTTTCTCCGGCGACCCGGTATGGGTTACCCTCGAAGTTGCCGGCATCGGCATGGACGGCCGTCATATGGTTACCAAGAATGACTACCGCTTCCTGCACACCCTTGAGAACATGGGTCCGGCTCCGGAGCCGAACCTCACTGTTCTGTGGTCCTCTCGTCTTCCTGAAAACTTCAAGAAGTATGCTGCTAAGATTTCTGTTGATACTTCTTCCATCCAGTATGAGAACGACTGCGTTATGCGTCCGGTATGGGGCGACGACTACAGCATCTGCTGCTGCGTATCTGCTACTCAGACCGGTAAAGAGATGCAGTTCTTCGGCGCACGCGCCAATCTCGCCAAGTGCCTGATCTACGCTATCAATGGCGGTGTCGACACCAAGACCGGCGACCAGGTTGGTCCGGAAATTGAGCCAATCCGTTCCGAGTACCTAGACTACGATGAGGTTATGCATAAGTTCGACCAGATGATGGACTGGCTTGCAGGTCTGTATGTCAATACACTGAACCTCATCCATTACATGCACGATAAGTATTATTATGAGGCTGCTGAGATGGCTCTCATTGATACCAACGTTCGCCGCACATTCGCAACCGGTATTGCCGGCTTCTCTCATGTTGTTGACTCCCTGAGCGCGATTAAATACGCCAAGGTTAAGACTATCCGCAACCCGGAGACCGGTCTGGTTACCGATTATGAGATTGAAGGCGACTTCCCGCGCTACGGCAACGACGATGACCGTGCTGATGATATTGCAGTATGGCTTCTCAAGACCTTCATGGGCAAGATCCGTACTCATCATACCTATCGTCGTTCCGAGCCGACCACTTCCATTCTTACCATTACTTCCAACGTGGTCTATGGTAAAGCTACCGGTGCTCTGCCGGACGGCCGTAAAGCCTTCACTCCATTCAGCCCGGGAGCCAACCCGAGCTACGGTGCTGAGAAGAGCGGCCTTCTTGCTTCCCTCAACTCCGTTGCGAAGCTTCCGTATGAGTATGCTCTGGACGGCATTTCTAACACCCAGACCATCAACCCGGGCGCACTCGGCCATGACGAGGACGAGAGAATCCGCAACCTGTGGCACATTCTCGACGGTTACTTCGACCAGGGTGCCCACCACCTGAACGTCAATGTCTTCGGCATTGAAAAGCTCAAAGACGCTATGGAACATCCGGAGAAACCGGAGTACGCAAACTTCACCATCCGTGTTTCCGGATATGCGGTCAAGTTCATTGACCTCACCCGTGAACAGCAGCTGGATGTTATTTCCCGCACGTTCCACGATCATATGTAAAAACCACATTATGTAAACCTCCGCATTCCATAAAGTGATGAATCCCACCTGGGCCGGCTGGCCTGGGTGGGATTTTGAAGTTTTGCTGTTTACCTTTGAGTCCCTCTTTTGACGAATTTTAGAAGTTCGTAAGCTCGCATTCCCAAATACTATCCTTATCTTCTTATATTTTACATCAAGGAGTTCACTTTTCAACGTGTTAAAGTGCTAATTCGTCAAATAATTTTGACCGTTTCCCATTCGAACAAATTGCTTGTTTTCCCGGTTATTTCGCATATTACAGCCATTCGTGTGTCAATCATTTCCTGCCAGTTCAATCATCCATCCAATCATTCCTGGATTATTTTGATTTTTCCTGAATTACTTTGAAAATAAGTCTTGATTTTCTTGTTCCCACCCGCTATAGTATTACCTGAGGAGAGGGGAACCCAATATAAGAAAAACTTATGACCCCCTCAACAACTAAGACAAACACCTTCACTTCTTAATCTCCTATATAAATTCTCCAAATCCAAAAAATGAGCGGCTGCACGGGACGTCCCGGTGCAGCCGCTCATTTTCTCTGCCTTTTTGCGCTGCCGTCTAACATAAAGTCATACCCCACAGCAAACTCATTTCGCACACTTCTCTTTATGCTGTATAATAGGAACAGTTTATAGCCAAAACCAGACGCGGAGGTGAACGCATGAAAAAAGTAGTCATTTTCGGCGGTGGAAGCGGGCTCTCTCAGCTTCTCAAAGGCATGGTCCAGTTTCCCTGGGAAGTTACCGCAGTAGTCAGCGTATCCGACAACGGGAAAAGCACCGGTGCCCTGCGCAAGGAGTTTTCCATCCCCGCTGTCGGTGACATCACGAAAGTACTCATGGCCATGTCGGCCAAGCCGCAGCCGGTCAAAGACCTGTTCATGTATCGCTTTGCCGAGGGGTCCAGTATAGGAGGCCACTCCATCAAGAACCTCATTATGACGGCCCTCCTGGAAATGTACGGTGACTTTGCCCACTCCCTCCCCATTTTGTGCGATCTACTGGATGTAAAAGGAAATCTTTACCCCGTCACAGAGGACAACGTGGACCTCATCGGATTCACGCAGGACGGTCGCAAAATTGTCGGCGAAGCCGAAATCACGGAAGCGCGAAGTATTATTGAAGGAATTCAATACTCCCACCCGGTGAAAGTTAATGATAATGTTCTGAAAGCCATCCGCGATGCAGATCTTGTCGTCTTCAGTTCCGGGTCCCTGATCACCAGCATTATGCCGCACATTATTATCCCGGAAATTCAGGAAGCCGTCCGAGCCACCAAAGCGAAAAAAATGTACATCTGCAATATCATCACACAGCCCGGCGAGACGGATGGATTCACAGTCAGCGATCACATCTCGGCCCTGGAACACTACCTGGGGCCGCACACCATAGATGCTGTTATTGCCAACAACGCTCCACTTCCGCCAGAGATGGACGAGCTTGCCCGGAGTGAAGGAAAAGATACCGTACCTGTCGACAAAAATCTCCTGCATCGCATGGAAATAGAATTAATAGAAGACAAACTGTGGATCATTGAAGATGAGTCCATTCGGCACGACCCGTTGAAAGCCGCTTACCTGATGTTCTCATACCTGATGAGGTGACCTATGGAAAAGAAACGAATGTATATTACCGTCGGCATTTTGATTGGCATTTCTGTCATCATCTATGCCCTGCAGATCATCATCTTTGATGACAAGCGGACCACTGCGTTTTACATTTTTCAGGACCTGGCGTTCATGCCTATTACCATAGCCATTGCCACGCTGGTCGTTGGCGACTTGATGAGCCGCCGGGAGCAGAAAGAGCAGCGGGAAAAGACCCGGATGCTCACCAGTTCGTTCTTCACGCAGATGGGTGCCGACTTGCTGGATATTATGATGCGCGGTTCTTCAAAAGCCGATAATTTAACGCACCTCATGCTGACGCCGACTAAAGATGACAAAGATGTACAGCGGGTTCAGTCCCAGCTGCAGAGCGCCGATCTGGGATTCACGCTAAGTGCTGATGTCTATGATGAAAGTATGGACATTATTTTAAGAAGCCGGCTTGCCCTTCTGACCCTCTCCTCTAACCCGCTGCTTCTGGAACACGAGTGCTTCACGGAAATGCTGTGGGGTATTTTCCACTTAAGTGACGAATTTCGTCTCCGCGGCAAATACAATGAGCTGGACGAAGAAGGACGCGAGCATATGGAAGATGACTTCGAGAAAGTCTTTCGTCTCCTCCTTGTCAACCGTGTCGCCAACCTGCAGTATCTTCAGAAAACGTATCCCAACTATTACTCCGCCTCTCTGGCAGAATCGAAAGATGCCGCGACTGTTCTTCACGGCAGTATGAAAGGAAACTAAACTCATGAACATTCAGATTTTCGGCACGAAAAAGTCATCGGACACCCGCAAGGCGGAACGGTTTTTCAAAGAACGCCGCATTAAGTTTCAGTCTGTCGACATGAAACTCAAGGGACTCAGCAAAGGCGAATTCCGCAGTGTCAAGCAAGCAGTCGGGGGAGTTGACAACATGCTGGACGAAAAATGCAAAGACCAGGACACCCTTGCTCTGATAAAATACTTAACCCCCGACGCTAAAGAGGAGAAAATTCTCGAGAACCAGCAGGTTCTAAAGCTCCCCATCGTCCGCAATGGAAAGCAGGCCACAGTTGGCTATCAGCCGGAGGTCTGGAAGACATGGGAATAACTGAGGATCAAATTCGACGCGCGGCGGAAGAGCACTCTCTGGAGCGCATTTGTCGGACAAAACGGCGTCCATCTGCCGTGCTCATCCCCCTCATCCCCACCAGTTCCGGCTACGACGTCCTCTTTGAAGTCCGCAGTCACAAAATCATTCAGGGCGGTGAAATCTGTTTTCCCGGCGGGGCGATCGATTCGTCGGAAGAGCCGCACGACACCGCAGTTCGCGAAGCCTGTGAAGAGCTGCTCATAGATCCGTCACAGATTGAAGTGCTCTCTCCCATGCACGTCATTCCCGGTCCGGGTGGCGCCGATGTCACTTCTTATGCAGGATTTTTATATGACTATAAAGACACGTTTTCAGATGACGAAGTGGATCATCTTTTACGCATCCCGCTCGATTTACTGATGAGTGAATCGCCCGTTACGTCAGAAGGAAACATGGCCTTTGAGTTTCCGGAAGATTTTCCGTTTGAGCTGATTCCCGGCGAGCGGAATTATCCCTGGGCCAAAGTGCCACGTACATATTACTTTTACAAGACGGAGCACGATGGCGCTATCTGGGGCATTACCGGTGAGCTGCTCTACTATTTTCTGAAAACACTGAAGGAGTCGTGAACATGGCGAAGGCAAAGACGAAAGAGAAAGAAGAAAAGAAGAAGCTCTCGCTGACAACGATTATTCTGCTGGCACTGGTTCTCGGTGGAATTGTCGGGGCGTTAATTCACGCATTTGCGTCGGGAAACGCATTTGTGGATAAGTACATTGTAAACGGCCTGTTCTACGTTTTGGGCCAGGGGTTCATCCGCCTCATGCAGATGTTGGTCATTCCTCTGGTGTTCTGCTCACTGGTCTGTGGGGCTGCACAGATTGGCGACTCCAAGACACTGGGCAAAGTCGGAGGAAAAATCATACTGTTGTATTTACTGACAACGACCATAGCCGTAACCCTTGCGCTGGCGCTGTCAAAGCTGACCAACCCTGGTATTGGATTAAACTTGAGCGCTATTCAGGCCGACCACAGTGCAGTTGCCGGCGTGCAAAAGACCAGCGTAGTTGATACCCTGCTGAACATCATTCCGAAGAATATTTTCGAGTCGCTTTCTAATGGCGATATGCTTCCTATCATTGTATTTGCACTGTTTGTCGGTGTAATACTGGCAAAGCTCGGCGACAAAGTGCAGACCGTCAATGACTTTTTCTCCCAGTTCAATGACATCATGATGAAAATGACCATGATGGTCATGAAAGCTGCCCCCATTGGTGTGTTCTGCCTGGTCGGCAAGACCTTTGCCAATGTTGGTGCCCGTGCCATGGCGCCGCTTGCCAAGTACGTTTTAACAGTACTGGCGGCACTGGTAGTTCAGCTGCTGATTGTATACATGATTATTCTCTGGGCTGGTGCGCGGTTGAACCCGTTTCGGTTTCTGAAAAAGTTTTTCCCGGTTATGCTGTTTGCATTTTCTACGGCAACATCCAACGCAACAATTCCAATGAATATTGATACGCTGGAGAAAGATATCGGCGTCAGCCGGCAGATTTCTTCTTTCACCATCCCGCTGGGTGCCACCATCAACATGGATGGCACTGCTATTATGCAGGGCGTTGCTGTAGTATTTGTGTCTCAGGCCTACGGCATTCCGCTGCGGCCTATGGACTATCTGACAGTTATTCTCACCGCAGTACTTGCCTCAATTGGCACTGCTGGTGTTCCAAGTGTAGGATTAGTCACTCTGACTATGGTCCTGTCTTCTGTAGGACTTCCTATTGAGGGCATTTCTCTCATTATGGGAATTGACCGGATTCTCGACATGGCCCGCACTACGGTCAACATTACCGGTGATGCCGTCTGCACCACAGTAGTTGCCCGCTCTGCCGGTCAGCTCGACAAATCTGTTTTTCTCCGTAACCAACGGAAAGAAGAGCCAGATGGAAGTCATCCTGACAATGCCGAGACGGATATGATGGAGACCATGGCGGAAGAATATGAAGATGAAGAAGAGCAGAAATAAGTCTGAGATGTGGTTGCTGGCTTAGTCAGCTGTCGGGCCGCACAAATGGAACTTAATCTTGGCTACCATTAACACATTATTCACATTTGCGCCAGATACTTTATTTTACAGGATATAAAAAAGGAGTCTTTTGTATGAAGAAGTTCACAAAAATTCTTGTAGCTGTCCTGGCACTTGCCTGTATGGTCAGCGTCATGGCCATTTCTGTTTCTGCAGCACCAAAGACCGAGCTCTACATCGGCACATCCAATAACGGTCAGGGCTTTGTTTTTGATTCCAACTCTAACCCGAAGCTGAAGACCGGCAAGGTAGACGTCAAAGTACCGCAGACTCAGGATTTTGCATTTCCAGGTTTCCCGACTGCTCCGACAGCATCTCAGGCTAAGAACTGCGGATGCCAGAATTGCACCTGCACCAATTGTGGATGCAGCCAGCAGAACAATCTGTTCCCCGGTGAGTACAAGGACTGGGATTACATTATGAGTCATCAGCCGTCTGCTAAAACTCCGGCTGCACCGACCACTGGTACCACTACACTGAAATAAATTCAAATATAAGTTTGAAATTCAAAAAAACAGCCGCCGGCATTTGCCGGCGGCTGTTTTTTTGCTTTATAAAGAAACCGCACCAGACTGGTATCTGCCAGCATGGTGCGGTCTTTTTGTGTATGAAATGAATTGGCGTATCCAGCGGCCTTCGCCTTACGCATCGGCAGCCAGCGTTCGCCATCTCATCACTCTGGGAACGACCCGGTCAGATGGCTCTGTTTCAACGTGACATACTCTTTAATGATGTCAATGGTTCCCTCCAGGCCAAGACGGGACGAGTTGAGAATGAGGTCATAGTTGTTAATGTCTTTCCAGCCAGAACCGGCATAATGGTTATGGTAGCGCCGACGGTTACGGTCTACATCATGAATTTCCTTCACGGCGTCTTTTTCATCCTTATTCCGGGAAGACATAATGTGCTTGACCTTGGCAGCATCGTCAGCCTGAATAAAGATGCTGACAAGTCCAGGATAATCCTGGAGAATGTAGTCTGCACAGCGTCCGACAATGACAAAAGACTTGCCGGAATCTGCCAGCTTTTTCTCATAATCAAAGACCTTCTCCGAGACAATATCCTCCAACGAGTTGGAGTACCCGTTAACCACGCGGGAACCCAGCACCCGGCGCGGGCGTTCATCGTACTTTTTCATTTTATCCGGATTCACATTGGTGTCTCCAGAGTCCGCAATCTGGTTGAGGATATCACGGTCGTACAAATCATAGCCGAGACTCTTGGCCAGCCGTACAGCAATCTCGTGGCCCAGGCTTCCATGTTCCCGGCCTATGGAAATAATAATCTGTTCACTCATGGGGTCATCTCCTTCTTAGCGTTTATGCTACTTTGAGTATAACACAAAAAAATTGCTCCCACAGGATGGGAGCAATTTTTATTTCTTTTATATCTGCGATTTACGGTTTAAGCAAACCAGAAATACCGGCTGTAGATCATCAGCATGCAGCACGCAACGACGATAATAGTGGCCGGTGCATTGTACTTGCAGTACTTACCCCAGGTAACCGGGTGTCCCTCTTTGGAGACGATGGAAGTACCGACAACGTTGGCCGATGCTCCAATGGGAGTGGCATTTCCGCCGATATCTGTACCAAGAGAAAGTGTATAAGCGAGAACATTGAGCGGAACTGTCGGGCCTGCAAGTGCCTGAATAACCGGAACCATTGTTGCGGCAAACGGGATGTTGTCGACAAAGGCGCTGGCAAAGGCAGAGACCCAGAGAATAATGGCAACCACAATGTAAGGATTACCGCCGCTGACGTTGCGGATAAACTTGGCAACCAGTTCCAGACAGCCTGTAAACTGAAGGCCGGCAACGACAAGGAACAGTCCAACGAAGAAGGACAGAGTCTTGTAGTCAATCTTCTTGAGAACGTCAAGTCCCTCTTTCCGTCCCGCAGTAACCGAGACACCAATCCAGGCAACCAGACCTGCGAACAGGCCAATGGTGGTAATGGTAAGTCCGGTCTGCTTATTGGTGACCAGAAGAACAATGGTCATAACAAAGACAAAGACGCTGACAGCGAAAGATTTCTTGTTTGTAATAGCCTCTTTGGCATCCGGATACGTAACATGTTCCGGACGGGCGGCCTCACTCTTCTTGAGCTCCTTGTGAGTAGCAATGAGGAAGAAGATCATGACAATGACCAGAGAGATAAGAACCATAACGCCGGTATTGGAGAAGAAGTCGAAGAAGGTAAATCCAACGGCAGTTCCAATGATGATGTTTGGCGGGTCTCCGGCCATGGTTGCCGCTCCACCGAGGTTTGCGCAGAAGATCTCTGCGAGGACCATCGGAATCGGGTCGAACTTCAGAATTCGTGCGAGCTCGACTGTGACAGCAGCAAGGAACAGGATAACCGTGATGCTTCCAATGAACATGCTCAAAAATGCTGAGATAAGCATGAACACGATAAACAGCGGAACCAGTTTATAATGTACCGCTTTAGCAAGAGCCAGACAGATCCATTTGAAGAATCCGGAGCGTGAGAGCGCTTCCACCATAACCCATACACCAAAGATAAACAGGATAGTGGACCAGCTGATACCAAAGGACTCCGCAGAAGAAGACCCGTACCAGAACGTTGGCTCAATAATGCTCTTAAAGTTAAACGCCTGCCATATGGCAGATCCGGACCGGCAGCACAGGCCGAAGACCACGATGAGCATCAGCGCACCGGAGGTCAGCGTTACCCACTGCCGTTCGATTTTACCGGTGACAAGAACCGCAAACATGCCCACAAAGATAATCAGAGCGATAATCCTTGCGACCAGTAGAGCGGTGCCAGTAACAGTAGTAACCATTATTCAGTACCCCTTTTACTGAGTTTTTTTACGCAACTTATTATACACTCTTTTTGTCGCTGTGGCGCAATTTGACATTGTCTATTTAAGAACAAGATAAACAAAATATAACGCATATGCGGCAAGCATGATAATGCCGCCGCTCCGCTTCAGCTTTTTGTCCTTATTCAGGCTGAGAATCCAGAGGAGAACTGCTGCTGCAACCGCTACAATAGCATCTATGCGGAACTTCGGTTCGAAGGCAACCGGCATAATCAGTGCTGAAGTACCCAGAACAAACAGGATATTGAAGATATTAGATCCTACAATATTGCCGACGGCAATGTCCGCTTCACCCTTGCGTGCGGCATTCACAGACGTGAAAAGTTCTGGCAGAGAAGTTCCTAATGCAACAATGGTAAGACATATGCGGCAAGCATGATAATGCCGCCGCTCCGCTTCAGCTTTTTGTCCTTATTCAGGCTGAGAATCCAGAGGAGAACTGCTGCTGCAACCGCTACAATAGCATCTATGCGGAACTTCGGTTCGAAGGCAACCGGCATAATCAGTGCTGAAGTACCCAGAACAAACAGGATATTGAAGATATTAGATCCTACAATATTGCCGACGGCAATGTCCGCTTCACCCTTGCGTGCGGCATTCACAGACGTGAAAAGTTCTGGCAGAGAAGTTCCTAATGCAACAATGGTAAGACCGATGAATCGCTCGGAGACGCCGGCCATACGGGCAAGTTCACTGGCTGCATTTACGGTGAACCGTGCGCCAAAAACAATCAGTACCAGTCCGACCAGAGTCAGGAGTAAAGCCTTCCAGAGCGGCATAACGGTGTCCATAGCAACTTGTGCCGGGTTTTTAGCAACTGCAAACCCGCCGACTGTAGAGCCGGATGTCCGGAAACTTTCCATGTCCTCTGCGCCATTCCTGCCCTGTTTGGCAAGCCAGCCCATATAGATAAGATAAATAATAAAGAGGACCCAGAGAACGGCGCCGTCGATGCGGCCAACCGACTGGTCCCAGCCCTGCCACAGCAGGACAAGAGAGACTAGAATGACAAACGGAATTTCATAACGTCTTGTTGACTTCTGCACAGCAAGCGGCGTAATGACGGAGGCAATGCCCAGAATAATCAGAATATTCAGAATATTACTGCCCACAACATTTCCTATGGAAATACCCGCGTTGTGGTTAACCGCGGCAGTAATACTAATAGCGGCTTCCGGAGCGCTGGTTCCCATGGCGACAATAGTCAGGCCGATAACCAGTGACGGAATTCCGAATTTTTTGGCAATTCCCGCCGCGCCGTCGACAAACCAGTCTGCACCTTTGACCAGCATGGCAAAGCCGACGATCAGCAGAAGCACCTGCAAAAATGCATGCATAATAACTTTCCTTTCCCATCCAGCAGAGCATAAAAAAAGACAAGACTCTGCCGATGCTAAAAATCGGCAAAGTCTCGTCGTTTACTCGTAAAGCCGGGTTCCCGTTCTCCGGGAACCGTGTATTGACGGCAGGACGAACACAGTGTTAACTGTGCCGACTACTCCCCTTACTCAACTGGATTATACCCCAGTATTCAATACAGTGTCAATTATTTTGCCTTACCCTGGTTGGCAACAGCGTCCATTCTCGCCTTGAGTTCCTCGTCGGAGAGAAGATATCTGTGGCTGATTGCCTTAAAGTCGTCGTTAAGCTCATAGACAAGCGGAACAGCGGTCGGGATGTTGGTCTCGAGAATTTCGTCCGGGGTCATGTCGTCGAGATACATAACCAGCGAACGAAGGGAGTTACCGTGAGCGGCAATAAGAACTTTCTTGCCGGCAGCAATGTCCTTAGTAATAACGTCCTTATAGTAAGGAACAACACGTGCGATGCAGGTCTCGAGAGACTCGGTGTTCGGAAGGAGCTTCGGGTCTACATTCTTGTACATAGCCTGGTTCTTCGGGTTTCTCTCGTCGTCGTCAGTCAGAGCCGGAGGGCAGACATCGAAAGAACGTCTCCAGATTTTAACCTGCTCATCACCGTACTTCTTAGCGGTGTCAGCTTTATTGAGGCCCTGCAGTGCGCCGTAGTGACGCTCGTTGAGTCTCCAGTCCTTGACCATGGGAATCCACTCTTCGTCGAGTTCGCCAAGAACGTTATATGCAGTATGGATGGCTCTCTTAAGATAAGAGGTATAGCAGATGTCGAATGAGAAGCCCTCATCCTTCAGCTTTTTACCGCCGGCCTTAGCCTCTTCAACGCCGTGCTCAGAGAGATCAACGTCGGTCCAGCCTGTGAACAGATTGGCTTTGTTCCATTCACTCTCACCGTGGCGGATTAAAACAAGTGTATAGCTCATATTGAATTCTCCTCCATGAATAAATTCTGCAACTATTATATAAAATAATCGTTCGGAATAAAAGAGAATTTTCGTGCTTCAGCGCACCATCAAAACAAGGCCTGCGCCCTGCTCCACCCGGCCCCTTCGTCTCTTCTTGTAAAAACGGCTGTATTCTATCGTCGCGTTTTTTCGGTTTCATGGTAAAATAAGACTAATATTCCATGAAAGAAGGAATTTCCTGTGATTAAACATGTAATTTTATGGCAGTTCAAAGACGAGCTCTCCGACGACCAGAAGAAGAAGCTCGGAGCTGAAATCAAGAAGGGCCTGGAAGACCTGCTCGGCGTCGTTCCCGGTCTCACTGACATTCATGTTTATGTCAACCCCCTGCCAAGTTCCAATGCAGACATTTTACTGGACAGTACGGTTACGGATCAGGCTGCGCTCGACGGCTATGCGGTTCATCCGGCCCATGTCAAAGTCAAAGATGGACTCATTGCTCCAAACACCAAACTCCGCGTCTGCATGGATTACGAAATTTAGTCATGGGACAGTACGAGAATTATGTCGGAGTGTTTGACTCCGGTGTGGGCGGACTGAGCGTGCTTCAGGAACTGGTTCGGCAGCTTCCTTACGAAAATTTCTACTATTTTGGAGACTCGTTCCACGCCCCTTACGGTGAAAAGCCTTTACGGTTAATACGGAAATACTCCTTGGCCATAGCAGACCATATGGTGGAAGAGGGCTGCAAGTCCATTGTCATTGCCTGCAACACAGCCACCAGTGCGGCCGCTTCAAAAATTCGAGCTAAGTACGACGCGGAAATTCCCATTCTTGGCATGGAACCTGCCTTAAAGCCTGCTGCTGAAAAGGAGCACCACGGACGCGTTCTGGTCATGGCCACACCTGCCACGCTGAAACTGGAAAAGTACCAGAAACTTTCCCACCGGCTGGAAGGCGAAGCGGAATTTATCCCGGTCATGTGCCGCGGACTCGCTGGCCGCATTGAGAAAGGCAACCTCGATGCACCAGATTTACTGGACCTCCTGCGCTCTTTGATTGGGGACTACGCAGGCAAAGTCGACGGCATCGTCCTAGGCTGCACGCATTATCCGTTCATTAAGAAACAAATTCGCACCATCATGGGCGATGTACCGCTCTTCGACGGCGGCGCCGGCACAGCCCGCCAGCTTCGTCGGCGGCTGGTACAGCATAATATTCTGGCACCGGAAGACGAATCGGCCGGCGCCGTACACGGCAAAGTGGTCCTGGACTCCAGTCTCAAGACGCCAGAGGCACGTAAAATCTATGAGACGCTGTACCATACACCAATTGAATAAGTAAAGTGTAATTAAATGTGCATTTACCGCCCAGGCTCTCGTGAGCCCGGGCGTTTTTTCTATAAAGTTATGTCTTTGCTCCGTTGTACAGTAAAAAGCCATAATACAATTTTGAGGTTTTGCCACCTGCTTGCTCACTTTTTAGCTCTCCTATTTGATCGATTTTGAAAGTCTGCAATCCAAAAGTTTCAAATACTATCTTTATTTTCTTGTTGTTTGTATTAAAAAGTTCACTTTTTACCACGTTGAAGCACTAATCCGTCGAATGTTTTTGACTGCTTTTCATTCGAACAATTTGCATATTTTCCCGCAACATCCGCATATTATAGCCACTTTTGTCGATTCTGAGCTCAGTCATTTTCCGCCAGTTCAGTCACCCGTTCGTTCATTTTTGAATTATTTTGAACTTTTTTGAATTATTTTGAAAATAAGTCTTGATTTTCTTTCTTCTGCCAGTTATAGTATAGCCAGAACAAAGGGAAACCCAAATAAGAATGAAAAGTTGATTGACCATTAAACAGGAGAATGACTTATGAAAAGCACTATGACTAAAGCAAACAAAATCTTCAAATACATCACCATGGCAGTTCTTGCCCTTGCCCTTTTCGCCATTGTCATCGCCGCTACTTCTACTTCCACTTTTGCAGCAAGCCGCTACGACATGGACCCGAAGTACGATGCCAACGGCAACCAGATTGTCGGCTATGCCGAGAAAGACAAAGGCTATGACGCCGTTAACGGTCAGCTTCCAGATAACGCTGCTGCTAAAATGGCAGGAGCCGCTGCTATAGCTGCTGCTCCTCAGTTAGCAACCGCCGCTACTATGGGCGCTGTTGGTGCTGCAAGTGTTGCCGCTCCGGCCGCAGCCTGCGTAGCTGTTGCCGCTCCTCTTACTGCAGCTGAGTTCGCAGCTCCCCTTGCTCTTGCCCTGTAACCTAAGAACTAAAGTTTACAAAATCTGGTTCTGCAAACCAGCATAATCATTCGACAAATACCTTCACTTTTTAATCTCCTATATAAATCCCGAAAGAAGAAGAACGGCCGCATGGATATCCACCATGCGGCCGTTCTTCTCGTTCAGTATATTCCACTCAGCACTCAATCGCCGAGATATTTCTTCAAATCAAAACTCTCAAAGTCCGGAATAAAGCTCTCTTCCGCTGCGTCCTCTTCCTGGACAAACGCCTGTTCCACGCCCAGTTCTACTGCGTAGTCCTCCAGTGCAAAATACTCATCCCAGGAGACTTTGCGGTTAATTTCCGGGAACCGCTCCACTGGTTTCAACGGTGTGTACTGACTCATCAGGCTCATAAAAATGTTGTTTCCATAGGTTTCCCACAGATAGCGAACTACCCGTTTGGAATCTTCCAGGCATCCTGGAAGCATCATATGTCGGACAATCATGCCGCGCTTCATCATGCCATTGTCGTCAAACACCGGCGGGCCCACTTGCCGGTACATTTCCGCGATGGCCGTAGATGCCACCTCAAAATAATCCGGTGCAAAAGAATAGCGGCCCGACAGCTGGCTGCTGACATATTTCAGGTCCGGCAGATAAACGTCTACCAGGCCGTCCATCATTTTCAACGTCTCAACAGTTTCGTAAGATCCGGTATTGTAGACAACAGGAAGCTTCAGGCCCTGCATCCTGGCCTTTTCCAACGCCGGCACAATCAGTGGAACATAATGTGTAGGCGTTACCAGATTAATGTTGTTGGCCCCGTTTTCCTGCTGCTTCAGAAAGATTTCCGACAGTTCATCCACCGTCACCGGCACACCGTTAGCACCGTTCGCAATATTGTAGTTCTGACAGTAGACGCAGCCCAGTGGACATCCACTGAAGAATACCGTTCCGGACCCCTTTGTACCGGAAATACATGGTTCTTCCCACATGTGCAGCGACGCCCGTGCAATCCGTATTGCTCCATCTTCGTGGCACCGCCCATATTGTCCTTCCGCGCGATTCACGCGACAGTTCCGGGGACATAGCTGACATTTTGCCAGAGCATTCACAACTATTCCTCCCCGTAATGTGATAAAATGATTTTCAGTATTAAATAATATAAAGGAGTCTTTCCATGAAAGCAACCCGTCATACCGGCGCCGTTGTCTGTTTCAACGTGCCGAAGGAAAAATACAGCACCCTCGAAAAGATCTGCCGTAAACTGGGTCTCAAGATCCGCGAAGTGGACAAGGCGGACTACAGCAAGTGCATCGCCGAGCAGTTTATGATCCAGCTGCCCCAGGGACTGGGTGAACCCAAAGAGGGCGAGAACTACGATTTTGACGAAGAGATGATTATCCTCCACATTCCGGAGGAGTCCCATCTGAACCGTTTTCTGCAGGAAAGCCGCCAGAAGAACGCGTCAGTAGACTACAAGGCAGTCATGACACCGACCAACTGCACCTGGCAGCCGAAAGCATTAGTGGATCAGCTGGCGCAGGAGCATGAGTATATGAAGCAGCAGGCCGCCGCGTCTAAGCAGGCAGTAAAGGATGCTGCAGCCGGTGCTGACAGCGACGAGCCAGAAGAGTAATCCAACAGCTCAGTATCGTCCCACAAAATCTTACAGTCAAGAAAAAGGAGGCTCATCCGAGCCTCCTCTTTTTATTTTACTACAGTTCCGTTTTTGACCGTGTAGGTCACAGGCTTTCCGTTGTAGTCCGCTGTAACTTTTCCGCTCGCCTTGGACTGGAAGACACCGTTTTTAAAGTAGAGAATCTGCTGATCCTTGCCGGTGCCGGCTGGGAGGAATCCTGTGAACTCAGAGTACTTCTTCCCGTTCTTAGTCAAAATAACCTGACCATTCTGCTGCTTGACATCCAGCTTGTCAAAGAGCTGTGGGACCTGGCTCTTGGCAACTTCCACCTGCATGGTCTTATTACCGTTGACCGGGTTGCCTTTCGGCACAGTTGACTTTGATGTTGAAAACTCAAACAGCCAAATCTGCTGACCCTCAATAGTGGCATAGGCAACGCCAACGGCTTTAATGGACGGATGAAGTAAAAGCTGCCGGTACGGCTGAGATTTGTAGTCCTTGTCGCTTCCCTTCAGCTGGTTCACAGCGGCAGAAGCAGTAGTCACACCCTGTGCCACAACTTCATATCCGGGTTTCTGACCACCGACGGTCAGTGTACTGACATCTTTTCCATTCGGCCGCTTGGTCTGGTCTTTCTGGTATGAGCTGAACAGCAGTTCTGCCAGACGCTGCATGGCAATCTGTTCCAGCGCATAGTCATAACTCAGCGCTTCCGGTTTGGACACCAGGGATGCCTTAATCCGGAACCGGTTATTCTGGTCCCAATACCAGGAATCTTTGTCCGCACGGTAGGTGTTAATTTCGTTCAGGGTATTCCGGGCCGCTGTCTCGTGGTAGTACAGGGTTACCGGGTATTTCTTCACGGTATCGTTCTGGGCCGCCATGGCCGGAACGCAGGCAATCATCAGAACTGCCAGGAAAGCCGCAAGAATGCTCTTCAGTTTTCTCATCGGAAATAACTCCTTTTCAATTTTCCTTAGGAGTTCATTATAAATCGCCCCTTACTGGCGATTCAAGTATTTCAACAAACCAGTACAGCCTTCCAGCACGTCACGCCATGTTGCATCAAAATTTCGGGTAAACCAGGGGTCCGCTACATCGCCCGGACGGTCAGTGTAATCCATAAGAAGATGAATTTTATGGTCTGGGTCGCCGCCACAGATCCGCGGCATATAGTACATATTTTCCTCGTCCATGCCGATGAGCAGATCATAGTAGTCGTAGTCTGCACGGGTCATCTGTCTGGCGTGGTGGCCTTTGCAGGATATCCCATGTTTTGCCAGTTCCCGTTTTGCCGGCGGGTACACCGGGTTGCCAATTTCCTCAGTGCTGGTGGCAGCAGAGGCAATCTCGAAATTTTTCTCCTGCCCTGCGTCTTTGACCAGCTTTTTCATCACAAATTCTGCCATGGGAGATCGGCAGATGTTCCCATGGCAGACAAATAAAATTTTAGTCATATTCTAATTATAAACTTTTTACCCAGTTGTCAACCGCGCTTGCCGATGCACCGGACTCAAACCGCTGACCATCTTTCCAGGTGCCGGTTGTAGTAAGCTTGGCAAGATTCTTGCCGCTGTCACCAAGTGGAGAGCTCATGGAAGTGGCAAACGGATAGACTGTCTTGCCAGTAAAGTCGTTGGCTTTAACAAAACCTGCAACAGGCCATGCGTAGTCACCCCACCAGATAGGATAGCCGATAAATACGGTCTTATAAGAACTCCAGTCTGGAACTTTAGTGTTCTTCAGAGCCACATTCCGGAGTGATGGATTGTTGTGCTCGCGGTTTACGCGGCTGGCTGGGTTGGTCCAGTCGAGGTCAGCCTGCGTGTAATCCGGATTTGCAACAAGTTCGAATAAATCGCCGCCGGTTGCCTTGGCAATTTCTTTAGCAACAGCTTCTGTGCTTCCTGTGTTCGAATAATAGACAACAAGCGTCTTTCCTAAATCGGTTTTATTCTGTGCTGCATTGGCCGTCTTGGTCTCGGCAGAAGAGCCGCAGCCGGCAAGAACAGCAGCAATGACGGCAAGTACCATAACAAGGGCACCAATTCTTTTCTTCATGATAATGTCCTCCTTCAATCTTTTGGACTGAATTCATCATAGAAGATAAGCAGGAGTTTGTACAATATCAATTTGTCAGGATACCATGCAAATAAGTTATAGCGTCCTGCACCAGTCCTCCGCGAAGCGAATCAGCCGCTTTACGCTGTCCGTGCGGGGTACCTCCTTTGGCGTTACCATTGCTACATTCCACTTCGGATGCTCTTTCAGCGGAATCATCCGAAGATTATCTGCCTTCATATCCTCATAGATAAATTTCATGGATATGGTATTTCCCTCTCCCTCGCGGCAGAGTTTGTAACACAGGCTGAACCCGCTCGTGTTGAAATAGATATCCGGCCGCACATGCTCCTGCACGCAGGTATCTGTCAGAATGTGATGAATGACGAACTTGTCACTCTCCACAATCAGCGGCTCCAAATTAATGTCATGCACAGACACCTCATCCGCATCGTAAAATCGACTTCCCGCGTGCGTAATAAAATAGATTTCACACGAAAACAGGTCGACATAGTCCAGCTCCGGGTCCTTCGACAGGTATGGTACCATTCCGACATCGCATTCACCATTTTTCAGGTTTTCTGCGATGTACTTGTCGGGATATTCCGTGTACTCAAGATGGATATTGCGGTTGCGCTCCGTAAACTCGTGAATAAATTCCGGGGTCAGATAGCGCAGGATGCCGAAAGCCGACGCCATACGCAGCATTCCCCGGTTCTGCAGCTTCAGGTCGTTAATTTCCTGTGTCATCTCACCGTACTCATTGACAATTTTCTGCGCCTCTTTGTAGAACAGCTGGCCATATACAGTCGGTTCCACACCGTGCTGTGAACGCTGCAGCAGTTCAACGCCGAGTTCCGTTTCCATGCGCTTGATCATTTTACTGAGAGCCTGAGGAGAGACAAAGAGTTCTTCTGAGGCGGCAGTAATGCTTTTTCGATCTACCACAGTGAGAAAGTTTTTCATATCTTTTACATTCACAGGGCGCCACCTCCAAAGTAAAAAAGAGGCAGAACCCGATATGGGATCTGCCTCTTTGCATTTCAGGATTATTATAACTTATTCCTGCTCTTCTGCATAGGGCTGAATATCATCGTAGCTGATTGTCTCCTGCTCACCGTCACCGATGAAGTTGCAGAACGGATGCGGTTTTCTATAGAAGTTGAGGGTCAGATACTGGTTTCTGTAGTGGCCCGCAGCGTCGAATCCGTACTTGTAGTCAATGATATCTTCAAGGTCAATGTCGGCATAGGCAATTCCCTCTTCGCCGGAAGGAACATAGTCACTGACCGGATTGCCATCTGGCCCAATGATTGCGGTATGGCCCTGTTTCAGAGTCTTGAAGTAGGCCAGTCTGTCTTCTTCCAGGTTACCATCCTCGTCGGTGCAGAGCATGTTGTAAACTCTGTCGTCATAAACCGAGCTGGTCATAAGAACGAAAGCACCGGTCTGAATTGCATAAGCTCTGCTGGCGATGTCATCGTCAAAATATCCAGGCCAGGAAGCAACATGAACCTGCTCGTTCTGCGCATTCATAGCGGCGACATCGAGGGCTACATCATGCTCCCAGCACTGACAGCCGCCGAGTCTACCGAGTTCGGTATCAAAGACCGGCATCATGGAACCGGAGCCGTCACCCCAGATCAGACGCTCAGCAACGGAAACACGCATCTTGCGGTGTTTGCCCATGAGGTCTCCTTTATTGTTAAACCAGAACTGCGTTAAGTATAAAGATCCGCCGTCTTTTTCGGATCCGGAGATGCATACATAGATGTCGTTATCACGGGCCGCCTGACTGATTTTAGCCAGTGCATCACTCGGAACTTCTACCGCGTTGAGATACAGCTGGTGGTAAAATCTCGGTACATAGTCAAGAGCACGGCCGAGGAACGCGAACCACGGATAGCCCGGGAGGAAGCCTTCGGGGAAGCCGATCAGTTTAGCGCCGTTGGATGCCGCCTCTTCAATAATCTTGACGGACTTGTCTACGGTTCCCGCAAGGTCGAGATAAACCGGAGCTGCCTGAACTGCTGCTACTTTGTATTTAGGATATTTTGCCATGATGATTTCCTCACTTTCCATGGGTTAAAATAAAAGAAGACGCCGACCCGGTCTGTGGACCGTTTCGACGTCTTTGTCTTTGGTGTCTTTACTATAGCTCTGATGGTAAAGTTTGAAAATCAGTTATTGTTTGAGGGGTGTCAACTGGTGGTTGCAGGGCAGCCACCGGCGGGCTGTCGTTTTGGGTGTTCCATAAAATCTGAACCTTATTCCCACCAGTTATCGTCCAAGTAATAGAATGAAAAAAGGAGTGGATCGCATGTATTGTACAAAATGTGGCGCAGAGGTACCGGAAGGCTATAAGTTCTGCCCGAAGTGTGGGGCAAAACTGGTGGTGCCAATAGCGGAGAACCAGGCAAAGCCGGAACCGGAAGAGCCTAAGCCGCAGGTACGTGAGAAGTCAGCACCGGTCCAGCCAGTCAAGAAACCAGGCGGGCACAAGAAGGCAGTCTGGATTGGAATTATCATTGCGATAATTGTCATTCTGGTTGTCGTGCTGGCGTTTGTTCTTATCAGCAGCAAGCAGCAGAACACGCCGCAAGCACCGGTCATTTCTACAACGCAGGTCACACAAACAGCCCGGTCTAATAGTGCATCGAAAGAGACCAGCTATCTTGCTGACATCTCGATAATTCCTGACAGCTATATTGAAAAATACAAGAATGACTTGCTCGGGAAACTGAACGGTGCTAACGAAGAGATTGCTGAGATTGGATTCAGCCGAGCCAATGACGTTAACCATCCTAAAGGAAAGACTCACAATTCCCTTTGCTTCCTCGTCGAAAACGATGATGGAACTTATGATGTGTATGAATATGCCGATATAAAAATTGACGGGAACAACAATCTGTTTCCGCCAGTTTATAAAGGTGCTACGAAACACCTTAAATCGTGGGATGCTGCCCAAACTTATTTAGGAGACAAAACAGGAGATGATTACCACTACGAGGTCATCTCCTAATCAGGCCTTCAGCCGTTTTCCCTCACCTCTCTTGATTTTCCGCATACACCGATAGTTACGCCCTGGAGCAGACCTTTCTGAATCCTATTGACATCTCCCGCTCCGTAGTTCTGCGAACTGTAGTGCGTGCCATCAGGCCTCAAGCCCCCACATCGTATTGATAATTTCCGTGCCGGTTTTGGTCTTGAAGATCTTGTCGCGGACCGCCCGTACGTGTTTGACATCTTCGTCGTCTTCAAACATATTGACCAGAAAGTCAGCCTCTACCAGAATCTGGTAGTCCGCGCTGTCGATATTCTTGTAGGTATGGTGGTGACCAACCAGGAATTCCACCCGGCTGATAGTCTTTTCCGAAAAGCCAAGCGGTTCCATCAGCTTCCGGGCCGCCGCAGGGCCTTCCTGCTCCTGCAGCTTTCCGTTCTGATACCCGTATTTTTCCTCCGCAATATGAATGCCTATGTCATGCACATAAGCTGCGGCTTCCAGCGTGAATGTTGTCTCCTCATCGAGGTCTTCCGACTGTGCAATGAGCCGCGCATAGCTGTGAACCTTGGTGAAGTGCTGAATGCGTTTCGGGTCCCCGGCATCAAAGCGGATCATGGCCAGAAACAGCCGGTTCAGCATGTCTGTTTTATTCATAAGTCCCGCTCCTTTTCAACAGGTTATAACTATTGTATGAAATTTTCCGAGCGATGCAATGCCTTAGCAGAACAATCACTGGTCTTTTTAAAATGTCGGATGCATTCAGCGGCCGCGGCGAGTATACTGGTCTTGAAGGAAGGAGCGTTCTGTTATGAATTTAGTATATAGAACCGGCAAGTTCTCGAATTTGCCAAAAGTTCGCGAGGAAAACGGCGGAATCGGCATTGGATCGCCAGAAAATCTGGTAGAGCTGCTGCTGGGGCCCGCCAAGAGGCTGCGCGTCACAGACGACATGCTGCACCCGGACAATTCGGTTTCGTATCTGGAGTATGAGGATGGCGACACCGTTAAACGGTATTTTCTGGACCATGCGGACAAAGTCATTGAAATTCAATGGTACGAAAAGAATAAAAAGGGCAAATAAATTGTGATATAAAAAGGCCGCATCACCGGGTGGTGGTGCGGCCTTTTAGTTGTGGTTGAGCAGGGACCGGGTGTGGACCGGGCCAGCGCCCGCTGGTCGTGCTGGTTCCCAGTGGCTGAGCTCAGTTGCTGGCGCAGCAGCAGAATTGAGGCCTGGTGACCTAGCCCAGGAGCGAAATCTGATGCCCAAAATGCCAAAAATTCGTTTTGGCCATGATTTTGCAAACCCAAAATCCCGTTTTTCCCGTTTGGCCATGACAGGATTTTTACAGTTTACGTTCATAAAGTTCGGTAGAAGGGGCAGTTTGAGAGTATGCCGGACAGATATACTCCACTTTCGCTCCCTTTGTCGTCTATTCTTTGCAGTCGTCCAACTTGTCCGCACAAATTTTCATCATGGCCATTTGGCATTTTCTCATTTTTGGGTCTCACGTTTCATGGTCAAATGACGTTTTTTGAAATTTGGACATAACAGTTGGC
This sequence comes from uncultured Eubacteriales bacterium, assembly GCA_964425185.1. GTDB lineage: Bacteria > Bacillota > Clostridia > Oscillospirales > Acutalibacteraceae > RUG420. Next base: position 27,831 of record CAYRKX010000021.1, read on the forward strand.
CGTAGGTAAATACTCACTTACTGTATTGCGGAGTAATCCATTTCATAGGCGCTGCTTATGTTATCTATATTAGTTATATCTATATCTCCATCATATGTTCCTGGTTCAAAAGTTAATTTGACAAAGCATTCTGTTGGCAAGCTGTCATAAATTCCAAGATTAAATTCTTTCGGGTACGGAGCCAGTTTTATTGGGGTTTTGAATTTAGTTGGACTTCCGGCGGCAAATGTCTTTCCATTATATTTCAGCTCAATATCAGAAATTCCACGTAGTTCTATTTTTGTATCACTGTCATCCCGAATAATTCCCCACACCACGAGGTCATTTTTGGCATTCTTATACATAAGGAAAGTATCCAGGCTTATTTTATTACCAGTATAAAAATTAACAGTTAAAAAGCTGTATGGTAACCCAGGTCTCCAGTATTCAGAAGCAGCGGATTCCATTGACTGCACTCCATTGCTTTTCACTTGAGCTTTAGGGACCACAAATCGTTCTGAATTTCTAACATCATTTGTAACAAGGCCTGTTTTAATAAGGGCGCCTATTGTCGAGTCAATCTTGTTCATTCTTAAAAAGTATTCCAGATCATCAGGATTGTTGAAATATTGACTTAAATTTGAAGTTTCCCCTCGATCTAAATCAAGAATCAATTCAGCGAACTCCTTAGGATGAACAGCCATAAATTTAGCTACACTGATTTCTTCTGGTTTGTCATCTAACATTGTCTGCAAACTAATGTTTTTAGCATTTGCAGAAATGGCAAGCATTATTGCTATCACTACAGCTAAAGAGATTACTCCGATATATTTAGCGTTTTTCATTTTACCCTTTCCCACTTATTTCAAATTTGTAAATACAGTATAAATATACCACAGAGAGGATTCCAGATGGAATCCTCTCTGTGGTATATTTACTAACCTATTTTATTTTGCAAAAACATGAATTAGAATAGCAATCAAATTCATAGCAAATGAAATAATGGTCATCCCACGTTTCTCTCAATCTGACGCCTTACTCCAGCTCTTGAAATGGACTGAAGCGGTTCGCCATTTCTACTATGCGTTGAATTGTGCTATTCAGTTTTTCTTAGACAAGAATGCAAAATGGGCGTGCTGCAGTTTAGCAGCACGCCCGAAAATTTCATTATTTATGCAGTTTTTTATTCAATAAAATCTGTACGAACCCAGCCGGAATAATTCCCGTAATCCACATAATTATAATGAATATTGTGTACAGGATCATATCCCGCGTCAGAGCGAACTGTAATGGCACTTCCGTTAGGAATCTTGGTAACTTCAGCAGAATCACGACTCGGAGCACTTCTTAATGTCACATAACTACGTGGTTTACTTTCTGTGCCACGAGCATTGTACATAGCAGTTGCCTCGTACGGCGTAATCCAATCCGAAGGCTCTACAATTGATGAATCATGTTTTACCGGGGCAGTAGCTGGAGTCTCCTGAACCTGTGCGGTAACTGCACTCGAAGCAGGCACCGCTGCGGTCTCTTCTTTTTTCGAATGACTCATAACCAGCACCGTTACCACAACTGCCACTACAATTAACAGCACTACAAGGCATATAATGAGGACAGTGTTTAATTTCTTCGTGCGTTTTCCATTGTCAGTCTGCTGCTGGGAAGCAGGTTGTCCCTGCGAAGCAGATGGTTGCTGGGGAGTAGGCGCTGCCTGTCCTTTCGGCTGTGCCTGCGCAGCATATTGAGCTTGTGGGGCGGGCTGGGGCTGCTGAATCGGCTGCGTCCCCGCTGGTGTTGACTGCACCTGCGATTCGTCTCCTACCGCCGCACCGCAATAAATGCAGAATTTTGTCCCATCCGGAACTTCTTTTTTACAATTGGGGCAAATCATAATATCACATCCCTTTCATGGTATAGACGCAAAAAATTCGGGGGGGGTTCAAGCCCCTTCTAAAATGGCAGCAAAAAAAGTAAGCGAGCCGCCTCAGAATCGAGGCGGCTCGCCCTTTTCGGAATAAGTATTTAGATTGTAAAGTAAGAGGAATAGGTGACCTGACCACCATCATTCGGATACTTAGGATCGGAAGCAGAGCGTGTCAGTTTGCTCAGACGTCCCTGGGAATCATAAGAATAATTCCACTGGTAATCTTTAGTCAGACGACCATTTGCGTCGAAGTCGAATTCATTTGTTTCCGGTTCAGAGTTCTGGTTTGAGTCACTTAAATCTGTTGTTGTTTCAGCAGTCGGCCAGCCTACACTATTATAATTGGAATAGTCTATTCTGTTGGTGTTGAAAGTTTCCCCTGTTTTCGTGTCGCTTCTTTTCCAAAGGCAGCTAACCGGTCTGTTTTGTGAATCATAAGTATAAGTTGATTCTACTTTGTAATGCAAATCCGGGTCTTTATTTGTCATAACAACTTTCGAAATCAGTCCGTCTTTATTGTAGGAAAAATTGTTCTGTACCCGTGCCCAAAGTTGATTTCTTGAGTTAGGAACATAAAGTGTAGTGCTCGTCAATTTATTATTCTTAGTTTCAAAAGACAATGACATTAATGGAGAAGTTTTTCCATCAGACTTATTTTTAATGTCAATTCTCTTGATTTTTCCATAACGAATGGGATCAATAGAAAAAAGATTCAAGGTATACTCGGTATCGAATTTTGACGTTGTATCATACTGATCAAAAAAGCGGTTACTCGCTTTGTCCGTACTCAAACTATATAAATACTGCAATAGCCCCTCATAGCCATAGGCTCCTGTGCAAGTGCAGTTTAATATTTTACTGCTTTTGTTGTATGACAGCGCAACGTTCCAATCGTCAACTGTTGTATTTGTATCTTCATCCCAAGCGGTCGTAGTTACATCATGCCCTGTAATCTTCCCCGGCAGTTCAAACTTCTTATCCGCCGCAAAAGAAGTGCATGCCATGCTGAAGCATACACTCAAAGCCATTAATAAACTTAGTAGTAGAGAGATTGTCTTTTTCATTTTCTCACCCTGTCCTTTCTAAGTTATAGACAAAGGAACTCATGAAAATGATTTATCTCTCTCAAATATAGCATCATACCCGCAAGACCACTCTCGGCCCTGCGGGTATCATTTTTTGCTGGAAAGTCTCGGCTCTAAGCCGGCACTCTCACTCAAATCTGAAAGAAATTCGAATACTCAACATTACGAGAGCTGTGCTCTACATTAGTACGATTCAGGCGTCCAGAGCCGTCATAATTGTAACGACGGCTGCCGTTCTCTGTTACACGCTTCTGACCGTCGAATCTCCATTCCGGATAACTCTGTGTGGTCTTCTTGCCATTACGTTCTGTAGTGCTCTGTTTCGGGCATCCATTCTGGAAATCCTGGAAGGAGACTTTGGAGTCATAGGAGTTCTTCGAGTTTCTCTCATCTCTGAACTCTACCTCGTACCGGTCAAGACGGCCGCCAATATCGTAGCCAAATTTCAGCTCTGTGCGAGTTTCCGTGTTGTCTGTCTTGTCGTGCTTGGTAATCTTGGAAATTGTTCCGTTCTCATTGTACTCATACCTGGTCTCGGTCCGAGTTCTGCCAAAGGCATTGTTATCAAACTCGGCTTTCGAGCTGAGAAGACGGTTATTCTTTGCGTTGAAAGAATACTGCGCAATCTTAGTCCGACCGGGGTCCATCCGTTTAATTACCAGAGTTTTGATCTTGCCAGATCGGATTGCGTCACTGGAGAACAAATCCCGATATGGTGACCCGGCTGTTTTCGCAGCCACATTATTCTGGTCCAGAAAACGGTTGGAGACAGAATCGGTGCTCTGGTTCAGCAGATAGTCAAACAGGGCATCTGTGTTTTCGTCTTCCGAGACAGCGGTCAGTGTCTTACTCTTCGCATCATAGGAAAGCTCAGTAGACCTCGTACTGCCGCCTTGCTGGTCGCGGATTTTTCCTGGCATGCTGTAGGACGGTGCTGCCGCAACTGAGGCGACTGCCATGCTCAGGCACGCGGTAAGTGCCAATACGAAACTTAACAGTAATGAAATAGATCTTTTCATATACTCACCTAAACCTTTCCGGGACCTGAGTCCGCCTGCAGGCGATGTACCCGATCCCTTTTGATTGTCATTATGAGTCCCCCATATTAAAGAAATGTTAGTTCAAAACGGAAAATGGCACCTGCTTTGCGCAGCAGATGTCATTCTCTCTATGCTCTATATTTCTTCGCGATTCAGCGCATTTATGAATTGAAATGGCTGAATGCCTCGCATATTTTCACATTTCAGTGGTCAGACCGTAAAAAATGCTGAATACTGTACAGTGTAGGGGTCTCCGGTCCAGCCGGTTGGATTGAAAGCACCAGTCAATCGCCCGGTGGCGTCATAGGTATAACGGGTATTACCGTATTCCGTCACACGTCCTTTGTCGTCGAACTTCCAGGCAGAATACTTCTGTGTGAACTTGTCCCCGTCAGACTCGACAGCAGCCTGGGTCGGGCAGCCGGACTGAAATTGACTAAATACGGCTTTCCCTGTGTAGGAGTCTTTTGGGTACCTGATATCCTTAAATGTAACCTCGAATCCGCTGAGACGGCCGCCGACATCATAGGCGTATTTCACTTCTGCCTGAGTCTCGTCGTCTTTGGTCTTGCTGCGTTTGATTATTTTGGCAATGGTACCGGTCCGATTGTATTCGTACTTGGTCTCGGTCCGCGCCTTCTCGGCAGCATCATCAGTAGATTCCGCAATGGCGCTGACAAGCCGACCATTCTTCGCAGTGAAAGTATACTGCGCAATCAGATCAATCTGTCCGGCATCCTTCTGCTTGATGACAAGCTTCTTGACTGCCCCAAGGCGAACAAGATCGCTGGAGAACAGATCATGAAAAAAATAGTCCGCAGCATTGGCAGCGATGTCATTCCGGTCCAGGAAACGGTTCGATACTACATCCGTACTCTGGTTGAACAAGTAGGCATACAGTCCCTGAGCTGCTTCATCTTCTGCGACAGCAGTCAGAGTTTTTGACTTTTTGTCATACGAAAGTGTTGTGGTCGAAACTATTCGGCCAGCCTGCTCGCGAATTTTCCCCGGCAGAGTGAACTTCTGTGCCGGCGCTGCAAACGAAGCAGCCGCCACGCTCAGGCACGCTCCAAGCGCCAACACTAGACTTAACAGGATGGAAATTGTTCTTTTCATTAACTCACCTTAACCTTTCTG
>CAYRKX010000022.1:0-31673 GCA_964425185.1 uncultured Eubacteriales bacterium
ATGAAGAGGTCAATAACTTCGTCGACAACCTCTGCCGGCCTTGCTCCCGGGCGATCGATTTTGTTGATGACAACAACAACCTTTTTCCGCAGCGCAAGAGCTTTCTTTAATACGAAACGGGTCTGCGGCATGCAGCCCTCGAATGCGTCAACCAGAAGAAGAACCCCGTCAACCATGAGCATAATCCGCTCAACTTCACCGCCGAAGTCGGCGTGGCCGGGGGTATCAATAATGTTAATCTTTGTGCCCTTATACATAACGGACGTGTTTTTCGAGAGAATGGTAATTCCACGCTCACGCTCAATGGCATTGGAGTCCATGACTCTCTCGTCAACCTGCTCGTTGGTACGGAAGGTACCGCTCTGCTTGAGGAGGGCGTCTACCAGGGTGGTTTTACCATGGTCGACATGGGCAATCATCGCAACGTTGCGAATATCATCTCTAGTTTTCAAGACTTTACACCTTCCATGTGTCGTAATTAGTAGTTATAAATGTATATTTATGTAATGTTAATCGAGATTTTATCACCGAGTACCGGACAATGCAAGAATTATTCATACTTTTTTATAACCGTATGGTAGAATAGGTTGTTGTTAAAATTACTAAACCTTTTAAGGAGGCAGCTATGGAACAAGAAAATCCAAAGGCTGAAGCTGCTGTCAAAACAGAGCAGCAGGATCCCGGAAAATTTGACTGGTGGACCTTTTTTATTCCGGTCATCGCCGCCATTTTCCTCGCATTTGCCATTCTGTTTTTAGTCAACGGCTGGAGTGTGTTCTCCGGTACTGCGGTTGCTCAGAAGCGTGCCATGCAGAGCAGACCGGTATCAGCACTTGCCAAATATCAGGAAGTCAATAATACCATTGACCAGAGCAATGGTCGTTTTACTTACGGTTCTAAGTACAAGAAGAATCAGATCAAGCTCTACAACAAAATGGGTCTGGCCTACATTGACTACATGGGCTCCTTCATCAACAACCATTACTCCCCAAGAGACCTGAAGGCTCCGGGTAATGGGTATGCAAAGAAAATGCAGAAGAAGTACAGCCAGTACAATGAGGCTATTACCGCTTTCCAGAACGCCATGCAGAGTTCCAAGAGTGCCAAAGATTATAAGGGCATCCTTGCCGCATTTGACAAGAGTGTAGGAGACAAGGTGGATCCTTCCATTCTTAATTTCTTCCATTATTATGCCGCTCTTATGACCGGTCAGAGCTCTTCTACGCAGAGAGAGGCCCTCGACGGAATTAAGGACAAAGGATTCCGCAACACGTTAGAGGCAGAATATTCCCTCAATAATCAGCAATGGTCCACGGCACAGAAGTACACGGACAAGATGCTGAAGCGGAATAAAGAGGACTCCATCGCCTATGGATATAAGGCGTATGCCCAGAGAATGAGCAACGACCTGGAAGGTGCCGAGAAGACAGTCAACACTGGACTTCGTATTGACGCTACCAGCGGTCCACTCAACTACCAGATGGCCGTCATTGAGCTCCTCAATGGGGACTACAAGATGGCAGAAGAGTATGCGTACCAGGCAGCTGCTTACGGAACGAACGACGAGACCATCAGCCTGTACGGCCTGAGTGCAGAGCTTCGCTCTCAGCAGTACAAGAAAGCCGGCAATACCAAGAAGGCGGAGGAAGAGGACAAGATTTACAAGTCCATGTTGTCTATGCTGGATCAGTACGGTGCAAAAGCATCCCCGGACGTTCAGAAGATTATTTCCGGCAAGAAATCGCTTGCTGACGTATTCCTGAAAGGCAAGGGTGATCTCGCATGAAAACATTCTACAAAATCATTAAATACATAACCTTCCCGGGCTCTCTCCTGAAAGGATTCCTCGAACAGCTGTTCTGCCGGATTTTCCATATCTCGGTCACCAACAGTGAGTACATGCAGGACAATGAGCTCTGCGGTCATGTGGAGCACGAGCTGGCCGGTAAAAAAGGCAGTTTTGCCATCTGCTGGTTCCCGCATATTATCATGCTGGTCTTAGGTCTCTTCATTGCTCTCCCCGGGGCGATTCACTTCTTTTACCTCGGACAGTTTGATGTGCTTTCACTGATCCTCTTTTATGTCGGCGTGTCTTTCCTGACCAACTGCAACCCGCTGGAGGATGACGCCATCAACATGTGGGACCATTTGTTCGGCAAAGACGCAGATGCCAAGACTGTATCCAAGGTCTTCATGGCCATTCCGGCGGCAATTATGTACGCATTTTCCTATGTTGAGAAATACGGTCTGACCATTGTCACCGCTTTTCTGCTCAACTGGGGCTTCCCGTACTTCTTTGCCCTGTTTTTCCCGGCAGGTCTTAAATAAAAAAGGCCCGTATTATTAGAAGTATTAACAGCTTTAATAAATAAATCAAAAAGCGCTTCTCATTTTGGGAAGCGCTTTTTGCTGTTAAGTCTGTCTTTTAGTCTCTCTCGGGGTTAAATGTCTTTCGTTCAACCGGGCATTTGGCCGCGGCCTCTACTTTGTGACCTTCTGACCACAGCGAGGGAGTAATACGAAGCGTATAGCCGAACCCATCATCGCACATCCAGTCCGTCATTTTGGCCTGGGGAAGGGCGTACATCGCCATGAGGGCATTTAAGACGCCGCCATGAGTAATGATGGCAGCCTCGTCTATACCGGTCTGCAGCATGGCGTCGACAATCCGCTCAAACGTAGTGCCAATTCGCTCACCGAACTCTCGGGAGCTCTCACCGAAAGGTGGTGCAACGTCGAGCCCTCCGCCAATCCAGTTGGTGAAGTCCTCGTTATCCTTGAGCTCTTCGGCAGTCTTTCCCTCGAACTCACCGAAGTTGTACTCAATGAGTCCCTCAATAATCAGCGGTTGCTCAATGTTCGGGTAGATAATGTGGCAGGTCTCTAGACAGCGCTTCATGGGGCTGGTGAAGACAACCTGAACATCCGGATAGATGTAGTCCTTCTTGATTTTTTTGAGGTCAGCAATTCCCTGCGGGCACAGGCTGACGTCTTTATGTCCAATGTACTGCCCGTCCAGGTTGGCCTGGGTCAGACCGTGGCGGATAATATGGAGTTTATATGTCTTCATAAGTTGCCTCCAAGTATAAATATAGAGTAATATAGAAACAGAATTATACTGATTGTAATTCCTGAGAGGGGTGTTTCGATGGTAGAGAGCACATTTGCCAACCGGATGGCGACACTGCGGCGCCAGAAGAAGATCAGCCAGAAAGAGGCCGCCCGGGCGTTGGGAATTTCGCAGGCACTACTATCTCATTACGAAAACGGCATTCGGGAATGCGGACTGGATTTCGTCGTCCGCGCCGCGGACTACTATGGAGTCAGCACTGATTACCTGCTCGGCCACTCCAACGACCTCATGGAGCTGGACGCGGCGCAGATTGTGGAGCAGGAGGATCCTGGGGACCAGGAAATGTCCAAGAAGACCATGTTCCATGTGGCGATGCAGCTGCTGGACAAAATTCCGGACTCAGACAAGAGCGAAGATACCATGAAATTTATTGGATTTGCACTGTATTTATGTCTCTGGAATGAGTACCGGAAAGGACGGATTCCCGTCGAGTGGCTGGGAACACCGGCAATTTCCGAAAAACAGCTTCACTTTCTGTCTCTGCGGCTGACCGAACAGGCTACGGAAAAACCGAAGAACCGGTCACGGAGCAAACGAACAGATTCACCGCCGGATGCTGTACAGACGCTGAGCAGCTGGATGTACGACCTTCTCAATACCGAGCTAGCCGACTTACTGTAGCGTATATTATTGGAAGTATAACACAAAAACAGAGCTATGACACCTTGCGGTGCCACAGCTCTGTTTTTTAGCGTGTGTTACTGAAGACGCGGTTATGAGAGGGCTTCCTTGTACATATTAATGTACAGGTCAGCGGATTTGCCCCAGCTGTTGTCACATTTCATGGCACGGTCAACAACTTCGGCCCAGGTCTTCTTATCGTTGTAGAAGAGATCAATGCCGCGGGTAATGGCCCAGAGCATATCGTGTGCGTTGTAGGTCTTAAAGGTAAAGCCGCTGCCTTTTCCATCGCCGCAGTCGGTGACGGAGTCCTTAAGTCCACCGGTTTCACGGACAATGGGAATGGTGCCGTAACGCAGCGCGATCATCTGAGACAGGCCGCAGGGCTCGCTCTTAGATGGCATTAAGAAGAGATCGGCGCCGGCATACATCTGGCGGGCCAGATCCGGCTCGAAGCCTAACTCAACACGGAACTTGTCCGGATGACGCTCAGCAACACCGCGGAAGTAGTTCTCATACGAACTGTCGCCAGATCCGAGAATAATGATTCGGACTTCTGTGTTGTAGAGAAGTTCGTCAATAATGGCGGTGACGAGGTCGAGGCCCTTATGGGATACCAGACGGGAGGTCATGGTAATGATAGGAACTTCCGGCTTGTGGTCAAATCCGAACCGTTCCTCCAGGAAGGCTTTGCACTTCGCCTTATTAGCTTTGTCATTGACGGAGTAGTTGGCGGTGAGCGTTTTATCGGTTGCTGGATTGTAGCTGTCGGTGTCAATTCCGTTGAGAATTCCGACCAGCTTCCAGAGGTTATTGCGGAGGATGCCATCCAGGCCGTGGGAGTACCACGGGTCCAGAATTTCGTTGGCGTAAGTCGGGCTGACTGTTGTGACCTTGTTACAGGTCTCAATGGCGCCTTTCATGAAGTTTGCAAGTCCGTCATACTCAACGATGCCGTAATCCTTCGCATCGAGACCGACGACTTCACTGAGAATGTCCATGCCGTAGAGGCCCTGATACTGAATGTTGTGAATGGTGAATACCGTACGGATATTCTCATATCCGGGGGCATACTGATAGAAGCAGCGGTAATAGACCGGGACTAATGCAGTCTGCCAGTCATTACAATGGATAATGTCCGGTTTCCAGCCGTCGAGGTGCTGAATGGTCTCCAGTATGGCGCGGGAGAAAAAGGCGAATCGCTCGGCGTCATCATAGTAACCATACAGTCCGGAGCGCTTAAAATAGTACTCGTTGTCAATGAGATAGTAAGTAATTCCGTTATACTCGGTCTCAAAGATTCCACAGTACTGCCGTCTCCAGGCAACCGGCACGTCGAAGTTCAGCAGGTATTTCATACCTTCCCGCTGTTCCTGGGTGACGCAGCCGTAGAGCGGCATGATAATCCGGACGTCTATGTCTCTCTGCTTCAGTGCTTTCGGGAGAGCTCCCGCAACTTCAGCCAGACCGCCGCTGACGGCAAATGGGGTGGCTTCACTTGAAGCGAATAATACTTTCATATTGGTTCCTCCGCTAGTGGTTTATTTGACTTGAATCAGACGACAATGCCCTTAGCGAAATAGATTGGATAAGAAGGATCTCCGGACAGAACTCTGCCGGCGGTGATGGTAACATCCTTATCGGTAATAACACTGTTGAGTTTTGCGTTTGCGTGTACTACGGTTCCCTGCATAAGAATGGAGTTCTTGACTACTGCGCCGCGCTCAACAACGACTCCGCGGAAGAGGAGAGAGTTCTCAACGGTTCCGTCAATTTCACAGCCGTCGGCAAGAAGGGAGTTGCCTACAGTATTCTCTTCGCCGTAGACGGTCGGTACGTTGTCGCTGATCTTGGTGGCAATGGGAGCGTCTGGATTGAACAGTACGGACCGTTTTCCCTTGTCAAGAAGAGACATGCTTACATTGTAGTAGCTCTGAAGAGAGTCGACCATCTCTGCGAAACCGGTGGCCTCGAAGCCGACAATCTTAAGATTCTTAATATTCTGCTGAAGGATATCTCTGGAGAAGGAGTGCTTGTTGTGGGCAGCAGCATCCTTGATGAGATATTCGAGAAGAGATTTCCGCATGAGGAAGATGTTGAAGGAATAGTCTACTTCGTCCTCTACATCGTCGCTGATGGCGATGTCGGTGACTCTCTTATTGTCGTCCATAGTCAGAACCATGGCGTTTCCAAGTTTTGGGGTTTTGCCATGTTTGTAAACGATGGTGATGTCAGCACCGGTTGCGTCGTGCTGGTCAAACAGTTCGTCAAAGTCGAAGTTGTAGACCGCGTTGGCGTCCGTCATGATGACATATTCCTGGCGGGCATGGTTGAGAAAGTCGAGGTTGCTCATAAGAGAGTCAATACGGCTGTCCCGTGTGCCAGGAGTGGTAATGGTATTGTTGTATGGCGGGAGAAGGTACATGCCTTCTCTTTTTCTTGCAAGGTCCCAGGGCTTGCCGGATCCGACATGGTCCATCAGGGACTGATAGTTATCTTTGGTGACAATTCCTACGCTGGTCATTCCCGCATTGACCATGTTGGAGAGCGGGAAGTCGATGAAACGATATCTGCAGCCGAAAGGAACCGACGCCATGGTTCGGATGCTTGTGAGTTCCGTAATGTTGGAATCATACATCTGTGCGTGGATGATTCCGAGGACATCATTTGCTCTCATAGGTTGTTCCCTCCTCTACATTTTCTGCGACCTGGACATTGGCCGGAACGATGGCGTTCTTACCGACGGTGACATTGCTTCCAATGACAGTGACACCCCAGTCGTCATCTTTGCAGTCGTCAGGAGCGGCACCTACATGTGCGCCTTCTTCAATGACTGCGTCCTGTGCAACGATGGCGTAGTCTACTACTGCGCCCTTGCCGATCTTGGCACCGGGCATGATGATGGAGTAGTTGATCTGCGCGTCTTCGGCAATTTCCGCGTTCGGGAACAGAACGGAGAAGTCCGCATTGCCCTCGACTTCACAGCCCTCAGAGACCATGGAGTTGACAATTTTCGCCGTGTCAGCAATATACTGCGGCGGCGCGTTCGGGCTCTTCGCAAAGATAGGCCAGTTCGGGTCGTTGAGGTTGATGCCGGAGGTGGGACTCAGAATATCCATGTTGGCTTCCCAGAGACTCTCGATAGTTCCGACGTCTCTCCAGTAGCCGTCAAACTGATAGGCAACCATCTTTTCACCGGCCTCATGCATGGCAGGAATGACATCTTTTCCGAAGTCGTTGGAGGAGTTCGGGTTGGCCTCGTCCGCAATGAGATACTGTCTCAGCTTGGACCAGGTGAAAACGTAGATACCCATGGAAGCCTTGTTGCTCCGCGGGTGCTCCGGCTTTTCCTCAAACTCGGCGATGGTTCCGTCGTCGTTGACGATCATCAGACCGAAACGGGAGGCCTCTTTCCACTCAACCTCACGCATGGCGATAGTAGCCGCCGCGCCCTGAGCTTTGTGGAATTCGATCATCTTGTCATAATCCATCTTGTAGATGTGGTCTCCGGAGAGGACCACAATGTACTCCGGATTGTATTTGTCAATAAAATGGATGTTCTGGTAAATAGAGTTCGCGGTTCCCTTGTACCAGTCCGTGCCTTCAATCTGCTGGTACGGGGAGAGGACATGAACACCGCCCTCAGACCGGTCGAGATCCCATGGTTCACCATTTCCAATGTAGTCATTGAGTTCCAGCGGCTGATACTGGGTCAGAACGCCGACAGTGTAGATGCCGGAGTTGACACAGTTCGACAGCGGGAAGTCGATGATGCGATACTTACCTCCGAACGGAACAGCAGGCTTGGCCACATTGTGTGTGAGGATGCCGAGTCTGCTTCCCTGTCCGCCCGCAAGAAGCATTGCAATGCTTTCAGTTTTGCGTGCCATAAGTAGGACTCCTTTAAAAAATTCTTTTCTTTTTATGTTTTATTTCTCAACGTGCGCGATTTACGTGTCGTTTTTGTTTTGGCAGCGGCTTTGGTCTTAGCCGTCCTGGCTGTTTTTGCCGAAGAGGTCCTGGCAGTGCTGACCTTCTTCTTTGCCGCGGGTTTCTTCTCTGAAACTTTTTCCAGGAAGAGGGCGGAGAAGCCGGCAATATTCAGCTTCAGGCTGGCGTCCTGAGAGTGCATGGGGACATCCTGTGTCTTGATGGCGCCGATTGTGCTGTAACCGGAGCCGCTGTACTTCGGGTCATCAGAGTTGAAGATGACCTTGTAAGTTCCCTTTTCGGCGCCCATGCAGTATCCTTCGCGGTTGACTTTGGTGAAGTTGAGAATGCAGTAAATGGCATTCCCGTCTTTGTCTTTTCGTTTGTAGCCAAGGACGGAGTTGGTATTGTCATCCGGAATAATCCATTCGAAGCCTTCCCAGCTGTAGTCAACCTGCCAGAAGGCGGGGTGGCTGATGTAGAATTTGTTGAGGTCCTGGACATATTTCTGGAATTTCTGATGCATGTCATAGTCCAGAAGGTTCCAGTCCAGCCCCTTTTTGTAGTTCCACTCACTGAACTGTGCAAATTCACAGCCCATGAAGAGCAGCTTCTTGCCTGGATGGGAATACATGTAGGCGAGCATGGCGCGGTTATCTGCAAATTTCTCGCCATACTGTACCGGGTCGTCCGGATTTCCGGGGTGTTTATTGATGAGAGAACCTTTCCCATGGACCACTTCATCGTGCGAGATGGGAAGAATAAAGTTCTCTGAGAATGCGTAGAAGAAGGAGAAGGTCAGACAGTCGTGGTTGAACTTACGGCTGAGACCGTCCAGATTGAAGTAACGGATGACGTCGTTCATCCATCCCATATTCCATTTGAAGTTGAAGCCGAGACCGCCGATGTCCGTGGGCTTGGAAACCATTGGCCATGCAGTGGACTCCTCGGCAATCATCATGACGTCGCCGTGCTCGCGGAACACGGATTCGTTGAGCTTCTGCAGGAATGCAACAGCTTCAAGATTTTCCATACCGCCGTTCTTATTGGGAATCCATTCGCCGTCTTTCCGGTCGTAGTTGAGGTAGAGCATGGAAGCGACGGCATCTACGCGGATACCATCGATATGGTACATGTCAAACCAGAACATGGCGTTTGAGATGAGGAAACACTGGACCTCGTTGCACTCGTAGTTGAATACTTTAGTGCCCCAGGTTTTGTGCTCACCTTTCCGCGGGTCGGCATACTCGTAGCATGGTTCACCGTCGAACTCGTAAAGACCATAGGCATCTTTCGGGAAGTGGGCCGGAACCCAGTCCATGATGACACCGATGCCGGCTTTATGGCACTGGTCAATGAGATACATGAGGTCTGCCGGGGTACCGTAACGGGAGGTGGCTGCATAGTAGCCGCATACCTGGTAGCCCCAGGATCCGTCAAACGGGTACTCGCTGAGAGGCATGAACTCTATGTGGGTATAGCCCATCTTCTTGACGTAAGGTACCAGCTCGTCAGCCAGCTGGCGGTAGGAATAGAGGTTGCCGTCCTCGTTGAGTTTCCAGGAACCGGCGTGAACCTCATAAATATTGATAGGACTTTCATAGACATTCGTCTTGGCCCGCTTGTCGAGCCATGTCTTGTCTTTCCAGTCGTAACAGTTTTCTATGTCGTAGAATTTGCTTGCCGTACCCGGACGGGTTTCCATGTGGTAGCCGTACGGGTCAGCCTTCAGAATAGTGCGGCCGTCGCGGGCCTGAATGCTGTATTTATAGGCAGAATAGGTTTCAATCTGTCCGTCAACCTGGGCTTCCCAGATGCTGCCGGAAATTTTATGCATAGGAGTAACAGAATTGTCCCAGTTGTTGAAGTCGCCGACAACACTGACGGAAGTGGCATGCGGGGCCCAGACACGGAACACAACACTGTTGGTTCCCGGGACTTTATGGGAACCCATGAATTCATACGCTTTATAGTTGTTTCCCTGGTGGAACAGATAGACAGGGAGATCCAGATTCGAGTTGTCAGGCATATCTACACCCCAAATACAAATAAACTTTTGATACGAACTTTTCCTTAACCATTTTTTGCCGGCGATTTACTAGTGATTTACAGAAAACCCGCTTAAGGAAAATATAGTGCAAAGAAGGAGCTCCTTTGCACTGGACTATTCGGCAGAATTGACAATCTGTATGAAAATTCATAAATTTTAGTGTCATTTCTTATTTAATAATAACAGAAAGGAAAGGCCCGTTCAAGGCGAGAATCATGACAGACAGGCGTAAAATAAGCCCTGGGAAACCGTGCTCGTTCACAGAACGGGTTTGGGATTCTGGAGGACTCGTTAGGGGAGAATATCCAGTCAATCGCCGGAAAAAAAGTTGTTTGTGAATGTCCCGACATGCTATAATGTTTTTAATTAGAATCCTACATTGGGGAGAAGTCTTCCGGAATTTGTTCTTTGTCCGGTGAGTCACAATCTTTTTGGGCATATTATACAGTTTTATACAATTGCGCTTGGGTTATTTTCTTGATTTATGCAGGGTCCTAAGATATACTTTATTTTGGATGGAATTATTTTCTGCTCAAAATCTAATCTCTAGTGAAAGTGAGGGAGAGATATGGACGATAGGAGACGCACCATATCCTCCGAGGAGAACATGATCGGCGAAGCTCTCATGAGAGTATCCAATACTCTCGAGGCAGAACGTCTGACCAAATCCTTGGATTATCAGGAAAAGCTGCGAAGCAGATCCAACATTCGTCTCATCCTGGCAATTATCTGCCTGGTAATTGCGTTTTCGATGTTGCTGATCGGCGGAATTCTTCTCGTAGTTCTCGTCAAGTACGAAGATCCTGTATTGGATACGCTCGTCCCGTTCCTGAAGAGTTTCTTCAACGGAATTAACACCATGTTCCAGTCTGCTGTAGAGTCTTCCACCTACCTGCCGGCACTTGCCCGTCTTGGTACTGAGGCTCTCGGAGTTGGCGTAGCAACCCTGAATTCCCTTCAGAGTGTTGACCTTTCCAGCGTTATGGGTTATCTCACCGACATCCTCGGCACAACCGCAGGACTTCTCAGTGACACCCGTGGAACCCTGAGTTCTGTCGGCGCTCAGCTGAGCCCAATGCTTGGTTCTCTGACCGCAGCTATGACAGACCTTACCAACGGCGGCCTTGTTAATGGCATTTCTTCTGGCATTAGCGACACTGTTTCCGCTCTTGGTATCAACATGAAGGACGTTGCTTCTACTAACAGCGCACTGGTTCATACACTTAGCTCAGTAACCAATTCTGTAAATGACACAGTTGGTTCTCCTGCTAACCAGCAGGCAGTTCGTAATGTTGCCAATGCAACCGCTAACGTAGCCAATAGCTCTGCTGACCTTCTTAGCAACCTCAGCACCGCAGCTAACACCTTCAACAACAATGTTGATTATGCTGCTCTTGGTCAGGCAGCCGGTAAAACCGCCGACGCCGCTGCTAAGATTACCAACACAACAGCAGGATTTATTAACAGCGCTGCCAACATTCTTGATGGCGTTGCCAATCTGTTCCATTAAGCCTTAATTTGATGTTGAGCAGATAAAACATAAAGAACAGAGCCCGGATCCTTTGCGGATCCGGGCTTTTCGTATGCCTTTGGCGGTGTCTTCGTGTGTCAGAAGGAAGGGCCTGGAGAAGGGGGCACAGCAGGTTTTAGAGTTTGTACTACACACCCTGAATTTGGGCGTTTGTAGTACAGCTGATTTTGGAGCGTGTACTACATGGTTGTTTTGGGAGGCATTGTGGTACAGACTTTATGTCATTTTTTGTACTACAAAAGGCTCTTACAGCAAAGTGTAGTACACGTATTTTTTTAGTATGTACCACACCATGGCCTCAGCCAGGGTTGTGGTACAAGTTCAGCGGCTAATCTAGTACTACATCGCCCGGAATTAGTGGGGTGTAGTACAGGCAAATTTTTATGTTGTACTACATGTGTGCCTTTGCGTGTGATGTGGTACAAATTATACTGTAGAAAACTTAAATTGGGGTCGGACAAATCCTAAGACTGCACCAGATGAATGGTACGATGAAGTTAACACTGGAGCGCATAACAAAGGTCACTACAAATCCATGATGGATCAGTCGGGAATTAAAGCTGAACTCTCTGGTGCTGCAGTTAACAGCGGATCGCTTGTTAATGAGGAAATTTTTGGTACTAAACGGTTTAATCTTAATGGTGAAAAGGCCTACACCGTATCCCAGTACCGCAACCGCCTCAAAAACTACATGAATCAGGTTGGCGTGAGCACTTCTAGCAAATCGCAGAGCAGGAAACCAACCGCAAACAGCACCAGCGATTTAGGCAATGTACAGATGAAGTACACCATCACCCCTGTTGAAAATACCAACAAGCAGTCCAACAACGGAACAACCCGTAACAGCAATGGTGTCTACAGCTGCACAACTTCTACAGTTGCCCATTCCACTACAGGAAAAAGCAACGATTATACAGATTATCGAGGAGCTTCTTTCAATGCATGGCCGAAACAGAACGGTAAAGTTTACATTTATGTTCAGGAACTGAATAATGATTACATGTTTGGAGTTTATGCAGATATCCGCGTTTTCAACGGAACAGGTAAGAAGATTACCCTTCAAGATATTCCAAAGCTGAATATTTACAGTGATGACGGGCTTATTTGCAGCAGCCCAAGCAGTATTGTACTCGGTACAGCCAAAACTCTGGACCCAGGAACACAGTCAGTTCTTTTGGGCGTTCATTTCAATAACGTAAACGCCAACAAGAACTTCACCACCGGGACCCTCCGTGTTGAATCTACTGTTACCTACACTTTAGCGTAGCTATAAAAATTAGCGTAACTATAAAACGAGGCCGTGCCACTAACCTGGCGCGGCCTTTTCCGTATCGGTGATTGGCGTGTATTATCTCCTCACTTGCGGACACTGTCGAAATTGGGATTTTTGAACCGGTTGGCCTCAAAATGGCCAGGTGGTTCCATTATTTATCGTACTGGTCCAACAGAGACGGGCCGTTATCATCAGACTTCGCCGTATTGTCCGGCTTTGCTGTTCCCGCGGCGGACTTGTCTTTGGCGGGCTTATCTTTTCCCAGCCGTCTTCGAGTTTTCTTCATGAACTCACTTTGGGCTATCTTTTCACCGGCTGCGCCCATGAGCTCTCCCGCTTCTTCCTTGAATTCCCGGCCGGCCTTCGCGGCAATCTCTTTCAGAGTCGGGTCTTCAGGGCCAGCCTGAGTCTGCACTTTCCGTGGCCCGGTTTTCTTGGTTGCTTTCCGGCGCGCCCTGTTTGTCGCAGGCGCCGCACGGTTGCTGGCGGCTCTGCTTCCAGCAGCCTCCCCGGTACTCGCGGCCTTACTGCTTGCGTCTTCGGGCTCCGCACTCCGTGCTCCGCCCCGCGGCTGCCCGCCGCGCCGCTTCGCAGGAATAATTCGCCGGTCATCTGGGCGAGCGAATAGTGGGACATTTTGGCGGAAGCCGCCACCCGGGTAGTCGAAACGGCTCCGGGTCCCGCCGCTGTGGACGGGACTGCCAGAGCCGCAGTCATGACAAGCGACAGAACGAACGCAATGAGTTTCTTCATACGGGTTCCATCATCTCCAATTTATTTTTTGAGAGCAAATACGCCAAATGCGCCCTTGCCGCCGTGTGCGGTAATGACACAGGAGCACTCGTTGACATAAACTTTCTTGAAATGATAGGTGTCTTTCATATATTTGACACAGGTTTCGATAATATCGGGGTCAACCAGAACATGGGAGACAAAGGCAAATTCCTTATCGTAGATGTCCTCGCGCCCATCCTTGAACCGGTCATCAATGTACTGCAGATAGACATTGGGTGCCTTGCCACGGTACTTCTTGCTGACGGTCATGGAACCGCCATCCATGTTGATGAGCGGGTTGAGCTTCAGCAGGTTGGCGCCGAGAGCAGCGAGTGTGCTGCAGCGACCGCCGTGGCGCAGGAAATCCAGAGAGGTGATTATGAAGGAGGAGTCCAGCTTCGGAATCATCGTCTCAATGGCATTGCAGATTTCCTCAACGGAAGCACCGTTCTGAGCCATTTCTGCACCTTTGAAGAGCGGAATGCCGGTAGTCTGGGACAGTGCCTTGGAATCGAAGACATGAACCTGGTCTTCCCATCCTTTGTCCTTGACAGCGATACAGGCGTTGTTATAAGTTGAGGAAATTCCTGAACTCATAGCGACATGGATAATCTGCAGTCCCTGATCAACATACGGCTGGAAAAATTCCTGGTACTCGCCGACAGATACAGCAGACGTACTTGGAAGAATTTTCTTTGTCTGGAATGTGTCGTAAATGTACTGCTGAGTAATTTCGCCGTCATAGTACTCGTCATCTCCAAGATGGACATGGAGCGGGACGGTCTTGATATCATAGGCCTCTCGAAGGTCTGGATGGACATCAGACGGTGTCTCAGTCGTGAACAAGATGTTATTAATTGGCATAATTACTTCTCCCTAAAGCGGACCATGTGGCCCAAAAGTAATGCACTGTTCTTAAGAATATCAGAAGTCCAGGTCAACTTCGACCGGGCAGTGGTCCGAACCGAGAATATCGGTATGGATTTTGGCGTCGAGAATTTTGTCCTGAATGTCGTTGGAGACGACAAAATAGTCAATACGCCATCCGGCGTTGTTTTTCCGGGCATTGAACCGGTAAGACCACCAGGAGTAAATGCCGGTGGTGTCCGGGTACAGATAACGGAACGTGTCCGTAAACCCGGCGTTCAGAAGCTCAGTGAACTTGGCGCGCTCCTCATCAGAGAAGCCAGCGTTTTGATGATTGGACTGTGGATTCTTAAGGTCGATTTCCTGATGGGCGACATTGAGGTCTCCGCACAGAATAACCGGTTTGGTTTTAGCGAGCCCGGACACATACTCCCGGAACGCATCCTCCCATTTCATCCGAAACGGAAGACGCTTTAACTCAGCCTGCGAATTGGGAACGTACTCCGTAATGAAGTAATACTCCGGGAACTCCAGCGTAATGAGGCGTCCCTCGGTGTCCAGCTCCGGAATGTCGAGTCCGTATGTCACTGCCAGAGGTTCTTCTTTCGTGAAGATGGCAGTGCCGGAATACCCCTTTCTCTCGGCATAGTTCCAGTACTGGTGGTATCCTTCCAGCGGAAGGTCGATCTGACCTTCCTGGAGTTTGGTCTCCTGAACGCAGAAGATATCCGCGTCCAGTGCGTGAAATGTGTCTTCAAACCCTTTCTTGACACAGGCGCGAAGACCGTTGACGTTCCAGCTTATAAATTTTTTCATCAGTCAGCCTCCCTCTTATTCGCCAGCCTTGGCTTTGGTCTTGGTAACCATTTTCTGGGCCTTGGCGTACTGAAGTTGGTGATCTGTAAGATGAACATTGTAATGATAGCCGCCCTGGGGATCGGTAAAGAAGTAGAGATACTTGTCTTTATCCGGGTGGAGCGCAGCGTGAATAGCGTTGATGCCGCAGCTGCAGACCGGTCCGATGGGCAGACCCTTGTGCTTATAGGTGTATCCGTCATTCGTGCAGTAATTTCCAAACAGGGTGTTATAGTCCAGCCCGCGTGTCTGAATATAGTCTTTGCACTTGACTTCAATGTATTTACGGGTGACATCGCTTCCAATGTAGGGAAATGCCGGAGAGTTCAGTCTGTTGTGGAATACAGAGGAAACTTTGGGCATCTGGTTGGGGTCGCTGGCCTCGGTCTGGATAATGGAGGCGAGTGTCAGCATCTGGTCAATGGTGTAACCCATGGCCTTGGCATCGGCAATGTCTTGATCCGTAATTTTGCTGTTGGCGTTGTCGAGAAACCGTCCAACTGCCATATTGGCATTCTCACCCAGATAGAACTCATAGGTGTCGGGGAAAAGGTATCCTTCCAGTGCAAAAACGCGTCCGGACGGGTCATAATTCTTAAACAGCCGGTCATAACCTGAGGGGACAGTAGTGCAGACCTTCTCAAAATCGGCCGCTTGGCACACTCCGTGTTTTTCCAGAGAATTGGCAATGGACAGAACCGTGCTTCCCTCAGGGAATGTGATTGTCACGGTGTTGGAAGCCTCTTCTTTCTTCCCGCATGCGGCGAGAGCAAAGACGAGAACAGCTGCCAGTAGAATGGAGAGAATCTGTTTATGTTTGATACGAATCAGCTCCTTCCCAAGCTTATAGTATACACTCAGGCGTAATCGTATTCAATGTGAGCCGAGCAGTCGACTTTCGCGTTGTGTCCAATGGCGTTGCGGTTGTACTTGTTGAACCGCATGGAGAACAGCGTCCGGTATCCAGGTTTGGTTGTGCCGGCCAGGGTCTCACTTCCTGTTGCTACAACGTATCCATTGGAGACAATCTGGACGTTGGTCATCCGGATGTTCTTAATGGCGCGGTCCTTGCCGTTCGTGAGGTACAGTTCTACAACCAGGACATTCCCCGCGTAGTACATCTCATACGGATACAACTCGACTTTTCCCTGTCGGCATCCCGGCTTGCTGTTCCGGCGCCACACTGCCTGGTTGGATGACGCCAGGGTGGATACAGCGAGGCTTGCGGCAAATACAACAGCGAGAATGACGGCGATGAACTTGTTAAAATGTTTCATGGTTCCCTTTACTCCAAAAAATCAGGTTGTGCCACGTTGATGGCACAACCTGACAATTTTATTTATATACTTTTTACTGCTCCTTACATATGGTCCGGAACAGTAATTTTCAGCATAGTCAGTACGTTTTTCAGAACGTTCTTGACGCACATGCACAGGTAAAGACGGGCTTTGGACAGTGCAGGGTCGTCAACATCTACCCGGCATGCGTTGTAGAACTTGTGGAACTTAGTAGCAAGTTCAATGCAGTAGCGGGTAATGCGCGCAGGGTCATAGGTGTCTGCGGCGGTAATAATCTCATCCGGCAGGATGGACAGATGGCGGATAAGCTCGCGCTCTGTCGGATCGGTGAGAAGTTCCAGCTCTTCCGGAGTGCACTCTTCCGGATTCTTACCCTCAGCGGCCATCTTCTTCAGGATGGAGCAGATGCGGGCGTGGGCATACTGACAGTAATAGACCGGGTTCTGACTGGTCTGCTGAACTGCAAGGCCCAGGTCGAATTCCATTTCACTGCCGGCCTCTCTGGTGTTGAAGAGGAAGCGGGCGGCGTCAATCGGAATATCGTCGAGGAGATCGGTCAGAGTAATAGCGTTGCCGGTTCTCTTGGACATTCTGACCACTTCACCGTCTTTGGTGAGTTTGACCAGCTGCATGAGAACGACGTCCAGGCGGTCTGCGCCAATGCCGAGAGCATCCAGTGCACCTTTCATACGGGCTACATGGCCGTGGTGGTCTGCACCCCAGACATCAATAGCCTTGTCATAACCGCGAAGAACCAGCTTGTTGCGGTGATAGGCAATGTCTGCCGCAAAGTAGGTCGGGTTGCCGTTCTGACGGATGAGAACGTCATCCTTGAGATCCTGCTTGTCGATCCACTCCTGGGTTTTGCCCTCGGCCAGGAAGTGCTTGGTCTGGACTTCTATGTTCTTATACCACAGGGCACCGTCTTTTTCATAAGTCAGGCCCTTCCTGGTCAGCTCGTCGATAGTCTCTTTGACTTCTCCGTCTTTGTGGATGGAGGACTCATAGAACCAGGTGTCATAGTGAATTCTGTACTTCTCCATGGCATCCTGCATGCCCTTGATGTTCCTGGGCAGAGCAAAATCGACCAGTGCTTTTTTTCGGGTCTCGTCATCAACGTCTTTATACTGATCTCCGGTCTCGGCAATAAACTCTTCGGCGAGATCTTTAATGTCAGCGCCCTGATAGGCATCTTCCGGAAGCTCTACAGCATCTTCGCCAAGAAAGTGCTGTTTGTAGCGGACATTCAAAGACATGGCAAACTTTTCAATCTGGTTGCCGTAGTCGTTAATATAGAATTCCCGGCTGACATCGTAACCGGCCCAGTCGAGGACGGCAGCGAGACAGTCGCCGAGCGCACCGCCGCGGGCGTTGCCCATGTGCATGGGACCCGTCGGGTTGGCAGAGACAAATTCCACCAGCATCTTCTTGTGCTGACCGTAATTGGAACGGCCGTAGTGGTCACCCTCTTCATGGATATGAAGAAGGATGTCCGCATAGTAGCGATTATTTAAATAGAAGTTCATA
Source organism: uncultured Eubacteriales bacterium (assembly GCA_964425185.1). GTDB lineage: Bacteria > Bacillota > Clostridia > Oscillospirales > Acutalibacteraceae > RUG420. Next base: position 17,860 of record CAYRKX010000022.1, read on the forward strand.
AACCCCGGACCAGCCACTTCGACGTGGTCAAAGTAGGTGTCCTTGAGGTCGATGGCATTGGCAATGAGTTCCGCGCTTTTCCGCGGCGCCATGCGGAAGACTTTCGCATTGACCATGGCGACGTTTGCGGAGAAATCTCCGTTCTTGCGGTCGTTGGGCACTTCGATCTGGAAGTCGCGTAAATCGCCGGAGGGAAGTGAACCCGAGGATGTAAGAGACTGAATGGACGTCTCAATGACGTTACGCAGCTGTTCTTTCGCAAGAGCCACAGGATTGGTCATTTATAAAATCTCCTTTACCGAAATTTGCAGAGTGTTCTGGGACACAAAGCCCGCGTTGAAGTCGATGTCGTAGACAAGGTCCAGAGTACCACCGTTGTCATCCATGTCGGAATTGATGCGGCGGGTGTCTACGCCCATGACGAGGTTTCCCTCAGGGATGCTGTAGACACAGCTGTGACGCTTGCCTTTCTCGAGCAGCAGTTCCATTTCTGATGGGCCGCGGCGGCGGATGGCCACACTCGGGGTGTCATCTTCGAAGATGACCTCGGTAAGACATCCTTCCAGTTCGCCGGACTGCTCTATGTAAGTGACACGGTAGCCGTTATCCTTGCTCTCCATGTTGCCGAAGACGGTCATGGTCGTGTCAGAAGATTCCCCATCTACAGTGTGAATGTCGTGGATGGTAATCTTGTAATGGTTTCGTTTCGTATTAGCCTTCATACAGGCGATTCAGCTCCATTTCTCTTCCGCCAGCTGCAGAAGCCGGTCACACAGCTCACTGTAGGGAATACCGGCGGCTTCCATCATCTTCGGATACATGGAAATATTGGTGAAACCGGGGATGGTGTTGATTTCATTAAACAGAACACGGTGGTCTGACTTGGTGACGAAAAAGTCAACCCGGGAGAAGCCGGAGCAGCCGAGGCCTTTGTAGACCTTCTTGGCCTGGCTGGCCACTTCATTCCGTGTCTCCTCGTCGACGAGGGCCGGAATGTTCAGGATGCTGGCCGCGTTGGAATATTTGGCGTCGTAGTCGTAGAACTCGTTGGCCGGAGTAATCTGACCGACGACACCGGTAATGGGCTCGTCATTTCCGAGTACAGCGCATTCAACTTCGTACCCGTCGATGAACTCCTCAAACAGGACACGGTCGTCGTATTTGAGCGCCAGTTTTACACCGGCACGGAGCTCATCCATGTTGTGGGCTTTGGAAATGCCGACAGAGGAACCTGCATTGGCCGGCTTTACGAAAATAGGAAAGCCGAGGGTCTCTTCTACTGCTTCCAGACTCTTTGTGCCATGCTCAAACGCGTAGCGGGAGATGCAGTCCCAAGCGGCCTGAGGAATACCATAGGCATCTGCCATGCTATTGGTGTAGATTTTGTCCATGCTGACAGCGGAAGATGCCATGTCACAGCCGACAAATGGGATGCCAGAGAGCTGGAAGAGACCCTGCATAGTGCCGTCTTCGCCATTCTTTCCGTGAAGTACGGGGAAGATAATGTCGATGTGAATGTTCTCGGCCTTGCCGCCGTCCAGAACCGTAATTCCGTGAAGAGAGCGGTCCGGAGAGAGGAACGCTTTCTTTCTGGTGCCCTCGGTGAGCCATTTGTCCTCCGGCAGATTGTCGGGGTCGCCCTCGTAGAGATACCAGTCGCCCTGCTTCGTAATTCCAATGAGGTAGAGCTTGTACTTGTCGGCCGGGATGTTTTTAATGACCGATGCAGCGGAGACTACGGAGACATCATGCTCGCTGGAGACGCCGCCAAATACGACCAGAACATTTTTCATGACTTGGGTCCTCCCATACAGGTTTCGATATATGCATAGATTCTATCATAACGACCCATCCCGCGCAATTAAAAATATGGTGACAAGAGGCGGGGCTTATGGTAAAATTCATGTGTTTCAGATGTGTGATTATTATAGAGGTATAAAGAAATCATGATTGAAAAGAACGAAGCTATCCGCACCCTCATCAAAATGGTCTATCCGACCATGCACAATGCAGGTTTTGCTGCTCATGGCAAAGAGGTTCCCGGCTCGAAAGAGAAGAATTACATCAACGAGGCTGGTGGCATCTCTGCTGTTAACTATGAGGGCGATTTAGGTACGGTCCGCATTGAATTTGCAGACAATGTCATGAGAATCTTGGTGTCCAGACCGGACGACAAGGAGTTCCGCACTGTTTCCACTACCTTGTTTAATAATGAGGACGAAAATTTTGAGCGGAAGGATATCCAGTCCATCGCTAATGAGATTATTGACAGTGTGTCCCAGTTCTTTGGAGTAACCCCGGTTTTCGAGGAAAAGAAGTCCGGAAAGGGCAAGGGCCAGTCCAACACACCGGCGAAAAAGAATAACAGCTCCAAGCCGGAGCATCAGAAAAAGAAGAGCAACGCGGCGAAAAAGAAAAAGTCCAAGAAGGCCGGCGACGAGTACGATGCTATTGACCTTGCGTACCGTCTGGAAGCTATCTTCCCGGAGTGCCGTGGAGAGGCAGACGCCAACATGGAACAATACGGCCGGTTCCTTCCGGAACAGTACTGTGACGACGTTATGCGGGACAAGGTGGTTAACGCCATCAACGAGAAGAACCGTCAGACCTTAAAACGCCTGTTTAAGGCATTTAACCTGTTCTATGACGAGGGCGAAAAGGATACCCAGAGTATTGTAGCGGTTTCCCTTCTTGGAATTCCGCTTGTCCGTGCCGACGACCCGGATCTCACCGAGTATGTTGTAGACTGGTGTGACGACGCTCTTGGCTCGGCAGTTTCCAATGTCGTGAAGTACTACTCCCATGGAAAGGCTCGCAAACTGGAAAAGTTTGACGATCCGAAACCGTACAAGCCGACCGCTAAAGAGCGCGCCAAGAAGAACGCACTCCAGAGTCTCAACGGTAGTAAATAAGTGAATAAAAAGCCAGGGCACGCTGCGTTATGCAGCGTGCCCTTTTTGATTTATGGGAATTGAGCTTTTGGTTTTATGAATTAATAGCCGATGTCCTTGACCTTGAACTCGGTTCCGCTGAGCACGGTCTTGCTGCGGGATCCGCAGCGGGGACAGCGCCCTTTGTTTTTCATGACATTGTAGAGGCTGTGGCACTCATTGCACATGCACTCACCTTTGACGATATCAATCTTGAGCTCGGAATCTTTGTAGACCGGCTTGTCCTCGGTGACAATCGGGTAGTACCGCTCAAAGAAGACAGGCAGATACCCGGTCAGCTCACCGACTTCTAGGCGGAGATACTGGATGTGGTAGATGTTGTTCTTCTCGGCAATCTGTTCCGCCATATTAACCGCTTTGGATAATACTGCTACTTCATGCATAAGTAAAACCTCCGTTACTGGATATTCTCCCAGCCCTCATGGCCTTTCAGACCGCTCTTAATGTGACGGACTGCAGTGTTTACACTCTTACGGCCGATTTCCTGTACGACAGCCGGAACCAGATGCTCGTAGTCTGCTCCGAACGCATCGTAATCTCTGGTGAGATGAATGGCGTCGAACTTGCACTGTACGGTGCAGAGACCGCAGCCAATGCAGATGTTGTCATCAACATGTGCAGCGCCGCATTCCAGGCAGCGGGAAGCTTCCGCGTGAACCTGTGCCTCGGTGAGCGGACGCCGGTCGTCTGACATGGTCTTGTATTTCTTTTTGTCGATTGACGGTTTCTGCCGTTTCGTGCTGTTGTACGAACCGATTTCCAGATTGCCCTTGTCGATGTAGTGGAAATTGTCCCGCTTGAACCGGCCGAGGGTCAGGCTGTGACCGTCCCAGACGTATCTATGAACAGAATCAGCGCCTTCCTTGCCTGCGGCAATGGCATCGATTAAGAAGCGCGGACCGGTGTAATCGTCGCCGCCGACAAAGACATCCGGCTCAGCGGTCTGATAAGTCCAGCTGTCTGCTTCAGCACGTCCGCCGCGGCCTACTTTGACTTGAGAACCATCTAACAGGCCGCCCCACTGAATGGACTGACCAATGGCAGCAAGTACTGCATTGCAGGGGATTTCCTTGGTGTCATCCTCGTCATACTTCGGATTGAACCGCCCGCTCTCATCTTTGACGGAGAGGCAGCGCTTCATGACAATACTCTCAACCTTGCCGTCCTTAACTTTAATTTCTTTCGGACCCCATCCGCAGTCAACAACTACGCCTTCAGCCTCCGTCTCTTCGACTTCGTCGTCTGCTGCTGGAAGCTCATTGCGCTGCTCTAGCGAGAACATGGTAATGTTCTCGGCACCTTCCCGCAGCGCGGTCCGGGCAACATCTACGGCAACATTTCCGCCGCCGATGACGACGACATTCTCAGGCAGCTTCTTCTGGCTCTTCTTCGCCACATTACGGAGAAAATCGATACCGGAGAGCACTGAATCGCTCTCGTCTTCGCCCGGGATGCCAAGCTTGCGGCCGCCCTGTGCACCGATGGCAACGTAGAAACCTTTGTATCCTTCTGCACGGAGGTCGTCCAGTGTGACATCCCTTCCGACTTCTACGCCGGTTTTAATGGTAACGCCGAGCTGACGGATGACGTCGATTTCTGCGTTAACAATGTTTTTCTCCAGGCGGAAGTTCGGAATTCCGTAGATCATCATGCCGCCGGGGTTCTCTTCTTTCTCGAAGACAGTGACGTCATGGCCGAGAACGGCAAGATAGTATGCGCAGGAGAGACCTGCCGGGCCGGCGCCGATGACAGCAACCTTTTTACCGTGATCGAACTTCTTCTCCGGAATGTAACGGTCTTTCTCTTTTAACTCACGCTGGGCGATGAACTTCTTGACCTCATCAATGGCGACTGGCTCATCGATATCGCCGCGGGTGCATACCTGCTCGCAGAAGCGGGCACAGACGGAACCGCATACGGCCGGGAAGGGGTTCTCTTTCTTAATGAGCTCAAGAGCCTCGCGGTATTCACCCATGGCGGCCTTCTTCAGGTATCCCTGAACGGCAATATGTGCCGGACAGTTGCTCTTACATGGTGCTGTGCCGGTTTCCTTAACCACATGCTCGCGGTTGGTCAGGAAGTCGTCGCCTTTCCAGTACTTCGGGGTGAAGAGGAGGTGGTCAGCCGGAATGGGCTCGTTCGGAATGTCAACCGGCTGCTTTTGACATAGTTTCTGTCCAAGGCGGACAGCATTCTGCGGACAGATCTCAACGCATGCACCGCAGGCAACGCAGTTCTTGGTGTTGACGTGAGCGCGGTAGTTGGAAGCCGCAAGGGCCGGGGACTGAGTATACCAAGAGGTCTTCAGAGCCATGCAGTTGTCCCAGCTGCAGTTGCAGATGAATACGGAAAAGTCCGGGCCGTCAATGTTGGAGAGCTGATGAACATAGCCCAGCTTCTCGGCGCGGCGCAGGATATCTTCACACTCTTCGCGGGTAATTCGTCTGGCTTTTCCGGCACGGATGGCAGATTCGGCATGTTTGCCAATCTGAATGCACCACTCGCCGCGGAGGTCGGCGGTTCCTTCACCGGTCATCTCACGCAGTTTACGGCACTCGCACTCAGCAACGCCGATGCTGTCGCCGACTTTGTCGAGCCAGTAGGAGACTTCCTCATATTTTACCCGACGAGTCTCGTTCTGGATGGCGGACTCTACTGGAATGGCACGCATGAGTGCGTTGCCCATGGGGACAAATCCTGTGATTTTCTTCTGGAGGTCCAGAATGTAGTTTTTAAATGCAGTGGCAGTCTCCGGATACTTATCGGTCATCTCGGTGGTCATGACCGTGTTCTCCATAGCGCCTGGTGCAAAGACCTGAAGAATAACCTTGTCTACGCCGGAGTCGTCATCCTTGTCGTTCCAGTACTCCAGCGGACCGGCGTCAACCAGCTTGGCAACCATCCTGGCGCACTCAACGACATCCATGTGCTCCAGCTTGGCGAGCTCATCGATGGTGTAAGTCTTCCGCAGTTTCATCTTTAGCAGGAAGTCGACCATGTCGTCGTCGAGAATCCGGTCATAGAAGATGTATTCCCAGGAGTTCTCATCCGGCAGTGGATTCAAAAAGTTCATGTGCCGGACCAGTTTCATCAGGTTTTTTCGGGGCTTGGGATTGCTGTTCCAGTAATCCTGCATATTCTGCTTTTCCCCAGGTGTCCATTCATGTTTTCCCATAACAAATTACCTCATAGTCACAATTGTTGTTGCGTATTTGCGATCTACTTGCATTATAAAAAACTGAACTATCGTTCATTTGAAACGCATTGCAGGATTGGTCTCATTTTGATATATTTAAGACAAAGAGTCTTATGGGGGTGCTGCTATGGGGAGCAGTAATCGGACAAGAAGCGCTATTTATGACGCTTTCAGCCGCCTGATCCGCCGGGAGGATTTTGACAAAATCACCGTTGCGGAGATCTGCCGGGAGGCGGACGTCGGGAAAGCGACGTTTTATCGTTATTTTAAAGACAAATACGACGTTATGAATGAGAACTACCGACGGGTATTGTTTTCCTGCGCCATGAATCCAAATGTCAAGAATTACCGGGATCTGTACTGCGAATTGTACCGCACGGCAACAACAGACGTTTGGGTGTCAATGAGACGTTCGTTTCAGTCCGTCGGGTATAATTCATTCCGCAATTTCATCGCCACGTATTCTTATGCGTTTGCCGAGAAAATCACGAAACAGAACCGAGGCGGAAAAGGGTACACAGAAGCGGAAAAGCTGCAGTGCCAGGTCTTTACGTTCGGAATAGGCGAAATGTATGAGAACTGGACGTTCGGCAAATACAACCTGACGGTCGACGAGGCCGGCGATGCACTGTTTGATATAATGCCGAAGACACTGAAGTACTATTGGATGCTGCGTCCAATCCGGCCGGAGGACATACAGGTGTGAGCCGCAGCGGTCTTTGGATAGGTCTATTTGTGGTTCATGCATTTTGCGGGAGCCCTCTTGTCGGATACCCTATGGGGTATTTTGGCAAACTTCCTTTTAGCAACTTTCCTGTGTTACCAGTTCTTTTATATGGTCTAAACCGACCATTAATAAAATTAGATAGTAAAATAAAAGCGTAATAAAGAGAGCGCCGTGCTGTCAAAAAACAGCACGGCGCTTAACCGTTTTAGATTCACTTTTGAAGGCTCAGCAGCTTCTTTAAAGCAGCTCAGCAGCTTTGCGGTTTAGAACAGCCCGCTGTGCAGCAGCTCTGCCGGCCTCAACTAATTTTAGTCCTCCGGGAAGAACGCTGCATGGACAGCGGCAACAGCCTTGTCTGCGTCCTTAGTGGCAACCAGAACGGAAATCTTGATTTCCGAAGTGGAAATCATGCTGATGTTGATGCCGGCCGTGTAGAGAGCCTCGAACATCTTAGCCGCAGTGCCGGGGTGAGATTCCATGCCGGCGCCGACAATGGAAACCTTGGTGACGTTGGCGTCAACCTTGATGTTGTTTTCATCGAGGTCGTCGAAGGTGTCAAGGACAGCATCTTTGGCAGCTTCAATGTCTGTGTCTTTAACGGTGAAGGCAATATCCTTAGTGCCGTCACGGCCGACAGACTGAAGAATGATGTCGACGTTGATGTGCTTTGCAGCCAGAGCCTGGAAAAGCTGGAATGCTACACCGGGTTCGTCCGGGAGTCTCAGGATTGAAATACGGGCGGCATGGGTGTCCTTGGTGACACCGCGAATGAGCATCTTTTCCACTTTGGCAACCTCCTTAACGATTGTGCCGGGAATATCGGGTTCCAGACTGGAGCGGACTTCCAGTTCTACTTTATATTTCTTTGCCATCTCGACGGAACGGTTGTTGAGAACCTGAGCACCCAGGGTAGAGAGCTCGAGCATTTCGTCGTAAGTAATTTCGTTCAGTTTTCGCGCGCCTTTGACCTTGCGCGGGTCGGTGGTGTAAACACCGCGGACGTCTTTCCAGAACTGGCAGCGGTCAGCATTGAGAGAGGCGGCCAGAGCAACCGCAGATGTATCGGAACCACCGCGGCCGAATGTGGTGACATCGTCGTATTTGTTAATTCCCTGGAAGCCGGCAACGACAACAACTTTGCCCTTGTCGAGTTCGGAGCGGACACGCTCGGTGTCTACTTTATGAATCCGGGCGCTGGTATAGGCAGAGCTTGCATAGAAGCCGGCCTGCCAGCCGAGCAGGGAAATAGCCGGAATGCGTCTTTTCTGAAGCGCCATTGCAAGAAGGGCGATGGAGATTTCTTCTCCTGCGCACAGCAGCTGGTCTACCTCACGCTTGGAGGCCTTGGGATTGATTTCCTCAGCCTTGGCGAGAAGATCGTCGGTGGTGTCGCCCTGTGCGGAGACAACAACGACTACATCGTTGCCGTCCTGATAGGTCTTGGCGACGATATCGGCGACATTGTTGACGCGTTCTGCGTCAGCGACGGAAGAACCGCCGAATTTCTGAACAATTAATGCCATAGGTAGTGACTCCTTTTATACTCAGCAGGTGGCGACACGGATGAGGGACTTAACCTCTGCATCTTTCAGTGTAGCCAGTTTCTCGCGAACTTCATTTTCTGTCATCTTCTCAGTAATGAAGGCGAGCTCACTGTTGTAGGCGCCGCTTCTGGCAAGAAGATAGATGTTGTCGAAGCTGCTGCGGACTTCATGCTGTGCCTTGTCAATGTTTTCCATGTTAATCCGGACATAGTACTGGTTCGGAACCTCGCGGTAATCTGCAACGCGGTCCATGTCCAGAGCGCCCCAGTTGATAACTCTGCGCTCATCCTTATGGTTGGCACAATCAACAATGTCTCCGACAACTGCGGATGCGGTTGGAAGCTTGCCGGCGCCAGGACCGTAGAACATGACGTCACCGACGTTGTCGCCGTGGATGAGAATGGCGTTCAGAACGTCATCAACTTTGGCGAGCATGCTGGTCTTGTGAACCAAAGCCGGGCTGACAATGATGTAAACTTTGCCGTCGTCCAGAAGCTCTGCAGTAGCAAGAAGCTTGATGACACAGTCATAGTTGTCAGCATAAGCGACATCTTCCAGAGTAATCTTGGTAATGCCTTCTGCGTGGATTTTGTCCGGGTCAACACCGAAGCCGAAGCTCAAGTTGTTGAGAATAGAGATCTTGCGGACCGCGTCAATGCCCTCAACATCGGCGGTCGGATCTTTTTCCGCATAGCCGTTGTCCTGGGCAATCTTCAAGGCGTTCTCAAAGGTCAGGTTGTCGAAAATCATCTTGGAGAGGATGAAGTTTGTGGTACCGTTGAGGATGCCGTTAACTTTCTGAATATTGTTTCCGGCGAGATCAAAAGAGATGGGGCGGAGAACCGGAATTCCGCCGCCGACAGAGGCCTCGAACATGTAGTTGACGTTGTGCTCCTTGGCAATAGCGAGAAGCTCGGAGCCTTTCTTGGAGACCAGTTCCTTGTTGGATGTGACGACATGTTTGCCTGCGGCAAGAGCTTTTGCTGTAAAGTCGTAAGCCGGATGAACACCGCCCATGGCTTCCGCAACGATCTTGACGGAGTCGTCGTTGAGAATAATGTCAAAGTCGTGAACGACCTTGTCCTCGTTGGGATCTCCCGGGAAGTCCCGGAGGTCCAGAATGTATTTGACGTTCAGATCCTCTTTCGAGTTTCTGCCCTTTATGACATCGTGTTTGGTGTTAATAATTTCTACGACACCGGATCCTACGGTACCATAGCCCAAAACAGCGATATTCATACGAAGTCCCCCTCACAAAGTGCTAAAAAATATGAAGTGTTAAATATGCAATATCTTAGCATATTCGGCTTAAATAGGAAAGAATTAATTTTTTGCATTTTATATGTAGTATGATATACTTTATTATCAATTTGTTTCGACATGCCTGTTATGGAGGTTTCTATGGCTATTATTTCCCCGTCACTTCTGTCCTGCGACTTCGGAAAAATGGCGGCCGAAGCGGACCGCATGGAGAAAGCCGGTGCGGACTGGCTGCACATTGATGTCATGGACGGACACTTTGTCCCGAACATTACTATTGGTGTCCCGGTTGTCACCAGCCTGACCAAATCCATGCACAGCTTTGCGGATGTCCACCTAATGATTTCGGACCCGCTGAAGTTTGTAGAACCGTTCGCCAGGGCGGGTGCCAATCTTTACGACTTTCATATTGAATCAGACAGCGACCCGGCGGAGACTATCAGGGCCATCCATGACAACGGCATGAAAGCAGGTGTCGCTCTCAAACCGGGTACGCCGGCAGAAGCGGTCTTCCCGTATCTTGACGACCTCGAAATGGTCCTCGTCATGACCGTAGAACCGGGATTTGGCGGCCAGTCCTTTATGGAGGACATGATGCCAAAAATTCGCACTGTCCGTAAAGAAGCGGAGCACCGCGGTCTCCATGACCTGCTGATTCAGGTCGACGGCGGTGTCAGCGACAAGACCATTGGCCTCTGTGCCGAGTCCGGTGCGGACTGCTTTGTCTCCGGAAGCGCCATCTTCAAGGCGCCGGATGCGGAGGCGTATATTGCAAAACTCCGCCGTATTGCGGACGAAAAGTTTCAGAAGGATTTTGACTGAACATGGAATGTTACTTAGACAACAGCGCAACGACCAAGCCGTGCCAGGAGGCAGTCGACGCAGCAGTGGATGCCCTCACAAGCCGCTGGGGGAATCCCTCTTCTCTACATAAAATTGGCGATGAAGCGAACGACCTCCTGGCTGACTGCCGCAAGACCGTTGCCAAATCACTCAAGGCCTCGCCAGATGAAATTGTTTTCACCGGCTGTGGAACCGACAGCGACAACCTTGCGGTATTTGGAACCGCAATGGCGCTGAAACGCCGCGGAACCCGCATTGTCACCACGGACATTGAGCACCCGGCGGTAGATGAACCCATGAAGCGCCTGGAAGAGCAGGGCTTTGAAATTATCCGGCTTCCGGTAGACTCCAGCGGAAAAATCAGTGTAAAGGATTTGAACGAGGCGGTTAATAATAAGACTATTCTGGTCAGCCTCATGTACGTCAACAACGAGGTGGGTTCCATACAGCCTGTCAAGGCGGCAAGAGCTGCGGTTACCAGAGCTAAATCGCCGGCGCTCATTCATTGTGACTGCGTCCAGGCCTACGGCAAAATACCGGTCATTCCAAAACAGCTCGGTGCGGATCTCGTCACAGCCTCCGGCCATAAAATTCACGGACCGAAGGGCGTCGGGTTCCTGTATGTAAAGAAGGGAACGCGGATTCTGCCGTATCTTCTCGGCGGTGGACAGGAACGGGGACTCCGTTCCGGAACTGAGGCTATGCCGAATATTGCCGGATTTGCCGCTGCGGTAGATGCCATTGGAAATCTGCAGGAGAACTATGACCATGTAAAGCAGCTGCGGGACTCTCTGGTCGAACAAATTCAGAGTGACAGTATTGTCACTAACTCCGCAGAAGATGCACTGCCATATGTACTGAACATTTCCGCACTTGGAGTTCCGTCTGAAGTTATGCGGAATTTCTTAAGTGAACGCGGCGTTTACGTTTCTACTGGGTCTGCGTGCTCTAAGGGACACCGAAGCCGTGTCCTGCAGGAGATGGGGCTGGCACCGGAACGCATTGACTCCGCTGTCCGCATCAGTTTCAGCCGCTACAATACGCAGGAAGAAGTAGACTACGCGGCAAAGGCCATTCTTGAGGCCGTCAATACCCTGCGCAAACAGTGATGGGAGTAGAACAGAATCTATGAAAGAGATTATCCTGATTAAAAACGGCGAACTTGCACTGAAGGGCCTGAACCGCGGTTCCTTCGAAGGCGCCTTGATGAAGAATCTGAAACGCCGTCTCAAAGGCGTTATGAAATATGAGATGAACAAGTCTCAGTCCACCATAACCATTGAGCCTCTGGAAGAGGATGCCGACATGGATCTCGCAGCAGAAGAGGTCGGCAAGGTCTTCGGAATTGCCGCCTATTCCCGGGCAGCAGTTGCCAAAAAAGATATGCAGGACATCGTCCGCACTGCGGATGAGTATCTCGGCCATGACCTGGATGCTGTCAGCACCTTTAAAGTTGAATCCAAGCGGGCAGACAAGACCTTCCCGCTGAAGAGCCCGGAGATTTCCCGCGAAGTCGGCGGATATCTGCTGAAACATCATCCGAACTTAAGCGTCGATGTTCACAACCCGGAGATGGTGGTTAATGTCGAGGTCCGTCAGAAGGGTGTTTACATCCACGGCAACCAGATTAAAGGTGCAGGTGGACTGCCAGTTGGAACCAGCGGTAAAGCGGCCATTCTTATCTCCGGCGGAATTGACAGCCCGGTTGCCGCTTATACCATGGCCAAGCGAGGCCTGACTCTGGTCGGCGTTCATTTTGCATCACCACCTTACACCAGCAAGCGTGCGGAACAGAAAGTTACCGAGCTTATGTATGAGGTTGCAGAGTATGCCGGAGATATGAAATTCTTTATTGTTCCCTTTACCGAAATTCAGGAACATATTAAAGATGACTGCCCCGAGGAGTACTTTACCGTTATTATGCGCCGTATGATGATGCGTGTGGCATCCCGCATTGCAAAAGAAAACGGCTGCGGGGCGCTGATTACCGGTGAATCGCTTGGACAGGTTGCCAGCCAGACGCTCGACGCTATCCAGTGCACCGACGCAGTGGCGGATCTTCCGGTTCTGCGCCCGCTTATCGGCACAGACAAAATTGATATTATTGACACCTCCCGCGCCATCGGCACATTTGACACATCCATTGAGCCTTACGAGGACTGCTGCACTGTCTTTACCCCGCGGCACCCCAAGCTTCACCCGACCATTGAAAAGATTGAAAAGGCTGAGGCCAACATGGATTACGGTCCGATGATTGACCGCTGTGTAGAAAACGTGAAGTTCCTCTATGTCCGCCGAGGACAGGAATAATTCTTTTGGTGTTCAAAATTAATTCATATGGGAGGAATATTATGACCATCCAGGAGACTGCCGCCCAGGTTGTCCACCGGCTGAAAGACGAGGGAAAACACATTGCTCTCGCCGAGTCCTGCACAGGTGGACTGCTCGCCAAGACCATCACAGATGTGTCTGGCGCGTCTGACGTGTTTGAGTGCGGCGTGGTCTCTTATTCCTCCCGCATTAAGGCGAAAGTCCTGGGAGTGGACCCGGAGGTCATCCGGCAGAATTCCGTCGTCAGCGAACCGGTCGCCGTGCAGATGGCACGCGGCGTCCTTCGTCTGGGCGATGCAGATGTCGGTGTTGGCATTACTGGTGTTGCCGGTCCCGGACCCGACGGGGATCATCCCGAAGGAGAGATATTCGTCGCGGTCACAGATGGAAAAACAGACAAAGTAACCCATCTTATGACTGGAACAGAAAATGCGCGTGCGGAGAACCGCGAAGCGGCCGCCGGATGCGCTCTGAATATGATATTGGATTTATTGCATAATTAAGGAGAATCGCCCTTATGAAGGATGAGGAAAAGATTGTCGAAGAGTACGGGTTTGAGGACGTCCCTGTTGACACTTCTGATACCCCGGACTTTACCGATTTCATAGAACATGTAAACAATATTGACAACCGGCCGACCGGGTCGGAGGAGAAGAAGGTGCCGAGACGGGCACCGAAGGCGGCTCCTCCGGTAGAGGAAGAATTTATTCCGTTTGACCCGCACCGGGAGATCGTGATCAGCGATTCGACCAAACCACCGAAAAAGAGGAAGCATCATGGATGATTTCGAAAAGGGTTCCTACTGGGCTTTCACGGAAAATGAGAAGAACCAGGGAACTCCAAACAGTAGAGACAGACGCAGAGCGCGTCAGGCGAGGGCTCAGGAGGGCCAACGCCGTGCTCCTCAGGGGCAGCGTGCCCCGGAAGGACGGAGACCGCAGGGCCAGCGCCCGGTTCAGGGT
>CAYRKX010000023.1:0-31217 GCA_964425185.1 uncultured Eubacteriales bacterium
CTATTAGATAGCTAATAGCGTATGAAAAAAGCCGGCCTGATGGCCGGCTTTTTTCTGTCTGGATTATTCGACAGTGATATTGTCTGTCTTAGAAGCTTTTTTGGCTTTTCTCTTATTTTTTCTGTCCTGCTTGTCCTTCTTGAAACTGCCGAAAAGGTGGCTGATGGAGATATCATCGGGTTCTACATCAATTCCCTTGTCTTTCAGAAAGTCAGAGATGGTATCGCGGATGATTTCGCCAAATACGTTTGGTTTCGGGCTGTTTACATCATCTTCGACCGGGTTCTCTGCGAGATCCTGTTTCTTTTTCTGGACAATCAGGATAGCACCGCCGACGGTGGCAATTCCCTTGGAGGTGTATTCGAGAATCTTTTCCGGTGCCATATGGAGCTTCTCACTGACGGCCTGCAGCTTGGCGTAGGTATTATCATCGACATTTACGTTAATTGTTGCCATGTTTAAGTCTCCTTTTGTGGTAGAATTAGATAACATAATCAGTATAGCATACAGAATCGGGGTTTCGACATGAAAATTGGTTTTATAGGACTGGGAACAATGGGCGCACCGATGTGTGCCAATCTGGTAAAAAAGAATGACGACACGGTTTACTGCTTTAATCGCACCGCGTCGAAAATGGATCCGCTCATTAAAGAGGGCGCGGTCGGATGCGAGAGCATGCTGGACATCGCCGAGAAGGCGGATCTGATTTTTACCATGGTAACCAATTCGAGCGACTCCCAGGAGGTCTACAATACAATTCTGCCGGCGCTGAAAAAAGGGAAAATCTGTGTGGATATGAGCACTATAGATCCCCGTATTTCCGTTGCCATCTCTGACCTGGTCAAGCACCAGGGAGCAGAGTTCCTGGACTGCCCGGTTGTCCGCTCTCAGCCGGATGCTGTAACGGGCACCCTTGGTATCTATGTCGGCGGTAACAAGCGGACGGCGCAGAAAATTCTTCCATATTTACTCTACATGGGCGACAAGGTTATGTATGTCGGGTTTAACGGCGCCGGACTTATCATGAAAATCTGCCACAATGCACTGCTGACGCAGATTCAGAACGGCGTCAATGAAACTATGGCTCTGGCGGAGGCCAGCGGCATTGACAAGCAGAAATTTGCCATGGCCATGTCCTACGGCAATGCACAGAACCGGTATCTGGATACCAAATGGAAAACTATTGAGGACAATGACTACACACCGGCAGCATTTACCATTAACAACATGAACAAAGATGCCAACATCGCCATTGATTATGCGAAAAGTCTCGGCCGCAGCATGCCCGGTGAAGAACATGTCCGGGATGTCTATCAAAAGGCCATTGACGACGGACTGGGGCAGGAGGATATTGCTGCTACATATAAGGAGGTCAATCACTGATGTATAAATTAACGTCAAAACTGATTATTTACCGCAATATTGGAGAGGACAGCATTCTCTTCCGTCTGGCAGATATCTGTCGGCGCTTCGATGAGGGAAAGTTTGAGGCGGAAGAGCTCTCGCAGGAAATTCTCGACCAGGTCCACCGTCTGCTGGACCTTGCCACCAAATATGGCTTTGACAAGAACCTCTGGCACAACTATCTCGCCTATCTGCTGGCCATGACAGAGACACCGTTTACCCTGGTGTCAGAGAAGGTCGGTGCAACGGAAGGCTCGGTTACTGTATTTGCCAAGAACGACCTGCGAATTTTCAAACAGCTGTTTGACTACGATTTCTCGACGCTGGAAAACGACCTGGGACTCAACTGCTTCAGTATTATTGAGAACTACCACGCGGTGGGGAAGAAAGAGTCCATCTACAACAAAAACGTCAGCGACAAGGTCCGTCAGCTCAGTGATGACATTGAGCAGGCTGAGACTGATGACGATCTCTACAAGGTAGTCACAGACTTTTATGCCGCCTATGGCGTCGGCAAATTCGGCCTTAACAAGGCATTCCGCGTCATCGAGGAAAATGAGCGCGGCGACGACCTGCTCATTCCCATCACCAACACCAGCGATGTAGTCCTCGACGACCTCGTCGGCTATGAAAAGCAGAAGCAGGCTTTGGTAGAAAACACCGAGGCGTTTGTCGCCGGGCGAAAGGCCAACAATGTATTACTCTACGGCGATGCAGGTACAGGTAAATCCACCAGCATTAAAGCCATTTTGAATCAATACTATGATCAGGGGCTGCGACTTATTGAGGTGTACAAGCATCAATTTAAGGACCTGTCCCGGATTATCAATGAAATTAAAAACCGGAATTACCGTTTCATTATTTACATGGACGACCTGTCTTTCGAAGAGTTTGAGACGGAATACAAGTATCTGAAGGCTGTTATTGAGGGCGGTCTCGAACCGAGACCGGAAAATGTACTCATCTACGCAACGTCGAACCGGCGTCATTTGATCCGTGAGACCTGGTCAGACAACGAAGATGTGGACCCGGAGGACATTCACCGCAACGACACCGTTCAGGAAAAACTGTCCCTGTCCGACCGCTTTGGTGTCAAGATTGGCTATTACAAGCCGAAGCCGGATCAGTTCTATGACATTGTTCTGACGCTGGCCCGCCGAAATCCGGACATTAAGCTGTCTGATGACGAACTGAAACACCAGGCTCAGATCTGGGAGGTCCGCCACGGAGGGTTCTCCGGACGTACCGCTCAGCAGTTTGTGGACTATCTCGCCGGAAAGGCCGGAAAGTAAACAATAGTAAAAGCCAGGAACTCTATGCTTCAGAGCTCCTGGCTTTTTCGTTGAGTCTTATTTTATGATATAGGCGTTGACAATTTCGCCGATAACCATGAGGTGATTATCTTTGTTAGAACCGGTCGCCGTGCTGGGAACATCCTGGGGATAGTAGTCGGCAATGCCGGGGTCCTGAGCAAACTTGTAGTCCTGCATCTGGGTGTAGATGACGTTGCACTCCAGAGTCAGCGGGGCCTCTTTTATTCCGGGAACGGAGTTGACTTCCGGATCCTCGAGAGTGATGCCGGTATCTTTCAGCTTGTCGGTATCTCTGCCGCTGTGGGAACCGCAGTAACCGAGCAGTTTGGCAGCGTCTTTATGGTTTAAGGGTACAGAAATGGTGAATTCCGGATTCTTGTCCAGCTGGCCTTTGGTAAACCGGCCTTCACGGATATAGGCGGTAAAAATGGGCTTGCCCCACTCCACGCCGACGGATCCCCAGCCGATGGTCATGGTGTTAAAGCGGTTATGAGCCTGAGTGCTGAAGAAAACGCCCCGGGGAATTTCTTCCAGAATTTTCCCGGCGTAATCGTTTACAGAGATGGATTCTTTCATGATTTTTGCCTCCTTTGGCCTTATTGTATTCCCAAAGTGTCACATGTCAAGATATAATAGATGGGAAAGAATCTGAGAAAAGGGGAGCTCATTTTGAAGTCCAACCACCGAATCGCCCGGAAGATATTCTGCATTCTGCTGAGTGCGGTTATCCTGTTCAGCTTCTGTTCCTGCGGGAGCAACGCTGCGGGGAAAGGCGACGTCACTACCATAAAATTTTCTGCAACTGGAGATAATCTCATCCACGAGCGGCTCTACCAGCAGGCTAATGCCCGGGCCGGTGGGGGAAAGAACTACGACTTTGACTACTGCTATGAGAAAGTCAGCCCGTTCTATAAGAAACAGGAGCTCAACTGGATTAATCAGGAATCTCTGGCCAATACCAAAATTCCGGCCGACAGTTATCCGACATTTTCTACGCCGGGACAAGCGGTGCAGTCGCTGTATAAGCTTATGAATGAGCGTATTTTCAGCGTGTCCAACAACCATACCTACGACAAGGGCGCAGACGGTCTGGCGGCAACCCTGGAGTTCTATCATAAGGAAATGCCGAAAGACATTCTGTGCACAGGAATCTGGAATAAGAAAGATCTGTCTTATATTCCGGTCTATACCTGCAAGGGCCAGAAGATAGCGTTCCTGAGTTACACCTACTATACCAACGGCATTAAGACACCAGAGGATTCTCCGTACCGTGTCATTTATACCAAAGAGACCAATGTCATTAAGAAGCAGCTGGCCCTTGCCAGGCAGAAGGCGGACATTGTTATTGTTGGCTGCCACTGGGGCACGGAGAACAGCCATCAGATTAATGTGGAGCAGGTGAAACTTGCCAAGAACCTGGCAGACTGGGGTGCAGACCTGATTATCGGCACACATCCCCATGTGGTTCAGGATGCCGGATGGGTAACCGGACCGAAAACCGGCAGGAAAGTCTTCTGTGCGTACTCTCTGGGCAATTTTATTTCCACCCAGTCTCAGCCGGACCAGGTTGTTGGAATGGTTCTGGCCTGCACGATCCGGGTGGCCAATAGCCGGGATGGCAAGAAAGTTTCCATTGTAAACCCACGGTTCTACCCGACAGTAACCCAGTACGGAGCGGATGCTTCGAATGACCATGTCGAGTGGTTTGCCAATTATACCGATGCAATGGCGAACAGCCACGGTATTCACCTGCGGGGAACCACATTTACCCGGGACAGCATCCGGAAAATTTTGACGGATAACGTGAACCGGAAGTATCTGGTGCTGCCGAAAAATTAAACGAAAAACCAAAAACTGCGCTTCTATGGGAAAATCCCATGGGAGCGCAGTTTTTACTTTGTTGATTGATTTCAGCTCAGTTCATGAATAAACAGCCCCGACGGCAGTTTTGGCTCAAACCAGGTCGATTTTGGCGGCATGAGCTCGTGGGAGTCGGCAATGGCCATGAGCTGATCGAGAGAGGTGGGGTACATGGAAAAAGCAATATCCATGTCATCAGAAGCACGGCGTTCCAGTTCCTTCAGTCCGCGGATGCCGCCGACAAAGTCGATGCGAGAATCTCCGCGCGGGTCATCAATTCCGAGGACCGGAGAGATGAGATTGTTCTGGAGAATGGAAACGTCCAGGGAGCCGACCGGGTCGTCGGTCGGATACGTGCCAGGTTTAGCTGCCAGTTTGTACCAGCTTCCATCGTAATACATGCCAAAGGTGCGCGGGTTTTCCGGACGGTACGGATGAAGCTGCAGCTGAGCTTCAATAGTAAACTGCTCATTGATTTTCTTGAACAGTTCCGCTTTGGACATGCCCTCCGGTACTTTGGCCACACGGTTGTAGTCCATGATAGCCAGTTCATCGCTCGGAAAGGCGACAGCCAGGAACCGGTTAAACTCCTCGTAGCCAATATAGTTTGGCTGTTTTTTGCGTCGCTCGAGTCCGACATGGGCAGCGGAGGCACAGCGATGGTGTCCGTCAGCAATATACAGGGAGTCCACCTCCTGCATAAAACAGGTGGACAGCTTCAGACATGCGTTGGCGTCGTCGATGACCCAGACCACATTACGGACCCCGTCCATATCGAAGTCGTAGACTGGTTTGTGTTCCTGCTTCCATTTGAGCAGAATGCTGTTGATGTCATCCTTGCTGCGGTAGGTCAGGAAAATAGGGCCGGTATTGGCGTTGCAGGTGTCGACGTGGTGAATTCGGTCTTCCTCTTTTTCATACCGGGTTTTCTCGTGCTTCTTTATAACATTATTAATATAGTCGTCAATGGAAGCACAGCCGACGAGGCCGGTCTGAGTGCGGCCGTTCATGGTCTGCTGGAGAATATAAAAACACGGCTGCTTGTCCTTTCGGAGCAGACCGTCTTCTTCAAACTTATGAAGATTGTCCGCTGCTTTCTGATAGACCTCATTGGAATAGGGGTTGGTTCCCTCTGGGAGATCTACCTCAGAGCGGGAAATGTGCAGAAATGAGCATGGGTTGGCTGAGGCAATTTCACGGGCCTCCTGCTCATTCATGACATCGTAGGGGAGAGCGACAATTTTACTGACCTGGTCCGGGTCGGGCCGTACAGCCTGAAACGGGCGAAACACAGACATACCGGGGATACTTCCTTTCAAAATCAGAGTTTAAAATCTTCGGGCTTAAATTCAGTGTGAAGTTTAGCCCTGGGTTTGGGAGCGCGTTTCAGAGGATCATACTGAAACGAGTGACAGGAAGAACCGGGATCCATAATTCCGTGCTTGACACAGAGGACAGCGTCAGCGTCCGGGGCCGGTCTGCCGTGGGCACAGTAGTCGCATGCCGGGCGGATATCTTTCCGGAAAATCTTCTTCATGTGTCGTCCCTCCTAAATTAGGAAAATATTAGCACAAATGCAATGAGACTTCAACAATAGGCAATGACACCAAAGATTATGAAAAATATTTGTTGTTTTGAACGAAAATGAATTTTATTGAATGAATATGATTGAAATTGCCGATTCAGGTGTGTACAATGAAATCAGTAAATAAGAGAGAAACCATTGGAAAAAGGAGTCAGAAAATGTCTAAACTCGCACAGGAACGTAAGGCGCAGATTCTTGACATTCTGCGGGATGAGGGCATGGTTACGGTTACAGAACTTACCGAAAAGCTGGACACTTCCGAGAGCACCGTTCGTCGGGATCTTCTCGAACTCGACAAGCTCGGGAAGCTGAACCGGGTCCATGGCGGAGCAACACTTACAGACAAACAGTTCGTTCTCAGTGAAGACGACATCCAGGAGAAAATCCAGAAGAACGTGGAGCAGAAACGGCTTATTGCCGAGTACGCCGCCTCCCAGATCAAAGATGACGACTTTGTCTATCTGGACGCTGGAACCACCACCCTTCTTATGATTGACTACATTAAGGCAGCACACGCCCAGTTCGTAACCAACGGTATTGTCCATGCCCGCAATCTTGTCGCCAGAGGGTTCAAGACCTATGTCCTCGGCGGAGAGCTGAAAGGAATTACGGAGGCTGTTGTCGGTATTACCGCAGAAAACGATCTGAAGCATTACAACTTCTCCAAGGCGTTTATTGGCGCAAACGGCATTCACACTAAGGCCGGATTTACCACGCCGGACAGTGATGAGGCGTTCCTGAAAACGGCAGCCATGAACCACAGTTTTGTCAATTACATTGTTGCCGACTACAGCAAGTTCGGAAAGGTAACTACCATTACCTTTGCGCAGCTGGAAGAGGCCGCAATTATCACCGACAGTTTGCCGGACCAGATCTACATGGACCACACCGTCATCAAGGCAGTAGGGGAAAAGACCATGGGCCCGGGAAACAAAGGAGAGGAATAAATTCCATGATTTACACTGTTACCTTAAACCCGGCTCTGGACTATGTCCTCCGCACTGAAAAACTCGACGAGGACGACATAACCCGGGCGGACACCGCGGAACTGTTCCCCGGCGGAAAAGGCATTAACGTCTCCCTGCTTTTAACCGGTCTCGGCCTGGAAAACAAGGCACTCGGCTTTGTAGCCGGCTTCACCGGAGCAGGCCTTCGTCAGCTGCTCCAGGCACAGGGAGTTAATACCGACTTTGTGGTTCTGCCCGACGGCAGCACCCGCATTAACGTCAAGCTGTACACGCCAAACGAGCTGGCAGTCAATGCACCAGGTCCTGAAGTCCCGGAGGAGAGCCTCGAGGAATTATATTCAAAACTGGATGCGCTCCAGCCGGGCGATGTACTAGTCCTGGCCGGCGCCGTGCCCAGTGGAATGCCGGAAGATATTTACCAGACAATTATGAAAAGACTTCAGGGCAAAGAAGTCAAAATTGTCGTAGATACCACTGGAGAGGGCCTTTTGGCCGTTCTTCCTTACCATCCGTTTCTGGTGAAACCCAACCATCATGAACTTGGGGAACTTTTTGACGTGGACATTGATAACAACGATGTCGACACTATTGCAAAGTATGCCAGAGAACTGCAGAAAAAAGGGGCTGTCAATGTCCTGGTCAGCCGCGGTTCAGCTGGAGCCCTTCTGGTCGATGAGAACGGAAAAGTTCACACGGCAGGAATTGTCCCTGGAAAGCCGGTCAACAGTGTTGGCTGTGGAGACTCTATGGTTGCCGGATTTGTCGCCGGCTATGAGACGAAAAAAGATTACGGCGCTGCACTTCGCCTCGGCTCTGCGGCCGGAAATGCAACGGCGTTTGAAGACGGAATTGCCGACGGCAATTCCATTCGCAGGATCTATAAAGAATACTTCCAAGGGTGAGGTGTTACTATGAAAATAAAAGATCTGCTCAAACCGGAGGCTATCAAGCTCGGCGCAGAAGCGTCCAGCAAGGAGAATGCCATCGATGAGCTCATCGCACTCCACAAAAAGACCGGAGACCTGAACGATCCGGCAGGATTTAAACAGGCCATCCTGAAACGGGAATCAGAAAGCACGACGGCCATAGGAGAGGGCATTGCGGTTCCGCATGCCAAGACCAATACTGCCAAATATCCCGGACTGGCCGCCATGACCGTGCCGGATGGCGTCGATTATGACGCACCAGACGGCATGCCAAGCACCCTGTTTTTCATGATCGCTGTTCCAGAGGGGGCGGGAGATGCCCACCTTGAAATCCTCTCCCATCTCATGATGATGCTGATGGATCCGGACTTTGCCAACTCTCTGCGGAATGCTTCCAGCCCGGAAGAGTTCCTGGATATTATTACCAGGCAGGAAGCGGTTCAGTTCCCGGATGAGAAACCTGTGGAGGAGACCCCTGAGGACAAGGCTGAAACGGATTCCGAAACCACTGCAGCAAATGAGCCTGAGACAGCCGCTGAACCCGAGGCGGCCGCTCTGGAAAAGCCGAAGTACCGGATTCTCGCAGTGACTGCGTGTCCGAACGGAATTGCCCATACGTATATGGCCGCCGAGGCCCTGGACCGCGCCGGCGAAGAGATGGGAATTCCCATTAAGGTAGAGACCGATGGAGCCGGCGGGGCCAAGAATGTATTGACCGCAGAGGAAATTGCCAATGCGGAAGGCATTATTGTGGCAGCCGACAAGGCCGTAGATACGGACCGGTTTGACGGAAAACCGGTCGTCAAAGTTGAAGTGTCCGCAGGCATTAACCGCCCGAAGGAACTCATTCAACAGGTTGTCGATGGAAAAGCTCCCAACTGGCACGCCAAGAACGGCGGAAGTGCGAAAGCCGACACTGGAAACGGTCAGAAGGAGAGCGGATGGCACAAGGTCTATCAGCAGCTGATGAGCGGTGTTTCCCACATGCTTCCGTTTGTTATCGGCGGAGGTCTTCTCATTGCTATCGCGTTCTTAATTGACACCATTTTCTGCCAGGTTCACGGCATTCAGCCGGGCGCTGACTTTGGTTCCATGATGGCAGCTTCTCGCTGGTTCCGGGCCATTGGAAATCTGGCCTTTGACTTTATGCTGCCCATCCTCGCAGGCTTCATTGCCTACGCTATTGCGGATCTTCCGGCACTGGCGGTTGGTGTTGTCGGCGGGTATATGGCTAAGATCGGTTCTACCTGGGCAGAACCCGCGGGTAATGCCGCAGGCATCTCCGCCGGATTTATCGGCGCGTTAATCGCCGGGTTTGCCGCTGGGTATGTTATCAAACTTCTGGAGCTCTGCTTCCGGAAAATGCCGAAGAGTCTGGAAGGCCTCAAGCCCATGCTTCTGTATCCGCTGTGCGGCGTCGCTCTGATTGGTGTCATCATGTGCACCATTGACCCGCTGATGATTCTCATCAACACCGGATTTGCAAAGTTCCTGACCTTCCTGAATGCCAAACATCTCTCCGTACTGCTCGGATTTATTCTCGCAGCCATGATGGCTTCCGACATGGGCGGCCCAATCAACAAGGCGGCCTACCTGTTCGGTACCGGAATGCTGACCGCTGCGGTCGGGTATACCGGAGAAGCTCAGACCATGTGCTACGAGATTATGGCAGCCGTTATGATCGGCGGTATGGTTCCACCGCTCTCCCTGGCTCTTGCCACTTCGTTCTTCCCGTGGAAGTTCACCAAGCAGGAGAGAAAGACAGGACCGACACTCTATGTCATGGGCCTCTCCTTTGTTACGGAAGGTGCCATTCCTTTCGCAGCAGCGGACCCCGGAAGAGTTCTTCCCAGCGTAATGGCAGGCTCCGGTGTTGCCGGCGCTCTGTCCATGCTCTTTAAGTGCACACTTCGTGCTCCTCACGGCGGTATCTTTGTTATTGCCACAGTCGGACATTGGTACTACTACCTTCTGGCTTTGGTGGTTGGTGCATTCGTCGGAATGGGCATGCTCTTCCTGACCAAGAAAAACCAGGCCACCAAAGAAGAGATTAAACAAGAAAAAGCGGAGAAAAAAGCCAAGAAAGCGGCCGCTAAAGCCAAATAAATAAGCAGTTCAGCAATAATATAAAATTTCAGACCAATTCAAAGGAGTCTTTACTATGGTATCTCAGAAAACTAAAGTCGTTAATAAAGAAGGATTTCACATGCGCCCGGCGAACAACTTCATCAAAGAGATGTCGAAGTTCAAAAGCAAAGTTACCTTCCTGTTTGACGGAAAGGAAATCAATGCCAAGAGCATTATGAATATCATGGCCGCCTGCATTAAGTATGGCTCTGAGCTTGAAGTTCAGTGTGATGGCGAGGACGAGCAGGCCGCCCTCGACAAGGCCATTGAACTCATTGAGTCCGGACTGGGAGATCCAGAATGATGAAGGGCATCGGCGTATCGGAAGGCTTCGGAATCGGCAGAGCCGTCGTCATTCAGGAGGCCAATCTCGACTATAGCCATGTCAGCTATACCACTGCAGATGAGGAGAAATCCCGCCTCAACAACGCTGTGGAGCAGTTCAAAGCGGAGACGCAGAAAATTGCGGATGAGCTGACCGCATCTGCCGGCGCCAAAGAGGCAGAGATTATGAACGGGCATATTGAGATGATTAGTGACCCGTTCATGGTCCAGCAGATGGAAGATGCCATTGACGGAGGAGCTGTTGCGGAGGCGGCCGTGGATTCGACCTGCACTACGTTCCACGACATGTTTGAGAGCTCCGGAGACGAGCTCATGATGCAGCGTGCGTCAGACGTCAACGATATTAAAGAGGGAATTCTCTCCATTCTTCTCGGTGTCAAGACCGTCAATATCTCGGCTGTCCCGGAAGGCAGTGTCCTGATTGCCAGAGACTTTACTCCCTCCATGACCGGACAGATCAACCCCAAAAACGTTGCGGGCATTATTGCGGAAATCGGCGGGTACACCTCTCACAGCGCAATCCTTGCGCGGGCCATGAGTGTTCCAGCGGTTCTCTCTGTACCCGGAGCAGTTTCGGATATTCAGGACGGTGCGGAGATCGTATTGGATGGGGCTTCCGGAGAAGTTATTCCCAATCCGGACCCGGACACTCTGCAAAAGTACAGGGAAAAGCGCAAGGAGTACCTCGAGGAAATTGCGCGTCTCAAGAAGTTCCGTACGCTTCCCACGGTTACCTCAGATGGTGTGAAGAAAGCCATCTACTGCAACATCGGTAAGCCGGAGGACGCCAGAATGGCGGATACCAATGGTGCCGAGGGAATCGGCCTGTTCCGGACCGAGTTTCTCTTCATGGGCCGGGATTCCGAGCCTACCGAAGATGAACAGTATGAGGCTTACAGCAGCGTCGCCAAAATAATGGGGGACCGCGAAGTTATTATCCGGACTCTGGATGTCGGCGGGGACAAGAAAATTCCTTACCTCTCCATCACAAAAGAGGACAACCCCTTTATGGGCTTCCGAGCGATCCGTTACTGTTTAAAAAACAAAGATCTCTTTAAACGTCAGCTTCGCGCTCTTCTCCGCGCAGGTGCCGATGGAAACATCAAAATCATGCTTCCACTTGTCACGACCGTGGATGAAGTCGTTGCCGCCAAAGCATTGATTAACGAGTGCGAAGATGAACTGGAAGCAGAGGGAAAACCATATAAGGATGTACCAGTTGGTATTATGGTGGAGACCCCATCAGCTGCTCTTCTGTCAGATGAGCTGGCAAAAGTTTCCGCGTTCTTCTCCATTGGAACGAATGACCTGACGGGTTACACAATGTGTGCAGACCGCGGTAACCCGGATGTGGCGTATCTGTATGACTGCATGCAGCCGTCTGTCCTGCGGGCCATTGAGATGACCATTAAGAACGCCAAGGCTGCCGGAATTCCAGCCGGCATGTGCGGTGAGGCCGCTGCTGACCCGCGGATGATTCCCCATCTGTTGAAGTGGGGACTTGATGAGTTTTCCGTTTCTCCCTCCTCGGTTTTAAAGACCCGTGCCATCATTGCGGAGAACCCAGCAGAATAAAACAGAATCCTGAAGTTTTTGTCCAGGCCTGGAGCACAAAACCGTGCTCTGAGCCTGGCTTTTGTTTCTGGTTGTCACCTTGAATACACAACGGTAAAAACAAACTATGAACTTTATACAAAACGACTAGTGAAATTTTGTGAAAACTGGCGTATAATCTCTTACAATTAAAAGGAAAGGACCTTTCATAGTGGCAGAAAAGGTAATACAGTTTGACAGCATGGAAAATGCTGCTGAACTTTTTGGCGTATTTGATGAGAACATGATCCTCCTGGAGAAGGAGTACGGTGTGACCGCGGTGAACCGCGGCGGAGAGCTTAAACTCACCGGCGATGAGGAAGCGGTGGAAAATGCCGCAAAAGCAGTAGATGGAATGCTGCTCTTAATCCAAAAGGGCGAACGCCTCAATGAGCAGAATATTCGTTATGTCATGTCCATGGTCAACGAGGGCTCGGGCAAGAAGCTGGAAAAGCTGATGTCCAATGCCATCTGTATTACCTCTCGAGGAAAACCAGTCAAGGCGAAGACCCTGGGCCAGGAGCAGTACATTAAAGCTATCCAGGACAACACCATTGTCTTTGGCATTGGCCCCGCGGGAACTGGTAAAACCTATCTGGCTGTGGCCATGGCGGTCAAGGCCTTCAAGGCACAGGAGGTGGAGCGGATTATTCTGACCCGTCCCGCAGTTGAGGCCGGTGAGAGCCTCGGCTTCCTGCCGGGAGACCTGCAGCAGAAGGTGGACCCGTATCTCCGTCCGCTGTATGATGCCCTTTTTGACATGCTTGGTCCGGACAGCTTCCAGAAACAACTGGAGAGGGGCACTATTGAAGTAGCTCCTCTGGCCTATATGCGAGGCCGGACCCTGGATGACAGCTTCATCATTCTGGATGAAGCCCAGAATACCACCTCAGAACAGATGAAAATGTTCCTGACCCGGCTTGGTGCGGGTTCTAAGGCCGTTGTTACCGGAGATGTCACACAAATTGACCTGCCCGGCGGCAAGCGGTCCGGACTGGTAGAAGTCACTCATATTCTGAAGAACATTGAGGGCATTGAGACCGTCCGGTTCAGCGACAAGGATGTTGTCCGCCACCACCTGGTCCAGGAAATTGTCAAAGCTTATGCCGCTTATGCGGAAAAGCAGCAGAATCATAAAAAACGCAGGTAAATCGCAGATACATAGTGAAATTTTAGTATGGAGGAACGGGCAGTATGGCTCACAAAGTGAAAGTCGAAATTACAAATGATCAGAAAAAAGTAAAGATCCCGAAGGGCATGCGGCTGCTTATTCGCCGCTGCTGTACCGCTGTACTTGTGGAAGAACAGTTCCCACAGAACGCGGAAATCTCCGTTACCATTGTCGACAACGAAAAAATTCATGAGCTGAATAAGAAATACCGCAATATTGACAGCGAGACGGATGTCCTCTCTTTCCCGCTGGGCGAGAATGGTGTCTACGACATTAATCATGACACAGATGAGGCTGAACTGGGCGACATTGTTATTTCGCTGGAAAAGGCCGAGGAACAGGCCAAGCGTTATGGCCACAGCCTGGAGAGGGAAGTTGGATTTCTGACAGTTCACTCCATGCTTCATCTTCTCGGGTATGACCATGAGAAGGGCGGCATTGAGATGGTCCGCATGAGAGAAAAAGAGGAAAAGGTTCTCACCGAGCTGGGCCTGAGACGCGACGGAAACTATTATATGGGAGACGAATAAGTGGCTGACACTAAGACATCATTTATTTCAATCGTAGGAAAACCAAATGTAGGGAAATCTTCCCTGTTAAACCGGATGATTGGCACCAAGGTTGCCATTGTATCCAATAAACCACAGACAACCCGTACCAAAATCATGGGTGTCCTGACTGACGGCTCGGTCCAACTGGTGTTTACGGACACACCTGGCTACTTCCACCCTAAAAATAAACTGGGGGAGAAGATGATGGAGGCTGTCTCCGACAGTATTTCCGGTGTGGACGCGGCACTGTTTGTTGTTGAGCCGGAACCCGGTCTGACAGATACCGAGGAGGAGCTCCTCGCCAGGCTGAAAAAGGGCAATATCCCTACGGTTCTCGCTATCAACAAGATTGATACTGTGGCAGAGAAGGAAAATCTCATTACGCGCATTGCCGAGATGAGCCAGAAAATGGACTTCCAGGCTATTGTTCCGGTTTGTGCCGTCAAGGGTGACGGTGTGGACGAACTAGTCGAGGAACTGGAAAAATTGGCAGAGCCTTCCCCACATTTCTTCCCGGATGATGCTCTAACGGATCAGCCGGAGCGGGTCATCGCTTCAGAAATTATCCGGGAAAAGCTGCTCCGCCTTCTGGCCCATGAAGTGCCGCACGGTACAGCTGTTGCAGTAGAGCGGTTCCATGAACGGGAGGACAAAGACATTCTAGACATTGACGCAGTCATCTACTGTGAGAAGGAGTCTCACAAGGGAATTATTATTGGAAAACACGGCACCATGCTCAAGAAAATAAGCACTTATGCCCGCGAGGACATGGAGCGGTTCTTTGGCTGCAAAGTCAATCTGCACTGCTGGGTCAAGGTCAAAGAGGGCTGGAGAGATCGGGAAAACTATATTCACGACTTCGGCCTCGACAACGAGTAGACTTGACAGGGAGTAGACAATAAAAGTAGACAGTAATGCCTTATGGCCGTTTGCCTGAATGGGCAGGCGGCTATTTGTTCCGTCTGGAGAGAGGGGGAGACTGCCTGTGAACATTGAGTCGGACGGCCTGGTCATCAAGGAACAGAAAATTGGCGAGAGCGATAAGCTCATTACGGTTCTGACCTCAAAATACGGCCTCATTCGCGCGTTTGTCCGCCGGGCCTCTTCTATGAAGAGCAAAATGCTCGGAGCCACTCAGCTGCTGAGTTACTCAGACTTCTCCTTTTATAAAGGAAGAAACTCCTACAATGTCAACTCTGCTACGCAGAAGTACTCTTTCTTTAAGCTGAATGATAATATAGAAGCTCTGGCCGTCGGGTTCTACCTGGCAGAACTGTTTGGAGAACTGGCCCCGGAAAATGAGAATGCCGAGGCGCTGCTCCATCTGCTTCTGAATTCACTCTATCTTATGTCGGAGAAAAAACGGACTCCTCAGCTGGTCAAGGCGGCCGCGGAACTGCGCTCTCTGTCTGATGCCGGCTATATGCCGGATCTCGTTGCCTGCGCAAACTGCGGCGAATATGAGACCGACTACATGTACTTCAACCCGGCGTCCGGGCACATTCTGTGCTCCAAGTGCGGGTCCCCGGCGGAGGGAATGCGCCTGAGTCTGGCTGCCATAACGGCCATGCGGTTTATTATCTACAGTGGCGAGAAGAAGATCTTCAACTTCCATGTCTCGGGCCAGACCATGAAAGAACTGGCGCAGGCCGCGGAACAGTTTGCCATTCAACAGACCGGCCGCGGGTATAAGACTCTAGAATTTTACAAATCAATTCCTAAAGGATAAAAACATGAACAAACATTTTAAAGCACTGGAATTTGACCGGATTCAGGACATCCTCAGCACCTTCACAGCCTGTCCTGATGCCACGGAAATGGCGAAGGAGCTGCAGCCAGCTTCCGATTTGCATGAGGCACAGGACCTTATGCAGGAAACTCTGGACGCACACATGCTCCTCGCCAAATTTGGAGGCCCGTCTTTCGGCGGACTGGTCAATGTCAACAACCGCCTTTACATAGCGGCGACCGGAGGCGTCCTCAGCATGGGCGATTTACTTTCGGTAGGATCCACTTTGCGGACGCTCCGCGGTCTGACAGACTGGTACGCCTCCTGCGAAGGCGTAGATACCACGCTGACGAAATACTTCATGAGCATTACACCGCAGAAGTTCCTGGAAGACAAGATTTACACCTCTATTCTGTCTGAGGATCGGATGGCGGATGATGCGTCCGCAGCGTTAAAGGACATTCGCCGTCGGATGCACGCGCAGGAGAATAAAATCCGGGACCGTCTGGACCACATTATCCATTCTGACCATTATGCAACCGTACTTCAGGACTCTATTGTCACGGTTCGTAACGGCAGGTATGTAGTTCCGGTTAAACGGGAACATCGCAATGAAATCGCCGGCCTGGTTCAGGATACCTCCGATTCCGGAGCTACCGTTTTTATTGAACCGATGTCCGTTGTTGATGCCAACAATGAGATTAAAGAACTCCTAGGCAAAGAGCGGGAAGAAATTGAGCGGATCCTGACCGAACTCTCTGAAGAGGCCGGAGCCATCTACAACGAGACCAAACTCGGCTATGAATCTGCTGTCTATCTGTCTCTCGTCTTTGCCAAAGCGCAGATGGCCTATTCCATGAAGGCCGCAGCCCCGGAATTAAATGATGAGGGAATTGTTGAGCTGAAAAAGGCCCGTCATCCGCTGATTGACCCCAAGAAGGTTGTGGCCACCAATATCCGGCTGGGTGAGGACTTTGACACGCTGGTCATTACCGGACCGAACACCGGTGGTAAGACTGTATCTATCAAGACTGTCGGTCTGCTAACGTTGATGGCCTCTGCCGGTCTTATGATTCCTGTCGCAGACGGCAGTAAAGTCTGTGTTTTCCCGAAAGTGTTTGCCGATATCGGTGATGAACAGAGTATTGAACAGTCGCTATCCACATTTTCAGCCCATATGACAAACATTGTTTCCATCTTAAAAGAGGCCGATGAGAACTCTCTGGTTCTCATTGATGAGCTCGGAGCGGGAACCGACCCGGTTGAGGGTGCTGCACTGGCCATCTCCATTTTGGAACAGCTCCACAATCAGGGAGCCAAGGTCATGGCAACGACACATTATGCAGAACTGAAAGCCTATGCGTTAAATACGCCGCGGGTGGAGAATGCCTCCTGTGAGTTTGACATTGAAACGCTTTCTCCAACTTACCGTCTGATTATTGGAACCCCCGGACGGTCCAACGCCTTTGCCATTTCTTCCCATCTCGGCATGCCGGACTCGATAGTTGAGCGCGCGAAAAGTCTGGTCTCGGAAGAGAACACGGAGTTTGAATCCGTGGTTGAAAAACTGGAGAAGAGCCGTGCTGCTCTGGATGCAGAGAAGGAAAAGGCAGAAGAACTCTCTAGACAGGCTGAGGCCGAAAAAGCCGAGGCCGAAAAGACGAAGGCCGATATTGAACAGCTGAAAGATGATGAGGTCAGCAAGGCCCGCGATGAAGCAAAACGCATTGTTGAGCGTGCGGAGCGGGAAGCGGCGTTCTTTATGGACGACCTAGACCGCCTGAAAAAAGAGAGAAAACACGCTAAGGATCTGTCCCAGGTTTCGGCGGATGCCAAGCGGACCATTCGCAAGCATCAGAATACCTTGGACGATATTACCAATCCCATTAAAGCTCTGGCTGAGGATGACGACTATGTCCTGCCACGGCCGTTAAAGGTGGGAGACCGTGTCATTGTGGCTGATATTGCTGAACCTGCCACGGTCACCAAGCTGGCGGATAAAAAGGGAATGGTAGAAGTCACCGCAGGAATTATTAAGACCCGGGTTCCGGAGAGCCGCCTTCGTCTGGATGAGAAGGGGAAGGCTGCGAAGAGCCGAAAGCCAAAGCCGAAACCGCGGCGCAGCAATATCGACAGTAAACTGAAACGGGATGTCTCCACTACAGTAGACCTGCGTGGAATGGATTCCGAGGAAGCCATCAGCACACTGGACCGTTTCCTGGACCTGCAGTACCGCGTTGGTGTCAAGCAGTTTACTGTCATTCACGGAAAGGGTACCGGAGTTCTGCGAAAGGCCGTTGCCCGCTATCTGAAGAATAATAAACAGGTGGAAAGCTATCGCCTTGGCACCTACGGCGAAGGGCAGGACGGCGTAACCATCGTCACCCTGAAATAACTGTTGACTTCAGTCCGTTTTTTCAGTATAATTCCGTGTGTAAAGAAAGAGGCTTTACAGGCGTGCATCGCAGAAGACCAGACGGAAAAGAGGCGGCGGAAGTGGCAAAAGATTTTGAGAGAATCAACACGCTGCTGGATTTCTATGGCGATATGCTGACTGACCGTCAACGTTCTTTTCTCGAATACTACTACGTGGACGATCTCTCACTCGCAGAAATCGCCGAGAATGAGGGAATTACCCGTCAGGGCGTTCGTGACGCCATAAAGCGGGCAGAGGCCCAGCTCTTCGAGATGGAAGAGAAACTCGGCCTTGCCAAAAAATTCCAGGAGATGCAAAAAGGCCTGGATGAAATCAAAATGTACGCAGAGAAAATCAATGAACACAACATGCGCACCGGTCTGTCGCGGGAAATTAACGACGCGGTTGTGCAGATCAAGTTCATTGCCGATACGCTCAGTGAAGAATAAATACAGAGGAGCTTAACATGGCATTTGAAGGTTTATCCGACCGTTTGGAGTCGGCTTTCCAATCGCTGAAGAGCAAGGGCACTCTGACCGAATCTGACGTAAAAAGCGCCATGCGGGAGGTCAGGCTTGCACTTCTTGAAGCCGATGTCTCCTACAAGGTTGCCAAGGATTTTACTCAGAAGGTCACCCAGAGAGCTATTGGCGAACAGGTCATGAAGAGCCTGACCCCTGCGCAGCAGGTCATCAAAATTGTCGACGAAGAGCTGACAGACCTTATGGGTGGAACACAGACCCGCCTGATGACGGCTGCCCATCCACCGACCATCGTGATGATGTGTGGACTGCAGGGTTCCGGTAAAACGACCCACTGTGCCAAGATTGCCAAGCGGTTAAAAGGTGAGGGACACCGCCCCTTGCTGGTTGCCGGAGACGTTTACCGTCCCGCGGCCATTAAACAGTTACAGGTTGTCGGCGAACAGGCCGGCGTTCCGGTCTTTGAGCGTGGACAGGGAGACCCCGTTGAAATCTCAAAAGAGGCCATCTCCTACGCCAAAGATCAGGGATATGACTTTGTATTCATCGATACCGCAGGTCGACTGCATGTCGATGAGACCCTTATGGAAGAGCTGCAGAACATTAAGGCTGCCGTCCATCCGACAGACGTTCTGCTGGTTGTCGACGCCATGACCGGTCAGGATGCCGTCAACGTCGCTTCTTCCTTTAACGATCAGGTTGGTATTGACGGAATTGTCCTTACCAAGCTTGACGGTGACACCCGCGGCGGTGCTGCGCTTTCCGCAAAAGCCATCACGGGCAAGCCAATTCTCTATGTCGGCACCGGTGAAAAACTCGATGATCTCGATGTCTTCCACCCGGATCGCATGGCCTCCCGTATTCTCGGTATGGGCGATATGCTCTCCTTTATTGAAAAGGCCGAGAAGCAGTTCAGCGACGAAGAGGCCGCGAAGCTTGAGAAAAAGCTCCGCAAGAACAAATTTGACATGAATGACCTTCTTTCCAACATCCAGAAAGTTCGGAATCTTGGCAACATGCAGGATGTCCTCGCCATGATTCCCGGTGTCAATAAGCAGGTCAAAGATGTCGAAATTGATGAACACCAGTTTGACGTCATTACGGCCATCATCTATTCCATGACCCCGGCCGAGCGTGAAAGACCGGATATCATCAATCCGTCCCGCAAACGCCGCATCGCGGCCGGAAGCGGAACCAAAGTCGAAGACGTCAACCGTCTGATGTCCCAGTACAAGCAGATGCGCAAGATGTTCAAACAGATGAACAGCAAGAAGACCCGCAAACAGATGAAACGTCTGGCTGCGAGCGGCGTGGACTTAAACTCGGTTGATTTCAGTAAATTAGGTATGTAAACATTTATTTTGGAGGAGTACAAAATGGCAGTTAAAATCAGACTTAGAAGAATGGGCGCAAAGAAACAGCCTTCTTACCGTGTAGTAGTTGCAGATTCCCGCTATCCTCGTGACGGCAGATTCATCGAAGAGATCGGTTTCTATGATCCCACCAAGGAGCCTCCGGTAATCAACATCGACCAGGAGAAGGCTCAGCAGTGGATTAAAAACGGTGCTCAGCCGACCGATACAGTTCGTGCCCTCATCAAGAAGGCAGCCGCTGCAGATAAAGACTAAGCGAGGCTTATCATGCAGGAATTACTTGTCCACATTGCACAGGGCCTTGTCAATGACCCGTCAGCGGTTACTGTAGACGTAGACGAGCCTAACGAGAACGGCGTGACTGTATACCATCTTCACGTTGCTCCGGACGATATGGGACGCGTTATCGGTAAACAGGGCCGTATTGCGAAAGCCATCCGCACGGTTATGAGAGCCGCTGCAAACCGCAGCGACACCCGCATTGCGGTGGAAATCGACTAAAACCTGGAAAGGAGCCGCAGCCGGCTCCTTTTTCTTTGCAGAGGAGCAGAATATGCGACAGGAATTTCTGGAACTCGGGAAGATCGTCGGGACCCATGGAGTACGCGGGGAGCTCAAGCTTGACCCGTGGACAGACTCCGCGGACACCTTCCGAAATCTGACGACAGTCTATATTGACAAAAAGCCGGTGCGCCTGGTCCGAGCCAGACCGCACAAACGTCAGGAACTCCTCACGTTAGAGGGCGTCGGCGATATAGATACTGCGGAGACTCTCCGCGGTAAGACAGTTTCCGCAAAACGCGACGACCTGTCGATCGCGCCGGGGAAATATTTTGTAGCAGAAATTCTCGGATGTACCGTGAAGGACGCAGACCACCCGGAAACAGTCTATGGAACCGTAACGGACGTCAGCAATACAGGGGCGAATGATATCTGGTCCGTGAAGAAAAACGGCAGAGTGACCCTTATGCCGATTATTCCGGGGATTCTGGTAAACGTCGATATTGACCGGGAGGAAGTCCTGGTGCGCCCCATCAAGGGAATCTTTGATGAGGGAATTGTCATAAAAGGGGAGTAACGCGTGCGAATTGATATTATGACGCTGTTCCCGGAGATGTGTGAGGCATTTCTGTCCGAGAGCATCATTGGAAGAGCGCGGAAAGCGGACAAGGTGACCATTCAGTGTCACAACATCCGCGACTACACTCAGGACAAGCATAACCGTGTGGACGACTACCCTTATGGCGGCGGGACCGGGATGATTATGCAGACTCAGCCCATCTATGACTGCTACCAGGCGGTAAAGAAACTGTCCGACAAGCCTGCCCATGTGGTTTATATGTCTCCGCAGGGGCGGACGCTGAACCAGAGTATTGTCCGGGAACTTTCCGAGTATGACCATCTGGTGCTTCTATGCGGGCACTATGAGGGCGTGGATGAACGGGTCTTGGATGAGATTGTCGACGAAGAGATCTCCATTGGAGACTATGTCCTGACAGGCGGGGAGATGCCGGCCTGTATTCTTACTGACAGCATCTGCCGAATGCTGCCCGGAGTCCTGGCCAACGAGGATGCGTACACACTGGAGAGCCATTATGGACATCTTCTGGAGTATCCACAGTATACCCGTCCTCCGGAATGGCACGGCAGAGAAGTGCCGCCGGTGCTGCTGTCCGGCGACCACGGTAAGGTCGACCAGTGGCGTCTGGAACAGGCGGTTGAACGTACTGCTTCCAAACGGCCGGATATGCTGCAGGGCGTGAAACTCTCAAAAGACGAACAAAAGATTCTGGATAAGTTCTGTGAAAAGTGACGAAAGGTTTTGCAAAAGTGTCTGTTAAATCTCATAGAAACTATCCGATTTATCAAAAGTAAAGTAGAAAAAATATGAATTTTGACCAAACATTGGACTAAAAAAATCAAAATGTTCGTTTTTTAAGACGATTTTTAAGTAAATTCAAAATTTCGTGTTTTTTAACGTTGACTGTAAAAAACTTTCAAACTATAATAATCAGGAAATTTAGTTGTGTTGGCCTGGGCCGACCAATTTACTAAGATTAGTATTTCGATTATGTGAGGGAATTTGCTATGTATGTTAAAAGCGTAAAAGTCCAGAATCAGGTAGGTTTACATGCTCGTCCAGCTACTTTCTTCATCCAGAAGGCAAATGAGTTTAAGTCCTCTATCTGGGTTGAGAAGGATGAGCGCCGTGTTAACGCTAAATCCCTTCTGGGAGTTCTTTCTCTCGGAATTATGGGCGGCACGGAAATTAAGATCATGGCAGGCGGCTCTGATGAGGAAGAGGCTGTCAATGCTCTTGTTGAGCTTGTAGAGTCTGGCTTCGCTGAGTAAGCGACAAGCAAATAAACGCTATCGAATCATTATGAACACTGCAGGACCGTTCTTGCAGTGTTCTTTTTCTATTCAGGAGGCAGTCGATGAACAACCCTAAGATCCACGAGCTCCGGGAGCGCTCCATGCGTCTTCCCCTGAGCCCGGGCGTCTATATTATGAAAAATGGAAAAGGGGAGATCATCTACATTGGCAAGGCCAAGGTCTTAAAGAACCGGGTCAGCCAGTACTTCGGGTCTCAGAATAACCATGCGGAGAAAGTCCGCAAAATGGTGGAGAATGTCCGGGACTTTGACTACATTCTCTGCCAGAGTGAGTTTGAGGCGCTGATTCTGGAGTGTTCCCTCATCAAACAGAACCGCCCCAAATACAACATTCTTTTGAAAGATGACAAGGGCTACAGCTACCTTGAAGTTACCAATGAAGAGTGGCCGCACATGCAGCTTGCCCGGCGAAAGACGGAGGACGGGGGAACCTATCTTGGTCCATATATCAGCGCGTTTGTGGTCAATGAATCTCTGGATGCAGCGCGCAAAATATTCAAACTGCCCGACTGTAACCGCACGTTCCCGTGTACAGGGGCAAACCGGCGTCCATGTCTGAACTACCATATGGGATACTGCAGTGCCCCGTGTGCTGGGAAGATTTCCAAGAAAGATTACCGTGAGAGCTTCGACGAGGCGATCCGCTTTTTGAAAGGCGGCTCCAGGCCCTATCTCGACGAACTGGAACAGCGGATGGAGGAGTACTCGGAAAACCTGGAGTTCGAAAAGGCGGCTGAAGTTCGGGACCGTATTATGGCCATTCGGAAGCTGTCTGATAAACAGAAGGTTATCTTCACGGGAACAGAGACCGAGGATGTCTTTTCGCTGGCTCGAGAGGAGGAGCGCATCTGTTTTAATGTCCTGCGTTTCCACGAAGGGATGCTGACAAGCTCGGAAACCTATTTTACCGAGCTGGATGAAACCCTGGAAAATACCCGTTCCGAGATGCTCCAGCGGTATTACTCTGTACATGATGATATCCCACAGAAAGTTATCCTGGACGGGGAGACCGACGACCACGACCTCATTGAACAATGGCTGAGCTCTCTTGCCGGAAAGAAGGTTTCCCTCGTCATTCCGCAAAAAGGACGGCAGTTTGAACTGGTCAATATGTCCAAAAACAACGCCTATGAGAAGATGGCCCAGACCCATAAGCACTCGAAGAATGACACCGCAGTCATTGAGCTGGGAGAGCTTCTCGGTCTGAAAGCTCCACCGGAGTTTATAGAATCTTATGATATTTCCCACACAGCCGGTGCCGATGCAGTAGGAGCCATGGTGGTATTTCGCAATGGGATTCCTTACCGGCAGTCCTATCGTAAGTTTATTATTAAAGAAGCCCAGGGCGGAGATGATTACGGTGCCATGGATGAGGTCCTTACCCGCCGTTTCAAGCGGTACTTGAAAGAGAGTAAAGAGCTGAAAGAAGGGGAGACTCCGAAGGGCTTTGCCCGACTTCCGGATCTCATCCTCATGGATGGCGGACTGGGACAGGTCCATATTGCTGAGGATGTCCTGAGACGGCTGGACATTAAAGTTCCTGTGTTTGGAATGGTCAAGGACAGTAAACACCGTACACGGGCCATAACTTCTGACGGCGGAGAAATTGCCATATCCAAGAACCGTAAAGTTTTTGCGCTCGTTACCGGAATTCAGGATGAGGTGCATCGCTCAGCCATTACGTACCATCACCAAAAGCACAGCAAGGCCATGAAACACAGTGAGCTGACAGATGTTCCAGGTATTGGCCCTAAGAAGAGCGATACTCTGATGCGTGAGTTTGTCACCATTGATGCCATCAAACGGGCAGATATTGATACCCTGGCAAAAACGCCCGGAATCAGCATTAAAGACGCCACTGCCATTAAAAAGTACTTCCACCATGAAAATTGACAAACGGCCGTAGATGGTGCAAAATGAATGTGTTTTTGGAGTAACCAAAAGGAAGGAACAGAGACATGAGAGTCATTACCGGTTCGGCCAGAGGCACCCGGCTTGAGGTGCCGGAGGGCATGGATGTCCGGCCGACAACCGACAAGGTCAAAGAGTCTATTTTTGACATTATCCAGTTTGATGTCCCGGATACCCAGGTGTTAGACCTGTTTGCGGGTTCCGGTCAGCTGGGAATTGAGGCTCTGAGCCGCGGAGCGAAGCATGCTACATTTGTGGACAACAGTGAGCGCTCCCTGAAGTTCGTGCGAAACAACCTGAAAAAGACCCGGTTTTCCGACAAGGCTGTGGTCCGAAAGGCGGAAGCCCGGCAGTTCCTCGGAATGACAAGGGACACATTTGACATTGCCCTTCTCGACCCTCCCTATAGAAAACAGATTTTGGATACCGTCCTCCCGCTGCTGGACCCGAAGATGTCTGAAAACGGAATTATTGTCTGTGAGACAGCTTCGGAGGAGGTCCTTCCGCCGGAACTGGAGCGGTTTCAAATAGCCAAAGAATACCGGTACGGGAAGATCAAGCTGACCGTGTATCGCCGGAAAGGGGAGTAAACATGGTTAGAGCAATCTGCCCCGGCAGTTTTGACCCGGTGACAAACGGCCATCTGGATGTTATTGAGCGGGCAGCCGCACTCTTTGATGAGGTGACGGTTGTCGTTATGACCAACTTCCGCAAGGTCGGGCAGTACACCTTTACCCCGGAAGAACGGGTGGAACTTATTAAGAAAGTTACCAAGGATATGCCCAATGTGCAAGTTGACATGTATGACGGGCTGCTGGCCCAGTATACGAAGGAACACGACATTACCGTTATTGTCAAAGGACTTCGCGCTGTGACTGACTTTGAGGATGAGTTCCAGCAGGCCATTGCCAATAAACACATCAACCCGGAACTCGACACGGTCTTTCTTCCGTGCAGCCAGGAGAACATGTTTTTAAGCTCCAGCCTGGTAAAACAGATCGGCACTTTAGGGGGAGACATCAATGAGTTTATCCCCTCGGAAATAGCAAACGATATTATTCAGAGACTTCGAAAGGAAGCGGATCATGGCTCAGATTGAAGATTACCTCGAACAGATTGAAGACCTCCTCGACACAGGACGGTCCATTCCCTTCTCCGACAAGGTCGGGGTGGACCCGGATGAAGTCCGGGATATTCTTGATGACCTTCGGGCCCAGATTCCGCAGGAAATTCAGGAAGCCCGCAGCATTGCTTCCCAGAGAAAAGACATCATGACCCGTGCTCAGACCGAGGCCAGTGTCCTTCTGGACAATGCCAAGGACAAGAGTAACAAGATTATTGACACGGCTCAGCAGCAGTCTGATGAACTTAAGACCAAACTGGAAAAACTCCGTGCGGACAAGGTCCAGGAGGCCAATGATGAGGCGGCAAAAATTATTGCTGACGCCCAGGCCAAGCAGGACCACATGGTCATGCAGAAAACGGTCATTGAAGAGGCCAATAAGAAGGCCGAGGAAATTGAGCGCGACGCTCAGAAACAGGCCAGTGAGCTGAAGAAACGCGCAGAAGATCTCTTCGCAGAGACGAAGAAGTCTGCGGAAAATCTTGTGGCTCAGACGAAAGAGCGTTCGGAAACCATGCTCAATGACGCTCGTACCAAGTCAGAGACTCTTTTAAATGAGGCTACCCGCCGCGCGCAGGAGACCACAGCCAAGGCTAATCAGCTGTCTCAGAACCGTGTGAACCAGGCTACCAGCTGGGCACGGGAGACTACGCAGAGCACGACCAACTATGTTAATACCCTGATTGACAAGACGGAATCCGAACTGAATCGAAGCCTCAATGAGATTCGCCGTCTGAGAGCACAGTTCCAGCAGGCCAACCAGGACCTGACACAGGAAATTGCCCGTCCCGTATCGGACAACAATAACAATAGCCAGGAACCGCCTGCTCAGAACGCAACTCGGAAGAGAAGAAGATAAATTATAGAGAATGTCGGGCACTGTGGATACACAGTGCCCGTTTTTTATGAGGAGAGACAGGTATGCGGCTTGACAAGGCCATTGCATCGCAGGGACAGTACTCCCGCAGTGAAATTAAGAAGAAAATCCGCCGGCAGGAGATTACCGTCAACGGGACTCCGGTCAAAGACCCGGGTGTCCAGGTGGACCCGCAGCGCGACGTTATCCGCATTGACGGCGAAGCGCTGACTTATAAGGAGCATCTATATTTGATGCTGAACAAGCCGCAGGGGGTTGTCAGCGCAACCGAAGACCGGAGTCAGCCGACTGTCCTGGACCTGGTGCCGGAAGAGCTGTACCGTGATGGACTGTTTCCGGCAGGGCGCCTGGATGCCGACACAACCGGATTTGTCCTGCTGACGGACGACGGCGACTTTGCGCACCGCATTTTGTCCCCGAAAAATCATATTCGCAAGACTTATGTGGCGGAACTGGCTCAGGCGCCAACGAGAGAAGAGCTCCAGCCGCTGCTCGACGGTATTGAACTTCGAGATGGAACACACTGCCTGCCGGCTCAGGTCCGAATCCTGGGAGAGACGACCGTGGAAATCCGCATTGTGGAGGGAAAATATCACCAGATTAAACGCATGTTTGCAGCAGCGGGAAACCGTGTTGTGAGCCTGACCCGTACCGCTATGGGCGATTTACCTCTCGACCCGCATCTTGCTTCCGGACAGTGCCGTGAAATCACGCCGGACGAGCTGAAGAAAATTTACGGAAATTAAAATCGTGTATTGCGAAACCCACATGAATTGGGTAATATAGATAATGTAAATAACTACTTTTTGTGTAAATAGTAGATAGCTGTCATGAAGTTAGATAAAAATTAACAGCTTTTTTAGATACTTTGTAACGCGGTTCGGGGGTTATCTTTTATGGCCAATAAACTTTTCCAGGGTGTTATTCACCAGATGCAGGCGGCTGTAGACCGCACTGTCGGCGTCATTGACGAGTCCGGCACGGTCATTGCCTGCAGTGACATGGAAAAAATCGGTGAGCAGATTAACATGGAAGGCAAGGAAATTCTTACCGCTGCTTCACCTGTTGCATATGACGGAGTCACATTTGTAGTGTTCGACTCCATGATGAAACATGAATATGCAGTCTTCGTCAACGGAGACGACGACCTTGCCGTCAAATATGCAAAAATCATTGCGGTCTCTCTTGGCAGCATTAAACAGTTCTATGATGAAAAATATGACCGCAGCAACTTTGTCAAAAACGTTATCCTGGACAACATTCTTCCAGGAGACATCTATATTAAAGCGCGGGAGCTTCACTTCAATACCGACGCTACCCGTGTTGTTCTGCTCATCCGCATTCAGGGCGGAGAGGATGCAACAGTATTTGATGTTGTTCAGAGCTTGTTCCCAGACCGGAATAAGGACTTTGTCATCAATATCAGTGAAACCGACATTGCACTGGTTAAGGAAGTCAGCGGAGACATCTCTTCCAAGGACCTCGAGAGTCTGGCCCATTCTATTGCAGATGCACTTAGCTCAGAGTTCTACATTAACTGCCAGGTTGGTATTGGTACTGCCTGCGTCGGCATTAAAGATTTGTCCCGTTCGCTGAAAGAGGCACAGGTTGCACTGGAAGTCGGCAAGGTGTTTGACACGGAGAAAGACATTATCAGCTATGACAATCTCGGTATTGCCCGTCTTATTTATCAGCTGCCAACCACTCTCTGCGAGCAGTTCCTGCAGGAAGTCTTCAAGAAAGGCTCCATTGACAGCCTCGACCAGGAGACTCTGTTTACCATTCAGAAGTTCTTTGAGAACAACCTGAATGTATCCGAGACCTCCAGAAAGCTCTTTGTACACCGGAACACGCTGGTTTACCGTCTCGAAAAAATTAAGAAAATTACCGGACTGGACCTCCGTGAATTTGACGACGCTATTGTCTTCAAAGTTGCGCTCATGGTTAAGAAGTATCTCGACTCCAGCCCGACTAAATTCTAAAGAATATGGTATAATAAATGAGCCGTGTCTCTGCAGACGCGGCCCATTTTGTATTTTAGGAGATTCCAGAGTGATTGAATTTCGAAATGTCACCAAAATCTATGACAACGGAACCGTTGCCCTGAAAAATATCAACCTGCATATTGACCGCGGGGAGTTTGTGTATATTGTCGGTGCTTCTGGTGCCGGAAAGAGCACATTTCTGAAGACCATTATGCGGGAGGAAGTCCCCACTAAAGGGACTGTTTTAATTAACAACTACGACCTGACCAGAATGTCCCAAAAGGAAATTCCGTATTTTCGACGGACCATGGGCATTGTATTTCAGGACTTCCGGCTTATTCCCAAAATGACTGTGTATGACAACGTGGCGTTTGCCATGCGGGTTATTGGCGCGGACGAGGAGTCAATCGCCAGACGGGTGCCGCAGGTGTTAGAGCTGGTGGGGCTCGAGGATAAGATGGACTCCTATCCGAATGAGATCTCCGGCGGAGAACAGCAGCGGGTGGCTCTGGCACGGGCGCTGGTCAACAATGCCAGCACCATTATTGCAGATGAACCGACGGGAAATATTGACCCGGAAATGTCGTATGAAATTGTCGGCCTTCTGGACCAGATCAACCGGAATGGGACCACCGTCATCATGGTTACCCACGAGCGGGCGCTCGTCCAAAAGTTCCCGCACCGCGTTGTGGTCATAGAGGACGGTCAGATTGTGTCCGACAGTGCATATCTTGAATCGACGGAGGTGGACCATGGCGAATACGAATAAACGCTCTGCCGTGCGCAGGCGGTCGCTCAATGTCGGGTATCTGACCCGGGAAGGCGCTAAAAACGTTTGGTCCAACCGTATGATGTCTATAGCATCCATTGTTGTTCTGACTTCCTGCCTGATGATCATTGGCCTGGCGGTTATGCTGTATGCCAACATTCATGTGGCGCTCCAGGGCGTGCAGAACCAGAATGTCATTATGGTGTATCTTGACGACAAGTGCACTGCCGACGAGGCGGCAACCGCTGGTCAGGATATTCGCATGATTCTGGATGTTGACAATGTCAAGTTTGTCTCTAAGGAGGACGCCTACAAGCAGCAGCTGAAGAGTCTCGGGGAGAATGCCAGCGTCATGCAAGGGCTGGACAAGAACCCGCTTCCAGATGCCTACGAGGTGACCTTGAAGTCGCTGGAACATTACAGTTCAGTAGAGCAGCAGCTGCGGGAAATTGACAATGTCTCCAGTGTGCGCGGCAATTCTGAACTGGCGTCTCAGGTGCGGCAGCTCCGGCGGGCGGTCTCTATAATCAGTATTGGTATTATTATTATGCTGCTTCTGGTGTCGCTGTTTATTATTGCAAACACTATCCGCGTTACCATGTACAGCCATCGTCTGGAAATCAGTATTATGAAGGCAGTTGGCGCCACCAACGGGTTTATCCGGTGGCCGTTCCTGGTAGAAGGCGGCATTATCGGTGTCATCTCGGCTGTGCTGGCAGAGCTGCTGGTCTGGCTCATCTACTCACTGACAGCCCATTCTCTCGGCAATATTTTCTCCGTGCTCGGCGGAAGTGTCGTGCGGTTCTGGTCGTGCGGCGGCTGGCTGATTCTGGGGTTTGTTCTTGTGGGAATTTTTGCCGGTGTGGTCGGCAGTGCTGTGTCTATGGCACGCTACCTGAAAGAGCAGGAAAGCGTGGTCTCCTATGAAGCGTAATTCCAAGAGGGGACTGGCCCTGCTGCTTTCCCTGATTTTTACTTTTCTGACTCTGCTCCCAGCCCAGGCGGCCAAGCCTACGAAAGAGCAGAAGCAGGTTTACAAGGAAAAAATTGCCCAGCTCGACCAGGCCATTGACGCCTACCAGCAGAAAATTGAAGAGAACAGCCAGAAGAAAACCCAGGCAAAGCAGTCTGCCAAGGATCTTCAGGCACAAATAGACACGCTGCAGA
Organism: uncultured Eubacteriales bacterium; assembly: GCA_964425185.1. GTDB lineage: Bacteria > Bacillota > Clostridia > Oscillospirales > Acutalibacteraceae > RUG420. The sequence continues at coordinate 30,072 of CAYRKX010000023.1, forward strand.
AACAGATTTCTGCTTACAATCAGAAAATTCAGCTGTTAAACACCCAGATTGCGGACCTCAACAACCAGATTAATGCTAGCGAGGCGCAAATCGCCCGAACGGAACAGTCCATGGCCGGAACGAAGAAGAAAATTTCGGCGGCGCAGGAACGACTCGGGTCACGCATGCGTGCAGTGTATGAGTCCGGAAATATGTCGAACCTGGAAATCCTGCTGGAGTCTGACTCGTTTGTGGAATTTTTAAACCGCATGGAGATGATTCAACGTATTTCTCGTGAGGACAATGCGACAATTTCACGGCTGAAGAAGTCTATTGCGGGTGTCCAGAAGCAGGAAGATGAGCTGAAGCAGGCCCAGGCCGGACTGCAGGCGGACAAACAGGAAATACAGTCCTCCAAGACCGAACTACAGAATTCGCAGGCGGAAATTCAGGGCAAGAAGGATCTGGTGGACAGCCAGATGAAACAGCTTAATACGTACATGAACTCTCTGGATATGCAGAGTGCAGAGGCCAAACAGGTTATTGCAGAAGCCCGCGTGGCTCAGCAGCAGTTCATGGATGCTCTGAATGGCCGGTTGTCTCAGATTTCTTCGTTTGGCAGCGGCCAGCTGGATATTCGGCTGAACCCCGGCGGAATGATCTGGCCGGTACCGGACAGCGCTTCGTACATCTCGTCCGGGTATGGCCCACGCGGTGGAACGTTCCACTACGGTGTTGACATTGCGGATCCGAATGCGAAGGCCGGAAAAGCCGTTCCCATTGTGGCGGCTGCGGCAGGCACGGTTCGAATTGCCAGCAACATCTGTACGCATAACTACGGGAAACATTACAACTGCGGCTGCAATGGCGGTTATGGAAACTATGTCGTTATTGACCACGGAAACGGCCTGCTGAGCTACTATGGTCACATGTCCCGGGCGCTGGTCCGTGCCGGGCAGCACGTTAATCAGGGGCAGGTCATTGGAATTATGGGAAGCACCGGCTTCTCCACGGGTCCGCACTGCCACTTCGAAATCCGGGTTAACAACGGACAGTCGAGGTCGATGGCGGCGAGAAACCCGATGAACTATGTGAGACGGTAAGTGCGTGTGAGGGCTGGTTTGCCAGGTCACCGGGGTCTCCCTACCACTATCCAAAACAAAATTC
>CAYRKX010000024.1:0-4364 GCA_964425185.1 uncultured Eubacteriales bacterium
GTCTTTCCAGCTGCTCCAAGCGGAGTTTGAAGCAGAGCACTGACCGCTGCTCCTATCCACTTTCCCGGAAGTTCCGGTGCGATGACAGCCGGTCCAGCGGCTCGGCCGACAAGGAAACCACCTGTTCTGCCAAGCGGCCTGACCATCGCCAGTTTGGGAACGGCTTTTCCGAGTCCTTCTGCCAGTCCAACAGGAACGGCGAGTGCTTTTCCCACATGACTTGTTACCGGATCTGCCAGTGATTTCACCAAGCCATGGGCTGCTCCCGCAGCCCTGCCTGCCGCCGCGCCAATATGGTCTCCGGGGAGAAGTACAGCTCCTTCCGGCACACCAAGGGCAGCACCGGTCAGTCCACCGACAACACTTCCTGTCTTGTCTCCGGGAAGGATAGCTTTTCCCAGTACTTCGCCGGCAGACGAGCCAATCTTATTCCCTATGGCGGCATCGGCCGCCGACTTTACAATTTTTCCGGGAAACACAGCCGCCCCAGTCAGACGGCCGCCAACCGCACCGACAGCATTTCCTCCGATATTTCCTGCCGTGGCACCGAGTGCAGCTCTGGCAGGCACATTTCCCGCCGGCACCCGGACGGTAATATCCTGCTTTGCCACATAATCTTTAATCTTTTGCACCACAGAAATTTGTCCGTCTGGCTCCGCTGTCCCTCTGATTGCTGCGGCCTCCGCCGCATAGCATGGCACAACAGTCAGAATCAGCAGTACCATGGTGCAGATCATAACTTCAAGTATCTTTTTCATTGAAAACTCTTATATTCTCCTTCTTCTCTCCGGTCGTCCGTCTTCTTTTTTATCAGCAGAACGGTTCCTGCCACAGCGCCAATCGCCGAGAGTATGACCGGAATAAACTTCAAGGTCTTTTTCTTGGACTTGGGCTCTTCCTGCAGCGGCTCCGTCTCGGGAACATACTGCACGGTTTCCACATGAGCCCAGGTCTCTTCTTCAGAGAGTGGAATGGGTTCCGGCACCGTCTCTTCCATAAGCGATTTACTCTTCATAACATCGGCATACAGCTTTTCAGCATTACGATTCATAGACGACACCCGCCGTTTCTGATCTGAAACGGCCCGGGAAGCCTTACGCGCCGGCTCGGCTGCTTTTCGCGAGACAGATTTCGCCTGCCGCGAGACCGATTTTGCCCGGCTGGACGCCTGACGAGATGCAGATTTGGCTTTTTGAGCCGGCTGAGCAGCGCGCTGAGACACCGACTTTGCCTGCCTGGAGACCGAGCGTGATGCAGATGCCACTTTCTGAGAAGCGGACGACGCTTTCTGCGGGACAGTCCGCACATCGCGGTACACCTTAAACTGACCGTTCTGCATCTGCAGAACAATATCTTCATTGGCAGTCGCTGCAAAGACGTTGACGCTGCTGATATTCAGCAGAAGTACAAGGCTTGTCACTGCTGCGAGCACTTTCATATTCATTCCCCTTTCCCTGATTTTTCATATATATAGAAACGTGCCGGAACCTGTCGGCGTTGTTTTGAAGTTGTTTGTGGGCGTGCTGTTCTGTTTTAAGGGGGTTCAAATCTTCAAAGGCATACTGAGAATGCATTGAGAATTTAGAAGGTGATGGGCAATATCACCGGGAACGGCAGGCCCGGCACGATTCAACCGAATTCCACCCGGACCGCAGTAATGGAAAAGTGCGTTCTCCGCACTCCCTCTGAGTCGGTGTAGCTCTCATTGTTAAACGTCCCCTGGACATATACTTTCGAGCCTTTCTTCAGGAAACCCTGAGCAAAGTCGGCCTGTCTGTTCCAGCAGGTGACATCATAGAATTCACCTTTATTTCGGTCCGAATCATTGTTTGCCAGACGGAACTTGGTCAGCTTGTTGTGCTGCTCCCCCACTTCTTTGGTCTCGGGGTCCGCACACAGTCGGCCGCTCATGACAATGTTTTTCATTGAGGTCTTTCTCCTTCCCTTGCTTTTGTCTCCGGAAGACTGCCCACACCATAACACCGGTTCTGCCCCGTGCCTAGACGAAATTCATATACGGTCCTTGTTCCAACATGAACGGCCGTTATTTTAAACTTTCTGGTGTAAAAATCTGAATTTGCACAATCTTATTTCGTATGCGACTTCATGCTTTACTCCGCCAGTTCAGACCATGAAGTCGCATACACACTTCTTTGGCCTTCCCGGCAGAGATGACAAAAGGCCCGCCGCACGGCAGGCCTCAGGCAGCAAAAAGGACCGCGGCACAAAGCCGCGGCCCCCTCTTATATAATGGCAAAAGAAAATTGTCTGGTTTACATTAATTCGCAGATCGTGTTGGAGAATTCAACCGGGTCCTCCAGCGGCAGACCCTCAATGAGTTCCGCCTGACCGTACAGCAGTTCGGTATACGTCTTGATCTTGTCCTTGTCGTCGGCAATAAACAGCTGACGCAGCTTGGAGAACATCGGATGGTTGGTGTTGATTTCGAGAACCTTCTGTGCATGAACGCGGTTCTGCGGATCCGGCTGGTTCATGAAGACCTTCTCCATCTCAAGGGTAATTTCACCCTCCGTAGAGAAGCAGACCGGATGAGATTTCAGACGGGAGCTTGCCTTGACAGCAACAACCTTGTCGCCCAGATCCTCTTTCATCAGGTTGAAGAGTTCCTTGTTCTCCTCGTCGGTCTTCTTCAGGTTCTCCTTCTCCTCGTCGCTCTCAAGTCCAAGGTCGTCGTCTGTAATGGAACGGAACTCATGGTCCTTGTACTGCTGCAGCGTCTTAATGGAGAACTCATCAACTTCGTCGGTCAGGTAGAAGATCTCGTAGCCCTTATCCAGTACGGCCTCTGCCTGCGGCAGTTTGGAAATAGCCTCGGGCGATGTACCGCATCCATAGTAAATATACTTCTGGTCCGGAGCCATTCTGTCCACATACTCGTCGAGAGTTGTATACTTGCCTTCCTTCGAAGAGCGGTAAATCAAAAGATCCTGCAGGAAGTCCTTGTGCATTCCGTAGTCACTGTAGACACCGAACTTAATCTGGGTGCCGAACTGTTCCCAGAACTTCTCATAGGTGTCACGGTCCTTACGGAGCATCTTGAGCAGCTCATTCTTAATCTTCTTTTCGAGGTGAGTCTCAATAATTTTCAGCTGTCTGTCCTGCTGAAGCATCTCACGGGAGATGTTCAGGTTCAGATCTTCGGAGTCGACAAGACCGCGGACAAAGCTGAAGTAGTCCGGCAGAAGGTCCTTGCAGTTATCCATAATCAGGACTCCGGAAGAATAGAGCTTCAGACCTTTCTCAAAGTCCTTGCTGTAGTAGTTAATAGGAGCTCTTCCGGGAATAAACAGGAGAGCGGTGTATGTTGCGGCGCCCTCAGTGGAAGAACGGATAATCCACAGAGGATCGGTATAATCATAGAAGTTCTCTTTGTAGAACTCGTTGTACTCTTCGTCAGTGACTTCTCTTCTCTGTTTCTTCCAGATCGGAACCATCGTGTTAAGAGTCTTCTCTTCGGTGACATCCTCGTACTTGTCCTTCTCACCCTCAACAGGCTTGGACTCAGTGACCATCATCTTAATGGGGTACCGGATGTAGTCGGAATATTTCTTGACCAGAGCGCTCAGCTCATAGGTTTCCAGGTATTTGCTGTACTGTTCGTCGTCTGTGTCATCTTTCATGTACAGCGTGATTTCTGTGCCGTGGTCATCTTTCTCAGTCTCGGTCAGCGTATAGCCGTCAACACCGCTGGATTCCCACTGCCATGCTTCATCTGAGCCATAGGCCTTGGACTTGACCACAACCTTCTTGGCAACCATGAATGCAGAGTAGAAGCCGACGCCGAACTGACCGATGATATCAATATCATCGTCCTTCTTGGCCTCTGTCTTCTCCTCACCTTCGGTCTTCTCTTCACTTTCAGTCTCTGCCTCACTGTCAGCAGCTTCCTTCTCGCCCTGATGTTCTTCCTTGAACATCTTCGATCCAGATTTTGCAATGGTGCCGAGGTTCTTGTCCAGCTCGTCTTTCGTCATACCAATGCCGTTGTCACGGATGGTCAGTGTACCCGCGTCCTTATTGGGTTCGAGCCAGATGGCAAAGTCAGAGCGGCTCAGCCCGCTGATGCCGTCCTGAAGAGTCTTAAAATAAAGTTTATCCTCTGCGTCGCTTGCGTTAGAGATAAGCTCACGTAGGAAGATTTCCTTGTTGGTATAGATGGAGTTGATCATCATATCAAGCAGACGTTTGGATTCTGCTTTGAACTGTCTTTTATATGCAGCCATGTACACACACCTTCGCTAGTCAGATTTAGCACTCTTTTGTCCAGAGTGCTAATTTAACTCTATTATAGTCTTCACTATGGAAAATTCAACCCCTTTTCTGCCACTTTTTTCAACAATGTT
>CAYRKX010000024.1:4464-6026 GCA_964425185.1 uncultured Eubacteriales bacterium
AAAAAGAACAGCCTTCTGGAAGACACCGCGGCGGAAAATTCACATGAATATTTGCCCGGGATGATAGCAATCCCGGGCTTTTTTCTATATACTGAAAGTAATTATCAGCTCAGCACAATGAATAAGGAGAAACTGCCTTGCTTACGATAGCCCGCATTCTTGCACTGATTATTTTCCTCGGGATGTTCACTTTCCTCATTATTGGAAAGGCCCCCCGTCATGTGGTCACACTCGTTTCCGGAGCCCTCGTCCTGATCTTTGTCTTTGGGGTATGCCTTCACTCCGGCCATGCCGTCTGGAGCTCCCTGAATCTGGAAAGTATTGTTCACCCCTCCATGTGGTACGGTTCCAGTGAAGAGGAGTCGTTTGGAATCAGCTGGTCCACGATCCTGTTTATTCTGGGTGTGTGGTTCATGGTTGAGTCCCTGTCCCGCTCCGGATTTTTCAAGTGGATCTGCCTGGCGCTTGCCAAAGGGGTAAGGTACAAAATCATGCCGCTGTTTCTGGTGTTCATGCTCATTGCCGCATTCCTGAGCATGTTTATTGACAGTATTACGGTTATTCTATTCCTGGCCGCCATTACTATTGAGCTCTCCCGGCTCATGAAGTTCGACCCGGTCTCCATGATTCTGGCGGAAGTGTTCTGCGCCAATCTCGGCGGCTCTGCCACCATGTCCGGTGACCCGCCCAACGTCATCATCGGCTCGGCATTCCGCTTCACATTCTTTGATTTCCTGTCCAACACTGGAATTATTGCCGCCATTGTCCTGATTCCCACGATTATTTTCTTTATGCTGGTGAATCGCAAGGAATTCAAAGCGACAGAGGCAAGCCTGCCGGACAACATTGTTTTTCCGTCTCCGCTGGAGGCCGTTACGAACTGGGCGGCATTCATTTACAGCGCAATCATGTTCCTGGCAGTCGTTGTTCTTCTTGTCACCAACAAGATGACCGGCCTTACCATTACCACAGTTGGTCTCGGAGTAGGGCTGATCTCCTGGATTGGAGTCTCTGCTATTCTCGGAGGGAAAACCTGGAAAGGCATCTTGAAGAGTATAGACTATAAGACCATTGGATTTTTCGTCGGTCTTTTCCTTGTCGTCTCCGGTCTGGAATTTACCGGCTGTCTCAAGCTGGTTGCCCAGTTTATTGCACGCATCAGCGGCGGAAGCCCGTTCATTACCATTGCCATTATGCTTTGGATATCTGCTGTTGTCAGTGCATTTGTCGACAACATCCCGTTTGCTGCAACCATGGTGCCGGTTATCAAGGCGCTTGCCACTCCGGCTGTTCCTCTTCCGATTCTGGCGTTCACCCTGAGTATTGGAACCGACATCGGCGGAAACGCGACGCCAATCGGCGCTTCGGCCAATGTGGTGGCAACCTCCATTTCCGCACAGTCCGGTCACCCCATCAGCTGGAGCCGCTACTGCAAATACAATGCTCCGGCCACCATTGTAGTTATTGCTCTCAGCATGGTGCTGATTTTTGCGAAGTATTACTGGCTGGCGTGACGGGTGTAATGAGGCCTGTGCCATTAAAATAAGGAACTTCTATATTGC
>CAYRKX010000024.1:6126-26538 GCA_964425185.1 uncultured Eubacteriales bacterium
TGCGGCTCTTTTCGGTTTTTCCGGCCACGGAGGCCAGCACCTCAATCGCCAGCGGGGTGCTTATAGTTCAGCCAAACCATGCCGCCCGGGTACGACTTTACACCTGCCAGCTCCATGGAAATCGGGCCGCCGGCCGGGGAAAACACCGACTGGTCAAACGACGTGGCGCGGTCCCGCTCGCCGCTGACGACAGGTGACACGACCAGACTGAGTTCGTCGAGCACCCCTGCCTGCAGCAGAGACCAGTCAATGGCGCCGCCGCCCGTGACCATGAGCCGCTCTACGCCGAATTCCGCCTTTAACTTGTGCATGGCAAGCGGGAAGTCCAGGTCCTCCGCGCCGGCAAACAAGTACGAAATTCCCAGCTCCCGCAGATAGGCGATATACCGATCCGAAACCGCCCCGGTCAGGATCTCAACCACATGCGATTTTTCGCCGGACCGTTCTATAAAATTGCGGTGCCATTTCAGCGTGCCCTGCGGGTCTATACAGACCACCAGGCGGTCCAGGTCCGTCTTGGACACATAGTCTTCTCGCGGCACCGGATCTGCGGCTTCGGGAAGCACATCCACATAGCCGTCCGCATAAATCTGCGCACAGGTTACGGTTCCGTTCATTACCGCGGGAATGTCATACTGACGGCGGATTTGTCCGTACACCTCATTAGCCTGCATCGTCTCCGGCGCGGAGAAGAGGCTGCCGCTGATCCGCCCGTCAATGGAGCTCAAAACGTGGCATACAATATAAGGTCTGTCTGTCATAGAAGGTCACCTGCTTTTTCTACTAGTATATCGCCAATCAGATGGCAAGGGCACCGTCAACTTTGAAGATGGAACCGGTAATGTAATCGGCCTGGTCGGAGACGAGGTAAGCTGCCATGTTGGCAATATCTTCCGGTTTACCCATACGCTTAACGGGGATACCGTCCGTAATACTCTTCATGTGGGCTTCTGACTGTTCTTTGGTGAGGCCGGGGACATCCCAGATGTTGGTCTCAATGGCACCGGGGGCAATCGCATTCACACGCACGCCGTCCTGGGCAAGTTCAACAGCCCATACCTTGGTAAAGTTTTCAACTGCAGCCTTGGCGCCTGTGTACATGGAGAGATTAATTCCGGGGTGAGTGGCACCTATGCTCGACAGGTTAATAATATTTCCCTTACTCTCCAGAAGCATCGGGAGCGATTGAATGGTCATATCGACAACCGCTTTGACATCGAGGTCAAAAGCCTTATTGTAATCCGCAAGAGTCATATGCTTAATGTCCTGAACCGGGCACCAGCCGGCACAGTTTACAAGGATGTCCAGTCTGCCAAAGTGCTCTTTGACATAGGCAACGGTCTTGGTTATGTCCTCGGTGTTTGTCATATCAGCGACGACATAGTGAATATGCTGGCTGGCAGCGGCAGCTTTCTTCAGGCTGTCCTCGTGACGTCCGGTAATGACGACATCGACGCCCTCCTGTGCGAACCGCTCGGCAATCCCTCTGCCAATTCCAGAGCTGCCTCCGGTAACAATTGCTGCTTTTCCGTTTAATTCCTTATACATGGTAGTTCGCCTGGCCTTTCTTTGTTCTGAAAGTACTATACGGCGTAACGCCGGCAAGCAGAAGTCTCATGTTGGCAAGGGGATTATACCTTTTCGTATAAGCAAGCTGTGGTCCACTAAACTTGACCACATCGCCATTTTTCAACCTCGTGGTCCAACACGACATCAAAAATTCAGCAGCATCTCTGAGCGCTCGCCTGGACAGTTGCCCCGCGCCGTCAGCCACTCTATAATTTGAATAAAGACCACTCAAGGAAGGGAACCATATGAAATCCAAACTGGCCATTTTCTTCAACCTGGCATCCGCACTTTGCGGGTTCACTGGGGTCATCCTGTCGTTCATTGTTAACGGACCCAGCTGCCTTGCCATGTATACCGACGAGGTAGCGCTCTTTGCTGGTATAGTCAGCATAATTCTGGCAGTCCGCCTGCTGCAAAATACGCACCAGTCCACCCTTCCTTTCTTCCGCTACGCCAGCACGGTCATGCAGATTGTCCTCCTCATCGCTGCCCTCATCAGCTTCCTGCCAACGTTTCACTTTCCATTTAACGTCACATCACTGCACTTAATTCTCATGCACTTTGCCGCCCCCGGGCTCTCCGTCATCTCTTTCTTTGCTTTCGAGCCCAAAGTTGCTCTGCGCCTCCGCGACACTCTGTTCTCTATGCTCTACACTTTCATCTACGCAGCCGCCGCCATTGGAATTACGGCCAGCGGACTTTACCACAGCAAGGCCTACCCGTTCCTGGACTTTCACCCCGGCCACATCGCAGCTCCCGTCCTCGAAGATCTCGCCATTTTACTGGCGATCTACGTTATTGCCCTGCTGGTTCTCTACCTCAAGCGGTCGAAAAAGACAGACACATCCAGAACCTCACGGGCTCATCATTAGCCCTTCCCGATTCTAAAAAAAGGTTAGCTATAACGCACAAAGCGGCCGCGCTCCTGACTTGGAGCACGGCCGCCTATCTTTTATCTCAGCTAATCTTATTTCAGTGAAATAACATAAGCCTGTTTGTAGTCTCTCTGACGGTAATACGTTGCGGTCAGATTCTGCTGATCATACACAACGCTCCACTCCGTCGTAGAAGTCGTATTCGGGAAGTTCACTTTGTTTGCAGCACTGAGTGTGTCACGAACATCCAGAGCAGACTGTTCCGGATACTTGTCGAGAAGTTTCCGTACTGTCTCATAACGAATATGGGACGTATCGGATCCCTCATCCTTTTCGTTCCCCTGATATTTAGGTCCTGGAGTGACGTAGAAGTTGGTAATAACATCGGTTTCTGTAATATGCAGCTGGTTGTCATACCACTCTGCGGTGACATGATGGCCCTGTGCATCAGAAATAAACAGATGTACCATGAATCCCTTCCAGGTGTGGAAGTCAGAATCTTTCAGAATCTGAACCGCCTGGTCTACGTTGGCTGCCTTGTCCAGGATGGTCCGTGCTGCGGTAACGCAGATCTGATCGGTCTTTCCGGTATCCTGGTCAATAATTTCAGGGCTGTCAATCATGTTAATGGACACGCCGACACCCTTTTCATTCAGACCATCCAGCGGCATATAGAGACCAATCTTCTTCATGAGATCGTCGGGAATATAATGACCATACCCCTTCAGGGCATCAGTAATGAAGTTGGTGTCCGCCGTGGAAATGGACTTGTACCCCTCTTTCGGTTCATTGAGAATAATCAGTGCATCGCACGGGGTGTAGTCAAAGTTCCGACCGAAGTAGTAGCCTCCATCTTTATTCTTAACCTGAAATGCAGTGCAGGCATCGTAGGTTTTGGGCGATGGAGCTGAATAATGAAATCCCGCAATGTTCTTTCCAAGGTACAGCAGCGTATCGTTAATAGAGGATGCGCCTCCGCTTTTCAGGAACGAGTTGACCCCGTCACTGCCTTTATTTAAAACCACTTTGGTGTCATTATCCAGATACTGCGTTTTCTCCGTCGGATTAACGTAATGAATTGTCACTTTGGGAGCGTACTGATAGGCAAACGTCCCTGGAATGGCAAGGGCTGAGACGGCGGACAGGGCCATGACAATACAGGCTGTCATCAGTGCCAGTACGCGTCGTCCAATTTTTCTTGATTTCATTCCAATCCTTCCTTTCTAACACAGTGTTTAAAATTAATTCATATTTATCATATTAGTTTGATAGGGAACATAAGTCAACCCAAATTTCAAATTTATTTTTCGCCAGTCTTTTTCTTATTCCTACTATTCATATCTTGAAGCTTATATAATATGTGATATACTGTGCTTATGGATACTTACACTACAGTTGTATCGGCGATTGACTCATTTTTATGGGGCATCCCTCTCATCACACTGATTCTCCTCGGAGATCTCTGGCTGACCTTTCGTCTGCACGGACTTCAGATCCGGCGGCTCCCGCTGGCACTGAAATACATGGTTCGGAATGAGACCAACGGAGAAGGAGAAATTTCCAGCTTTGCCGCACTGTGCACAGCTTTGTCGGCAACGATTGGAACCGGGAATATTGTCGGCGTTGCCACTGCCATTCAAAAAGGAGGCCCCGGCGCCCTGTTCTGGATGCTGGTTGCGGGATTTCTTGGGATGGCCACCAAATATTCCGAGGGGTTTCTCGCCGTCAAATATCGAAAAATTGATAAGAACAACCATGCCTTAGGCGGCGCATTCTACTATATTGAAAAAGGAATGGGTCCAAAATGGAAATGGATGGCCAAGGCCTATGCCCTGTTTGCCTGCCTTCCTATTTTCGGCGGCGGTACGGTGACCCACGTCAACGCCATTTCGGATTCGGTTCAGAATTTCTGTGATCCGCTGTCTAAGCACCAGGTCACCATTCCCCTGTTGGGAACCCACTCCTGGGCCGTTGTCATTACTTCCATTGTGGTGACTTTGCTCGCTGGACTTGTCATTATCGGAGGAATCAAACGCATTTCCTCGGTCAGTGAATTTGTCGTTCCCTTTATGGCGGGATTCTATGTGCTGTTTGTCCTGGCCCTGTTAATTGTTAACTACCGGAAACTTCCAGGAGCCATTGCTCTCATCTTCACCTCCGCTTTTCGCCCGCGGGCAGTACTCGGAGGGACAGCGGCTTCTCTGTTTCTGGTCATGCAGTCCGGAATTTCCCGTGGCATGTTCTCGAACGAAGCAGGACTGGGGTCTGCGGCCATTGCCTCGGCAGCGGCCAACACTAAATCGCCGGTAAGACAGGGGCTGGTGTGCATGACAGGAACATTTATTGACACCATCATTATCTGCAATATGACCGGGCTGGCTATTGTCACGACCGGCGCCTGGAAGCTGCAAAACGTCGAGGGTGCGGCCATTACCATTCGGGCATTTCAGATGGGACTGCCCATTCCTGCAAGGGTAACCAGCTTTCTGCTGATGATGGCGCTCATTTTCTTTGCGTTCACGTCTGTCATTGGCTGGAACTATTATGGCGAGCGCAGTCTGGAATACCTGTGCAATAACAACCGCGTTATCATGAAGATCTATCGGTATTTATACATTTTCATGATCTTTATTGGGCCATATCTGACAGTCAGTGCGGTATGGACGACAGCCGATATTTTCAACGGTCTCATGGCCATTCCCAATATGATTGCCCTGTTTGCGCTGAGCGGGCAGATTGCCCGGGACACGAAAGCGTATTTCCAGAAAGAGACATAAAAAGAACCCGTGAGCTCTCATCTTCGAGAGAACACGGGTTCTTCTATTTCCAATTCAGTTCGGTGCAGTTTATGCGTTATAGCCGAGGTCAAACGCCTTGAGGTTCAGGTCCACGAATTTCGGTGGAACGGTGTTCTTAACAGTCTCATCCCAGATTTCCCGCTCAATGTCGGTATTTCTGGCAACGACACCCATAAGTGCGACGTTTACGGCCTTGGGAGAACCTGCCTCCATGGCAAGCTTCAGTGCGTCAACCGGCTGAACGTCTGCGCCGGCCTCCTGAAGACGCTCCAGAATATTTTCCGGATACTTCATGGTTCCAGTAAGAACCGGCATTGGGTCCATTTCCTGAGTGTTGCAGACAATCTTTCCGCCCTTCTTCAGGTACGGCAGCCAGCGGGCTGCTTCCAGCTTTTCAAAGCTCAGAATGATGTCGGCCTCGCCTTTTTCAATGATAGGGGACGCAACCTTTTCGCCCGGCTCATCTGCGTAACGGACATAAGTGACAACGGAACCGCCGCGCTGGGACATTCCGTGAACTTCTGAGATCTTGACGTCGTAGCCTTTGGCGAGAAGCGCACGCCCTAACAGACGGGAAGCGAGCAGGGTTCCCTGTCCACCGACACCGACGATGAGAATACTTTTAGTCATGTTTCTTCCCCTCCTGAATGGCATCAAAGTGGCAGAGCGGTTTACACATGCCGCAGCCTGTGCACTGTGTGAAATCAATAGCGGATTTTTTGTCCTTGAAGCTGATAGCCGGACATCCAATCTTCATACATGCCTTACAGCCAACACACTTGTCGGCGTCAACATGGAGCGGTGGATTCCGCTTAACGCTCTTCAGGAGAATACATGGACGACGGGAAATAATGAGCGATGGAGCGTCCACTTCGAGCTCCGCCTTAATGGCCTTGCGAGTTCCTGCAATATCGTACGGGTCAACGACAATGACGCGCTCAATGCCACAGGCATGGGCCAGAGCCTCAAGATCGACTGCTGTAGTCGGGTCACCGTTAATCCGCTTACCAGTCGTCGGGTTCTCCTGGTGACCGGTCATACCGGTAATGGAGTTGTCCAGAACAATAATCTTAGAGTTCGACTGGTTGTAAGCCGCATTGATCATACCGGTAATACCGGAATGAACAAACGTAGAGTCACCAATAACGGCGACAGACTTTTTCGCCTCGTCCGGACGGATCTTGTCGTGTCCGTGAAGTGCAGATACAGACGCGCCCATGCAGACGGTGGTATCTATCTGGCCGAGTGGTGGAAGCGCACCGAGGGTGTAACATCCAATGTCGCCGCTGATGTAGAGGTTCAGCGGTTTGATAGCACTGAACAGACCGCGGTGTGGACATCCAGGACAAAGTGCTGGTGGACGTGGTGGTACATCCATGTCTACGGTGAGATGTTCTGTGGTCTCGCCCAGGATAACTTTCTTAATGAGAGCCTGGGAGTACTCGCCCTGAAGAGTAAACGCATCTTTACCAATGCAGTCAATGCCCATAGCCCGAACATGTTCTTCAATGAACGGGTCCAGCTCTTCAACAATGTACAGGGTATCGACATTCTCTGCAAACTCACGGATGAGCTTGTCCGGCAGCGGATAGACGCAGCCGAGTTTCAGGTAAGACGCCTTATCTCCCAGAGCCTCACGGCAGTACTGGTACGAAATTCCGGCTGCAATAATACCGATCTTCCTGTCATGGTACTCAATGCGGTTAACTGATGCAGTATTGGCCCACTCAGCCTCAGCAGCCTGTCTGTCCTCAACGACAACATGGCGCTTAATGGCGTTGGCCGGAAGCATGGCGTACTTCTGCGGGTTCTTCTTGTATTCCTTGACCGGAATGTCCTCCCGCTCCCCGAGCTCAACGATACTGGAGGAATGCGCTACACGGGTTGTCTCACGGAGGAGAACCGGCGTGTCGAACTTTTCAGAGAGTTCAAATCCCAGCTTGGTAAAGTCGCGGCACTCGGTAGAATCAGCCGGCTCCAGCATGAGAATTTTGGCGGCCTTGGCGTAGTGGCGGGAGTCCTGCTCATTCTGTGAGGAGAACATGCCCGGGTCGTCGGCGACGCAGATTACCAGTCCGGCGTTAACGCCTGTGTAAGAAACGGTAAACAGCGGGTCCGCAGCGACATTGAGACCGACGTGCTTCTGTGCGGAGAATGCTCTGCCCCCGGCGATTGAGGCGCCAATGGATGTCTCCAGCGCTACTTTCTCGTTGGGTGCCCATTCGCACCAGATCTCGTCATGTTTAACAGCGTTCTCGGTAATCTCTGTGCTTGGGGTTCCGGGATAACTGGAGACCAGACGACATCCTGCTTCATATAGTCCCTGGGCAATGGCCTCATTGCCCAACAAAAGTTTCTTCATAAAATCACTCCTGAACCTGTTTGGCGACCAGTCCATCGCCGCAGTACATCCTTCTCAGTTTCGGCTTCTCAATTTTGCCGGTGGGGTTGCGGGGTACATCCGCAAAGATGATTTTCCGCGGGCGCTTGTAGCGCGGAAGGCCGAGGCAGTACTGATTGACTTCGTCCTCGGTCAGATGCTTGCCCTCCTTGACGGAGATGATGGCAGTGGCAATTTCACCAAGGCGCTCATCCGGAAGGCCGATGACCGCGACGTCCTTAATGGCGTCGTTTCCGCGGAGGAAGTCCTCAATCTGAACCGGGTAGAGGTTTTCGCCGCCGGTGATGATGACATCCTTCTTGCGGTCAACAATCCAGTAGAATCCATCCTCGTCAACTTCACCCATGTCTCCGGTGTGGAGCCATCCGTCGATGAGGACTTCGTCGGTTGCCTTTTTATCTTTGTAATAGCATTTCATGACGCCCGGACCCTTGACGCAGATTTCGCCGACAACGTGCGGAGTGGTAATGTCGTTGTTATTCTCATCTGCCAGGCGAACTTTCCAGCCGTATCCGGGAATGCCGATGGCGCCTGCGTGGTCCTCGTTTCCGATGCCGAGGTGAATGCATCCCGGTCCAATGGACTCAGACAGACCGTAGTTAGTGTCGTAGTGCTGATTCGGGAAGACCTTGAGCCAGCGCTGAATGAGAGAGTGGGGCACCGGCTGCGCACCGATGTGCATGAGTCTCCACTGACTAAAGTTGTAGTCGTCAAAGTTCAGCTGTTTCCGGTCGATGTAGTCGAGAATGTCCTGAGCCCACGGAACAAGCAGCCAGACTATAGTACAGCGCTCTTCGGAGACGGCCTTGAGAATCATGTTCGGCTTGGTGCCCTTGAGGAGAACTGCCTTGCCGCCGGAGACCAGAGATCCGAACCAGTGCATTTTTGCCCCGGTATGGTACAGGGGCGGAATACATAGAAAGACATCATCCTTGGTCTGGCCGTGATGATGCTGTTCAACCTGAGCCGCGTGGTTCAGGCTTCTGTGCGCATGCAGGATAGCCTTGGGAAATCCGGTGGTCCCGGAAGAATAGTAGATAGCTGCGTCGTCATCCTCGGTCAGCTTAATGCCGGGACGGCGGCGGGAACAGTACTTCACCAGGCGATTCATGTTGTCTGCAAAGTTTGGACAGTCCTCGCCGACATAGAAGAGGTGCTCTACATCTGGAATCTGGTCCAGAATAGCCTCAATGCGTCCGGTAAACTCCGGTCCGAAAACCAGCATGGTAGCATCTGCCTTGTCAAGGCAGTATTTAATTTCGCTGGAGTCGTAGCGGTAGTTGAGAGGGACCACTACGGCGCCGGTCTTCAGAATGCCAAAATAGATGGGCAGCCACTCAATGCAGTTCATAAGCAGAATGGCAACTTTCTGGCCCTTCTTAATTCCCCGGGTAAAGAGCAGATTGGCCACCTCGTTGGCCTTGTCGTCAAACTCTTTCCAGGTCATTTCCCGGCGGAACTCTTTCCCCTGTTCCGGCTGGACCAGGGCGTAGTCTTTCCACGTAATCCGACTTCCCTCGTCATAGCTCGGATTGATTTCCACGAGAGCGGTGTCGTCCGGCCACTGGTCGGCGTTACGCTCCAGGTAATCCGTAATAATCAATGCTTTTTCACCCATTCCATCACAAAGTGTAATATCTTTTTTATTTTAAGGTTTTACAGGATGTTGGTCAATAGGGCTGGTTTGATGGACGTTGCGGGCGGCTGCGGGGTGCGGCGGCCCAAAGCGTCCCGGTAAATCAAAAAGTGCCGCGTCAAAACTGGAATAATCCAGTCCGGCGCGGCTTTACTCTTTTCCTGAAATTTTATTTATACCAGCTTGTCCAAATCAACATAGTTGGCCATAACTTTTCCGCCCTCAACACTCGGGTGCAGGTGGTCGCCCTGGTGCAGGCCCTCGCGGAACTCGTCCGGATGCTGCGGATCGCGAACGCAGGCATCAAAGTCAATTAGATAGTCAAACAGGCCGCAGCTGCGAAGCCAGGCATTGTACTGCTGACGGTACTGTTCCTGCTGGTCCGTGAATTCCGACAGTCCGTTGAAGTACCCCTTACGCGGAGTAATGGTCTGAGCGACAACATGAATGCCTTTTGCGCGAAGCTCCTTGACCAGACTCGTTGTGTCGGCAATCATCTTGTCCACATTGAGCTCGTTTTTATTCTCGTCTGTCATGTAGCTTACGTCATTGACGCCTAAGCACAAAATAACTGTGTGTACATTGGTAAGGTCCAGTACATCGCGCTGGAAACGGTCCGTCCCTTTTTCACCAAAGAATTTACCCATGGCACCCGGCGCCACATAGGACAGACAGTTGCCGGATATTCCGCTGTTCAGCACAGAGTATTTGCCGCCATAGTAGTCGGATACGCGCTGTGCCAGTGGTCTGACCCACCGGTTGTGGGCGATAATGGAGTCACCGAAGACGACAATAGACTGGATAGGCTGCGTGGCCTTTATTTCCACAGCAGACAGCAGTGGAATGATAGCCAGCGTCGACAGGTCCCGCTCCACCTTCGTCATCGGAATTCCGTTCTTGTAGTTGGTCTCGGTCTGATTGCCCTTTTTGGTAAACGGGCCGTCGTTGCAGGCCGAGTTAAAGCCGACAGCAATCTTGTGGTAGAAAATCCGAATCTGAATGGGGTCGTTGCGTTTTACTGTCACATTAACCGGGTCAGAATAGACAATCTTTCCACCGGGGACTTTAATGTCCCGGTCACCTTTGTAAGTAACCTGATAGCATTTGCCGTTGACAAACACAGTCATGGCCTTCAGCTCGCCCTGTTTTGGGTCCAGATTATTGAACTGAAAGCGCAGTCCGGATCCATTAGCGCCAGCCTTAAAGTCAATAAACACGGTCCGGTCCCGACCGCCAGCCGTACCGAGCGCGTCGCCAAAATCAGTCATGGCCCGGTGCCAGATCATACTGTAGCTCTCCTTCGGCGATGCACTAGTCTTTCCGCCGTCCGATGCCTTCGCCGGCGCCGCGAAGGCACTGACGCCCAGACAGAGGGTCATAATCACAGTAAGAATGAAGGACACAATCTTTTTCATAACATACTCCTCCCAAAGCTTGATTTGATTCCAAGTTTTATCATAGGTGGAAGATGTCCATTTCACAATTCTGTTTCCCGCCCTATTTTCTTTTAAAAAGTAATCTGTTATGCCACCGCAGGAACGAACCAATTCTTACATTTTCGAAGAAAAAATGGCAGGGTTCCACGAGTGAAACCCCTGCCGCTTCTTTTTATACTAAAACTATACAGAATGTGAATGTTGGAGACGGTACTGCCGCGGAGATATACCATTGGTTCAAAGATTTTAGGATTGTGAATACAGATATCTCCTGTACTTAGCTCCACAGCAGTATCTCCAATCACATCTCGTACAGATCCCTCTCCAACATAGATAAGTTCGAAAAATTTGTGCTGGTAAGAGAACCCGTTAAACAGCGGGCTGTGATAATTCAGATAGACATTTCGACTGGGTCCCATTTGAAAATAGAATTCAGGCAGACTGTTAGGAAAGAAATTATTTATTCCCGAAGAGTTTTTTGACATCATGAACCGCAATCCGGCCCATGCGCTTGATCTGATTCGGGATCATGGATTTAAATCGGTCTTCGAACGGGAGCATATTGCTGTTGGCCGGGTAAATGCAATTAAATGAAATCGCATCAAACTTGCAGCGTGTGGTACACAGGCCGCAGCCAATACACTTATGCTCATCAATCACGGTTGCGCCGCAAGACAGACAACGGGAGGTCTCGGCTTTGACCTGTTCTTCCGTAAATACAAGTCTCGGATCTGAAAACGGTTTCAGCCGGACAATGTTCTCGTCCACACCATGCTTTTGCCGCGGTGTCTCGTCATAGCTAGGATAGATAATATCCTCTTTATCCAGCTCTTTTAACTCGCGCCAGTCCCGTCCGGTCTTCATATTTACGTTTTTCTGAACATATCTGCGTAATGAATCCGCTCCGAAACGTGCCGCAGCAATGGCATCGATGACAAATCGCGGACCAGTATACGCATCGCCGCCAACAAAGATGTCTTCCTGGCTGGACTGATAAGTTTTCGCATCGGCAATCACTCTGCCGCCGCGGTCCAGATTGACGGTCTCATTCTTCAGCATATCGCCCCATTGAATGCTCTGGCCAATCGCCATATAGAGATGGTCACATGGGATAGTAATTGTATCCGTTTCATCATACTGGGGATTAAACCGGCCGTTTTCATCTTTAACCCGGGTGCATTTCTTCAGAACTACTCCGGTCACCTTGCCGTCCTGGGAGAGTACTTCTTTCGGGCCCCACCCATTCTTGACGATAACATTGTCTTCCTCGGCTTCCAGAACTTCCTCCTCGGCAGCAGGCATTTCATCACGCTGTTCCAGACTGAACATCTGCACTTCTTCTGCTCCGCACCGGGCCGCAGTTCTGGCCACGTCGATGGCAACATTTCCTCCGCCAATAACCACTGCCTTGCCGGGAACCTTGAAGTCAGTCCGGCCGGCCACTTTCCGCAGGAAATCGACGGCCATCTCTACATTCTCTGCCTCTTCACCGGGGACACCGGCTTTCCGGCCGCCCTGTGCTCCAATGGCAAGATAGAACGCCTCAAAGCCCTCCTCACGCAGATCGTCAAGGGTCACATCTTTTCCCACTTCTACGCCGCAGCGGATTTCCACACCGAGTTTCCGAATGACATCGATTTCCGCGGCCACAACATCCTTGTCCAGTTTATAACTGGGGATACCGTAAACCAGCATACCACCTGGTTTCTCGTTCCTTTCAAATACTGTCGGAGTATATCCCCAGAGCGCCAGATAATAAGCACAGGTCAGGCCTGCCGGACCCCCGCCGATGATGGCGATTTTCTGGTCGTATCCTTCCCCGTTATGGACGTTACCGGTCACTTTTTTCGGAATATACCGTGTCTTGGAATCAAGATCTCTCTGGGCCAGGAATTTTTTAACTTCATCGATGGCTATCGGTTCATCAATCTTTCCACGAGTGCATGCCTCTTCACAGCGGCGGTTGCAGACACGACCACAGACAGCCGGGAATGGATTGTCCTTTTTGATCAGTTCCAGGGCCTCATCATACCGGCCTTCTGATGCCAGTTTCAAATACCCCTGAATTCCAATGTGGGCGGGACATGCGGTCTTACAAGGTGCGGTTCCCGTATCGTAGACCTGAATTTTCGCGTGGTCCCGATAGTCGGGATCCCAATGTTCCTTTCCCCAGCGATTGTTATCCGGGAGATCAATGACCGGGTATTCCACCGGGCTGGACTTTCGGCAGAGTTTCTGGCCGAGTTTTGCCGCACCGGCCGGACATACCTCTACACACTGCCCGCAGGCCACACATTTTTCCTTGTCCACACGGGCCCGATAGGGCGAAGCGGACATATTCGGAGTATTAAAGTACTGCGATGTTCTCAGCGCATAGCAGGATTCAATATTACAATTGCAGAGAGCAAATATCTTACCCGCTCCGTCCTGATTACTTACCTGATGAACATATCCGGCATCTTCTGCTCTCTGACAGATCTCCAGAACCTCTTCTTTGGTCAGACGACGTACCGCTTTTTTGGTTTCTATAGCGTACTCGACAAACGGGCCCACCATAATGCACCAGTTCACATCTTCCGGACTTCCCTCACCGCGGATTCGTCTGGACTGCCGGCAGGTACAGGGGACCAGGCAGTAATCATTATCATACTTATCAAGCCAATGCGAAATATATTCTATGCTGACTGACTGCGGGTTTCCCTTGATGGCCGATTCCACCGGAATAACATGCATCCCGACGCCGCTTCCACCGTGATCAGCCATGCGGGCAATCTGAGAAATGGGCATCCATGTGTTGTTGCAGAAAAACTCCGACAACTCTGGATGTCTCTCCAGACGTTCCATATTGATACTGGACCATTCTCCAATTCCCTCAATATACGGGGGAATCCAATACTCGCGTTCGGTCTTTCCGTATTCTGTCTCGTATTCAATGAGTCCACTGTCTGCCATCTGCTTCAGAAGCTTTTTCAGGTACTCTTCGTCTTTGCCGGTTACCTTTACAAACCAGTCCAGAGTATGGCGCTTCCGCTTTCCCATTTTCAGCATAAGATCGATCATCTCATCGGTAGCCATGGAGGTCAGGCCGCCGTACTCAATCGGATTGTGAACTCCAAACATGGAATCTACCCGGTCCGAGTGTTTGATCGCGAACTTTTTTACATTTTTTCGAACTCCGACGGTTTTGCTGGACCCGTTAAACTGCTCAAAGTATTCTCCTGGATACTGTTCCAGAGGCGGGTATTTAAATTTCATAGAGTTCTCCTTTCCCTAATATCCCAGACTAAGCAATTTGACATCTCTGCCTCCAAGGACTTTTTTTACATGGCTGTGGCATCGGGGACACTCCCCCTCGTATTTCATAATGTTATAAATTGAATGACAGTTTTCACAGAGACCTTCGCCCGGTGCCGGGCGAAGATTCAGTTTTGCATGCTGCAGCTTCGGATACTGTTCCGCTACATAGGGGAAGAAATCGGTAAAGATTTCCGGAAATACACCAGCCAGTTCGCCGATCTCAATATTCACCACTTTAATTTCCGGAATATCGTTTTCGTCGGCAAACTTTGTCGCCAGTTCCGCAAGCTGGTACATCATTCCCATTTCATGCATGATTTACACCTCCGTGTCTGTTTTTAACGTTTGATCCAGACTGATCACAATTGAATCATCGGAATTGTGTTGTGGAATCTTAACGTCTACGGTTCCCTTGCGTACCTTAATTCTGGTATCTACTTTTTCCATAACCTTGTCATAGATCTTTTCCTTGCGGAAGTTCCGTTCTTCCTGTTTCCGGGTATTCCCCTCTTTGTGGTAAACCGCACCCGTTGCATGAGAAATATTCGGGTCAATATCCGGTCCCACAGCCACCTTCGGCGGGTTAGGTTTGTGTGTTGCGCCCCAGGCAATGCGTTTCACCGCTTCTCCGGCAATCTGCCCGTAGACATATTCGTGCATGGCCGGACGGCCATCGAAAACTCTGCGGATATGAATGGCGTCGAACTCGCAGCGTGTAGTGCAGACAGCACAGCCTACGCACTTGTTCTCATCAACATGAGACGCTCCACATCGCAGGCAGCGGGCCGTCTCAGCCTTAACCTGCTCTTCTGTCAGGACTTCCCGGTCATCCTCAAAAGTCAGTTTCTTTCGGTTGTCCCTGCCGGGTACCTGTCGGCCAGTATTGTCATAGCTTCCGTACTCGACATTTTCCTTATCAATATCTTTATAGAGCTGTCTGTCCCGGCCCCAGTCCAGGCTTCCGCCCCAGATGTACCGGTGAATCGATTCAGCGCCCTGCTTACCGGCAGCAATAGCGTCAATAGCAAAGCGGGCTCCGGTGTAGACATCTCCACCCACAAAGATATCCGGCTCAGTGGTCTGATACGTAAAGCCGTCTGCAAGAACTGTCTTATTCCGTTTCAGTTCCATATCCAGGCCTTCCAACAGGCCGCCCCACTCTATGGACTGACCAATAGCGGTGAGAACAACATTAGCATCCAGAGTCACAGTGTCATCTACATCATACTCAGGAGAGAATCTGCCCTCTTCATCTTTAACTCTGGTACAGCGCTTGAAGACAATTCCAGTTACTTTGCCGTCCTGCGTCAGGATCTCCTTCGGTCCCCAGCCGCAGTTGACCACAATGCCTTCCGCTTCAGCCTCTTCAACCTCATCGGCCGCTGCCGGCATAATATCCCGGCTCTCCAGGCAGAACATCTGGACGGCTTTCGCACCGCTGCGGACTGCCGTCCGTGCGACATCGACGGCAACGTTTCCGCCGCCGACAACCACTACATCGCCGGGGACAGAGACAGAACCATGCTCCGCGGTTTCCCGCATGAAGAGGACTCCGGATTTCACTCCGTCAGCATCTTCACCCGGAACGCCGAGATTCCGGCCGCCCTGCATACCGATGGCAAGGTAAATGGCCTGATACCCCTGGTCACGTAAGTCCTGAATAGTGATATCTTTTCCGACTTCTACTCCGGTTTTAAACTCTGCACCGAGTTCGCGGATAACATCGATTTCCGCATCCACGACATTCTTTTCCAGTCGGAAGGACGGGATGCCATACTGGAGCATGCCGCCGGGTTTGCTGTTTTTCTCAAAAATGGTGACGTTGTCACCCATGACTTCCAGATAATAGGCTGCCGAAAGTCCGGCCGGGCCAGCACCAATGACCGCAACTTTTTTGCCCTCTTTGAAGGTGACGGTCTTTTTCGGAATATAACGGTCTTTCTTGTTCAGCTCGCGGTACGCGAGGAATTTTTTTACCTCGTCAATCGCCAGGGGCTCGTCAATCTGGCCGCGGGTACATGCGCTCTCACAGCGGCGGTTGCAGATGGCACCACAGACCGCGGGGAGAGGATTATTATATTTAATCAGCTTTAATGCGTCATCATAACGTCCCATTGCGGCCAGGCGAAGATAACCTTCTACCGCAATGTGGGCCGGACAGGCAGTCTTACATGGTGCCGTTCCGGTCTCCTCCCAGACATTTTCCCGCTCATGGCCGTAATCCGGGTGATGGTGTTCCTTGCCCCAGAACGCACTCTCATGAGCTGAGGGAATGTAGTGATAATACAGTTCCGACTTAGGCTGAAGCCGCTGGCCCAGTTTTACCGCATTCATGGGACAGATTTCCACGCAGCGGCCGCAGGCCACACACTTCTCCGGGTCTACCTGAGAGACGAAATTGTTCCGGGCCCAGCTGTAGTTCTCGGTATAGAGGTCCGCACGCATGGAAAGACAGGTGCGGGAATCACAGTTACAGACATACTCAATGTCCGTTCCGTTTGCGTTTGCCGCAACATTGTGAACGAATCCGTGGTCTTCCGCAATTTTCAGACGGGCAAAGAACTGCTCTTCGGTCAGACGGTTTCCTTTTCCGACACGACATAGATAGTCCGCCCAGTGTCCAATTCCCATACACCACTGGTTGCTGGGTTCACCGGTTCCCCGGCCCATCGACTTCATAGACCGGCGGCAGATGCACTCGCCTACTGCGTAAATTCCATGGGAGTTCTTTTTTAGAAGAGAGGTCAGCTCCTCCCACTCCATGTGCTTTGTCTCTGATTTCAGAGCCGCTTCTACCGGAACTGTCCGGTGAACGCCGCGGCAGGACATCGGCATATAGACGCCGGGGCCCGCATAGGTCTCCTGCGTATAATGCTCAAACAGCACGGATTCCTCTTCATGGCGAAAATACTCATCGCCCGCCATGGGGTATTCCATAGATCCGACACAGAGCTGAACCAGGTACAGGCGATCCACCCCGTTCTCGTCCGGCCAGAACTCAATCAGGCCAATTTTGGCCGCCTCTGTGGCGATTCGCGCGACTTCTTCTACCGGCTTTCCGCACCGTTTGGCCAGCTGATCCACATAGATTGTGGTGCGGAAGTCCATTTTGTTCAGCACGTCCAGCATTTCGTCCGAGACCAGTGGATCGAACATCATATAGACAGTACTGTTTTTCCCCTTCGGAACTTCCAGAATATCCAGTTTGCTGATGAATTTCATCAGTTTTGGCCGGAATGGTCCCTGGCTGTCGTAGTACGGCTGCATGAGCTCTCGCTCCCGTGGGCCGATCAAATCGGTTTTCTTCATATGAATCCTCCATTTTCATAACCCATTTGTTAATATCCCTACAATCTCAATATAGAGAATGAGTCACGACTCACGAGTCTCACTTTTTCTTTGCTGTTGCAGAAAGCCACACTTTTATGAATGTGTTGCAGCCGATTTCATTGGTATACTTAAATTAATATGGGTATTCAATTTATCAGGAAGGAAGGGCTGAACCATCTATGGGAACACAAGTTGTGACGAAAGAAGCTATTGCGCGAAAAACCAAAAATCTTCTTCGACAGATGCCGATTGAGAAGATCTCCGTGACAAAAATCTGTCAGGAAGTCGGGATCGACCGCAGCACGTTCTACCGGCATTTTCTTGACAAATTTGAGGTCATCAACTGGATTTATTACCATGATTTTTTTGAAAACATGCCCCGGGATCCGGACTGGAATATCTGGGACTACTTTTCCGTTATTCAGAAACAGCTCTATTCAGACCGCAGCTTTTATGTCAATGCATTTCACTACCAGGGGCAGAACTCCTTCCGGGAATACAGTACCGGTATTTTAAAGGACATCATTCATAAAGATTACAACGGCGTGTTCAAGGATCAGCAGACCGAAGATTTCTTTGTCGACCATGCTCTGAACATGACTTTCGATGCCTGTGAAGACTGGCTGTCCTCTGAGCCATGTCGGCCCCCGGAGGAATTCAGCAAAGACTTTAAAACAAACTTCTTCCGTTTTGCACAGAGAGGCACGGAACTCATACAGGACAGCTTTAACCGCCCGCTCCGAAAGGAGGACCAGGCATGATTCAGCACAAAAGCGCCAAGGATTATCTCGAAGAATCTGCCATAGAGCTGTTCTCCAAACGGCCTATAGATAAGGTCACCATTTCTGACATCTGTGAGAACTGCGGCCTCAGCGTACGGACCTATTACAATTACTTCAAAGATAAATACGACATTATTAACCACTGTTACCTCGACCAGGTTGCGAAATATGTCCACCAGCACGCTGAGAAGATGACCCTCCACGATCTCATGCTCCTTCTCTGCGATGACATCTACAAGAACCCGGAATTTTTCCGAAATATATTCGAGTACAAAGGGCAGAACAACATTCGGCTCAGTGCAGCGGTACCGCTGCAGAACATCTATATTGAGGTCATTGAGACCCATAAACATACGAAGTTAAACTCAAATGAGCGGGATGCTCTCCTGTTCTTCTTATATGGCATTCTGGCCTACGTAGAGATATCTCTGAGTCAGACTGTCCTTCCGCCAAAGGAGCGGCCTCCTGTGTTCTGCGAGAACGCAATTCCAGCTGTATTAAAGAAATATTTAGATGAATAAAAAATGGAGCGGGCCGTCCGGTTGGACGGCCCGCTCTAATTATGGGAAAGTTGTTCTATGGGGGAAAGCTGTTTAAGCCTTTTCCTTACATGCTTAGTATAAATGACGGGAAACAAGCGGCCTATTCATAAAAGCCGCTGTTTTTGCATTCAGTTCAGACTTCCCATAATGCGTGAAGCTTTTAGATATTTGTCTGTGCAGCCATATACAGAATGTGTTTGCTGGAGCGATGCAATGAACTGATGAACCAGTACATTATTCAGCCGGTGCATGAGAAGTTGATTAGTGAATAACTGACAGAGGGAGCGGCCCGGCGGGCCGCCCCCTCTGTTTTGAAACAAGATAATATAAGGATCAGTTTGAAATCACGGCAGCGCATCGTACTGCGCCAGCAGATTGTCATAAAATTCGTAAAATTCTTCCGGTGTCATGCCCCAGCCGCACCAGGACATATGGTCCTTGTCTTCGATCGGCATGTTGTACCACTTTCCCGGTTTGCAGGACGCAATATCCTCGGCGTCTTCATGGGGAAGATTCAGCGGAGCAGACTGCCCTATGCAGTTGACGATGCCGTCATTGGGCAGCCACTCTTTTCCAATCCCGAATTTTTTCTTCAGGCGTTTGGGAATGTGGAATCCCGTCAGATAGCTACTCATTTTCATCTCTTTGCACATATTCTTCGTCGGAACCTGATGACCATGTCCATCATCTTTGGAACGCCGGCCAATTCTCGCGAAGTAATAGACTCTGGGGTCTGCCTCGCGTGTCACATTCAGATCGTGCATGACATCTACCGTCAGTTCGAATCCGATATGGTCCAGCGTATTCTGTCCAAACCGGTGAATCGCCTTCAGAGAGGAGAGCGGAATGCGGACATAGCCGAGGTGGATATCTTCGGGTTCCTTCATGATGCCCCACTGCTGCATATGCATGTCATAGAGTTTTGTCAGCCGGGTGTTGCCAATGGCGGCAATCAGGAACAAGGCCGCCTCGGAGAAGATACGCATCCCTTTTTCCGGGATGAGCGAGGCATACGTCGTACCATTGTTGACACCGGAAAGTGTCGTCACAGTTTTCAGCCAGTCCCCTTTTCCGCCCTCGAAGAGCGGGTTCAGTTCGTCCGGCGGGGTTGCGGCACGCTCCTCTTCGCTTCCAGTCCGAAGGAGCTCGGCAAATTCCAGAATGGTCGGTCCGCCGAAGGAGTGACCGAAAATGTGAATCCGGCGATTCGGTCCTTCTTCTCCCCAGTCAGGAATCAGACCAGGATATGTTTTGCCATAACGGGCATGTCCGTATTTTTCACTGTGCACTTTTCCGTAGTCGACACGGCCGCCCTTGAGCATGGCATACAGAATACAGCAGCGGTCCCATGCACCGTTTACCGGTCCAAGAGACGGATTGTACACTGTGCGGCCCTCACTGCGCAGATGGCCAATGAGATCGGCCTCTTTAGAGCCCCAGTAGTGGATCATGGAATCCACCTTGTCATCCTCACCCATCCCGAGAAGTCCGTGGATAAAAACAGCTGGAATTTTAGTTTCGTTACTCATGGGAGTCATCTCCTTATCTTTATTATTGTACGACACTAGAGCTGAAGCTAATATACTTGATTTTAGGAGTTCTTGTGTCAGTATATCAGACAGAAGCTGGAAAAAATAATTTGACAGTTTGAAACGCTTCGTCCTGTTTCTCAGTCTTTATTTCAGAAAGATTTGAAAGAAAAGATTCAGGAGGAATGGATATGTATTGTCGGTATTGCGGGGCACA
>CAYRKX010000024.1:26638-30748 GCA_964425185.1 uncultured Eubacteriales bacterium
TCGAGATACCGGTCACACAAGTCCAAAAATCCATACGCAAACACAGGCTCGGACTGATCCCGGGCCTTTCTGTGCCGTTCGGGCCAGATCAAAACCAGAAAATTGTCATTTTTGAACCCGAGGAGCTTCAGCACAAGACGACCATCTTGTATTTTCACGGCGGAGGGTTCCTCGTCGGTACGCCGGAGAGCATGGACATTGGGGCAGCTTTTTTCACGGCGCGCGGGTACCGGTTTATCTCAATTGGATATCGGCTCATGCCGCAGCACCTGTTTCCCGCCCAGGTCGAGGACGCTTATGCGGGGTATGAGACTGCCATGGACTATCTGCGTTCTGCGGCTTCCGGTCCAGAGTTCACTGTCCCTCCTATTGTGACTGGCGGCAACTCCGCCGGCGGGCAGCTCGCCGCCATTCTGGGGTACAACCAGATGGGCCCAACTGCAGCAATTCAGGGCGTCATATCCCTCGCCGGAGTCATGAATCAGGACGACATGCTCCCCCGCGCCGGGCACCGCTGGTCTCCGCTTCACATTGTTTCGTCCCAGGGCCTTAGCGCTGACCCGCCCCGATTCCTAGCTGTGCATGGCACTCATGACGTCCTCTCCCCTTTTTCTTCCGAAGCGCGATTCGTGTCCGTCCTAAACCGCACCGCCGGCCGACCGATTGCTGACCTTGTTCCGCTGAAAGACTGGAAGGCACAGCATATTTACCTCACGGCGGGTGTGTTCACACGGCCGAACCCAGTTATAGATAGGATGCTTCAGTGGCTGGAGGAGAATTTTGACTGAGAAGCTGGCTAACTGACCGCAGAGCCGGCTCCAGAACTGGTATTTGACTGTGACTGGCCGCCTTGAGCTGCAGGTGCTGCGGAGGACTGGCTGCTTCGCTTTTATTTCGCACTACTTCCCTACACTTTTGACCTTTCATAGTCTCTTTCGACCGTTCACGCTTTATTCAAATATGAATGAAAAACGAACGCCTTAAAAATAGCCATTTGCCACCATGCAGATACATTTGCCAATTATGCAGAGTTTCGCGAACTGAGCAAACTTGGTTTTACTTGTACAGTCAGGAAATAACGCAAAAAGACCGTGCCACACCATGTGACACGGTCTCATATTTTATCTATTCATCAAAATCCGAAGAAATCGTCCCAGTCATCGCCGAACCCGAAATCTTTGAAGAAATCGTCAAAGTCCGAGCCTAAGCCGCTGCTATGCGAGCTGCGAGATCTCCCGCCGCCAGTGCGGCCACTTGAACTTGCTCGGCCATTCGAGCCAGTGCGGCCACCCGACCCAGCACGGCCACTTGAGCCGCTCCGATAACTGCCGGATCCTCCGTCGAAAGTGCCGTAATACTCGGCACCGCCCTAATCAAAGTGATCCTTGAATTTTCCGAATTTGGATTTCTTTTTCGGTGCCTTCGCACCGCTTCCGTCGTTCTTCGGCTTGTCAATGTACTCCTTGTCGAATTCACGGAGCAGTTCTTTCTGATGCTCTGTTACCTTCTTCGGTACATCAACAACAACCGTTACATACTCGTCGCCTTTCAAGGTGGAGTGTTCCGGTTTAATGCCGCGTTCACGGAGACGGAACTTCTGTCCCGGCTGTGTTCCGGCCGGCATATGATACTTCACCTTACCGTCCAGTGTCGGAACGTAAACTTCATCGCCTAAAACCGCCTGGCTGTAGGTTACACGGACGTTCGTGTAGATATTGTAGCCGTCACGGGTAAACGTATCATGGGGCTTAACGGTTACCCCAACCATCAAATCGCCCTGTTTGCCGCCGTTCGGGCCATAGTTGCCTGCTCCGCGGACTGTAAAGACCTGATTGTTGTCAATTCCGGCAGGAATGTGAACTTTGATATCCACATTCTTGCGGATCATGCCGAGCCCTTTGCAGCGCGGGCACGGATCTTTAATGATCTGACCGCGGCCGTGGCATCTCGGACACTCTTTTGTGGTCTGGTACAGGCCAAACGCAGTCCGC
The DNA here is from genome assembly GCA_964425185.1 of uncultured Eubacteriales bacterium. Taxonomy (GTDB): domain Bacteria; phylum Bacillota; class Clostridia; order Oscillospirales; family Acutalibacteraceae; genus RUG420. The sequence continues at coordinate 28,630 of CAYRKX010000024.1, forward strand.
TGGGACTCCGTCACACTGCCGGTACCATGACAGTCCGGACAGGTCTCCGGAGAGCCAGTCTTGCAGCCGCTACCGCCACAGACATCACAGTTCATAATCTGCGGGACATGAAGCGTCTTGTCGCAGCCTTTTGCCGCCTCGACAAACGTCAGAGAAATCCGGGTTTCAATGTCGCTGCCCTTGCGGGGCGCATTCGGATTGGACCGACGCTGGCCGCCGCCAAAGCCGCCAAATCCTCCGCCGAAAATACTGGAGAAGATATCGCCGATGTCACCGAAGTCAGAAGTGTCAAAGCCGCCAAAGCCGCCGGCACCCGCATTCGGATCGAAAGCGGCATGGCCAAACTGGTCGTACTTGCGCTTCTTGTCCGGATCGCTGAGCACTTCATAGGCCTCATTGACCTCTTTGAAGTGCTCCTCAGCGTCCTTGTCACCAGGGTTTAAATCTGGATGATACTTCTTGGCCAGCTTGCGGTATGCTTTTTTTATCTCATCCTCGGAGGCGTTTTTGTCGACTCCGAGGACCTCATAGTAATCGCGTTTTTCCGCCAAGGATAAGACCTCACTTATTAGTCAACGTCTGTGAAGTTGACGTCGTCTGCGCCACCCTCTGGACCGTTGTTGTTATTGTTACCATTATCGCCATTTCCGGCGTTCGGGTCAAATCCGGCGCCCTGAGCGTTCGGGTCAGCCTGTGCGCCTGCCTGCTGATACAGTTTAGCGGAGACATCGTAGAAGACCTTCTGGAGATCATCCTGTTTAGCCTTGATGTCATCAATGTTGTCACCCTTCAGGGACTCACGAAGTGCGTCAACCTTAGCCTGAAGGTTGGACTTGTCGCCGGCGTCGAGCTTGTCGCCGCTCTCGCTGAGTACCTGCTCAGCCTGGAAAGCCATCTGCTCAGCTGCGTTCTTGGTATCAACAGCCTCACGACGTTTCTTATCGGACTCTGCATACTGCTGAGCGTCCTTAACAGCCTTATCAATATCTTCCTTGGACATGTTGGAAGAAGAGGTAATGGAGATGGACTGCTCTTTGCCAGTGCCAAGATCCTTAGCGGATACATGAACAATACCGTTGGCGTCGATATCAAAGGTTACTTCGATCTGCGGAGTACCACGTCTTGCCGGAAGGATTCCATCGAGATGGAACATACCAAGCGATTTATTGTCTTTTGCGAACTCACGCTCGCCCTGGAGTACGTTAATTTCAACAGAAGTCTGGTTATCTGCTGCAGTGGAGAAGATCTGGCTCTTCTTAGTCGGGATAGTGGTGTTTCTGTCGATAATCTTGGTGCAGACACCGCCGAGGGTTTCAATACCAAGAGACAGCGGGGTAACATCGAGAAGGAGAAGTCCTTCAACGTCGCCGCCGAGTACACCGCCCTGAAGAGCAGCACCCATTGCTACGCACTCATCCGGGTTAATTCCTTTGAACGGCTCCTGGCCGAGATATTTCTGAACTGCTTCCTGAACAGCCGGGATACGGGAAGAACCACCGACCATAAGGACTTTGTTAATATCAGAAGCCTTGAGTCCTGCATCAGAGAGAACCTGACGAACCGGACCCATAGTAGACTCAACGAGGTCTGCAGTCAGTTCGTTAAACTTTGCACGGGAAAGAGTCGTTTCCAGATGTTTCGGACCAGTAGCATCTGCAGTAATGAACGGAAGGCTGATAGTAGAAGTGGTGACACCGGAAAGTTCAATCTTTGCTTTCTCAGCGGCCTCTTTCAGTCTCTGCATAGCCATCTTGTCGCTGCGAAGGTCGATGCCCTCGGATTTCTGGAATCCATCAGCCAGCCAGTCGATGATTCTCTGATCGAAGTCATCGCCGCCGAGACGGTTGTTACCAGCGGTAGCGAGTACTTCCTGAACGCCGTCGCCCATCTCAATGAGGGAGACATCGAAAGTACCACCGCCGAGGTCGTAAACCATAATCTTCTGATCCTGCTCTTTATCAATACCATAGGAAAGAGCTGCGGCTGTCGGCTCGTTGATAATACGTTTTACATCAAGTCCGGCAATCTTACCGGCATCCTTAGTAGCCTGACGCTGTGCATCAGTGAAGTAAGCCGGAACCGTAATAACTGCCTCAGTGACAGACTCTCCGAGATAAGC
>CAYRKX010000025.1:0-20812 GCA_964425185.1 uncultured Eubacteriales bacterium
AGTACTCCTTCGCTCCAAGCTGTGTCAGTACTTTGCCGTTCACTATGACCTGACTCCCCGTGTCTGTGCAGGGTTTCAACAGGATGGGATTCATCCGTACATCGGGACGGACGTTCGCCGCAGCCGCCTGTACAGCCTGGGCACGGCCCATTTCCAGACCGTCGCCAGTCACACAGCTGTTCAGTGCCATGTTCTGACTTTTGAACGGCGCCACCCGGTACCCTTCCCGGGCAAAAATCCGGCACAGCGCTGTGCACAGAAGGCTCTTTCCGGCGCCGGACATGGTGCCCTGAATCATAATTGACTTTGCACTCATGCCAGCACCTCCTTCAATGTGCAAATCAGCGTTTCGTTATCCTCATGGGTCCGCACCGCAATGCGAATCCAACTCTCATCAAGTCCTTCAAAGTCTCCACAGGTCCGCACCAAAATTCCTCTTTTCCGAAGCGATTCACCGGTGGAATAACCCGCCCGGAACAGAATATAATTCGCACATCCCGGAACGGTCTCAAGTCCAAGCGCCTCCAACTCGTTCAGGAGCCATTCCCGCTCAGTTTTAACCAATGTCCGAACCTGCTGAACATAACTGGTCTCCTGCAATGCGGCCAGTCCCGCCGCCTGGGCTACAGTGGACACTGCCCAGGGCGGTCCGGCCTGGGCCACTCTATCCAGCAGCGCACTGTCGCTGCACATGACATATCCCAGACGGAATCCTGCCATGGCATACAGCTTCGTAAATGCCTTGAGTACCAGCACGTTCGGGTAATCCGCCAAAGCCGTCGTAAACTCATTGGCCGACGGGATATCCGTGAAATCCAGGAAGCACTCGTCCAGCAGCATAGGAACCCCACAGTCCGCCATCTGCAGCACGTTCTCAAGAGGCGTCAGTTTTCCCGTCGGATTGTTTGGATTACACAGAATAATCATGTCCACATCAGCGCGCTCATTATGGGTCACTTTACAGTTCACCTGTTCCAGAGCTGCACGGTATTCCCCAAATGTCGGCGCCTGAGTCCATGCGGTACGGGGGTGAATCGCCAGGACTGCTCGCCATATCAGGTCGGCCGCACCGGCTCCACATAAAACAGAAGAGGCAGGAACCTGCTCACGCTCCGCAATAGCAGCAGTCAGTTTCCGGCATTTCGGGTCCGGATAACAGTCCGCATGACGTGCTGCCTCGCCAGCAGCACGGGCCACACCGGAAGGTACCCCGAGAGGGCTTATACTCGCGGAAAAATCGAGCGGCGCCTGTCCGAACTCCTCCCGGAATCCGGCCCAGTCACCGCCATGAATACGTTTTCTCATAGGGTCACCAAAACAACCACCAAGAATCGCAGCAGCAGGCCAATAATCAGAGCCAGCCAGCAGGCCTTGGTGAGCATCTTGTTCATCAGCTGGATATCCTCCGGCACTGCTGCACGCTTGTCATCGCCGAGATAAGGCTTATCCACCAGCTCACCGAAATAGTAAGCCGGTCCGCCCAGGCGGATGCCAAGGGCACCTGCCGCAATGGTCTCGGTCTGTCCTGCATTGGGGCTTGCGGTCTTTTTGCGGTCCCGTTTATAAATGCGCTGCGCCGCCTTGGCACTGCAGTTATTCGTGAGTCCCGCTCCGGTCTTCAAGAGCAGTGCAGAAATACGGGCCGGAAGCCAGCCGGCGACGTCATCCGTCTTTGCCGCAGCGCGGCCAAAATTCAGATACTCCTTATTCTTATACCCAACCATACTGTCCATTGTGTTAATGGACTTGTAGATCATAGCCAGGGCACCGCCGCCAATGAGCATATAAACCAGCGGGGCAATAATACCGTCGTTGGAGTTCTCCGCAACAGACTCCACTGCCGCTTTCGTTACGCCCTCTTCATCCAGGGTCTCCACGTCACGTCCAACCAGCTCATGCACCACTTGACGGGCGCCGGCGAGGTCGCCATCCTGCAGGTGGAACATAACTCTCTGCGCAGTGGATTTCAGGCCGTTGTACGCCAGGGCCTGCCAGCACCAGAGCATATTCACAAACAAATACAGGAGCGGATGAATAAAGTAAAACCCAACACTAATTCCCACAGTTATAACCGCCACAGTAAAAATCACAATAAACACCAGCCAGCGTCCCGCACGACGTTCGCCCTTAGGCGTCTTCGCACAGTGCCGGCGCAGACGCGGCTCCAGCCAGGCAATATACTTGCCCATCCAGGTCACTGGATGTGGAATCCAGGTCGGGTCACCGAAGAGGACATCCAGAAGGAAGCCGCACAGTACGGCAATGACAGTAATCATATTTGTCCTCCTCCTTCCGGAATAGCCCTTACCCAGTGCATTCGTCCTATCGTCTTCCAGTTCTCCCGGTCTGTGGTCAGCAGCTGACCGCCGCCTGCCGGAGTCATTCGGGAAAAATAGCCGGCCTGCGGTTCAGCACACGCAAATAAAATTGACATGATAGTCCCGCCATGGGCCACAACGGTCAATTCCTCCCGCCCTTCTTCCAACGCGCGATCCACCAGTGGAATAAACGCCTTCACAACTCTGTCCGTAAACTCTGCACGGGTTTCCCCTCCCGGGCAGCGGTCTTCACAGTTTGAGTCGACCCATTTGCGATACTGTTCGTCGTGTTCCATCTCTTTGTAATTCCGGCCCTCGAAGACGCCAAAGTTCATTTCCTCCAGGCCGCTGACCGGAATCTGAGAGACTCCCGGGAAAAAGATGTCTGCTGTCTCTTTCGCCCGTGTCATGGGAGATGTGTAAACTACATGCGGAGTAAGGCCGTGAATCGCCTGTAATTTATGGCGCCCGGCCTCACTCAGGGGAAGGTCCGTTACACCGAGATAACGATACTCCGGGGTATAGGCCGTCTCCCCGTGACGGAACAGATAGACATTCATAGGTTCAGAGTTCCTTTCAATACTTCTGGAATACCACAGCACATCCTGACTACAGTATCTGCGCGTTCCGCAAGAGCACAGGAGAGGTGTCCGGCGTTTTCGCGTGCTTCCCGCTCCGCTTTTTCTATAGGGACTATTCCCCCGCCAACTTCCGTAGACAAAATGACATCGTACTGCGATGCGAGTTCATCCGCCAGAGCTGAAATTTCCGAGGGCTGCTTCTCTGCAGCGAGATCCTGAACGTCAGCAATTTGACGCCCGGGAATTTTTTCTGCCAAGGTATGTTTACCGCTGAACAGCGGTCCGGTAATGAGAATCATAATTTAACAGAGATAAGCTGATAGGCAACCAGAGCGGCAAGCATCCACCACTCTGCTTTCTGCAGGAACCATCCGGACAGGTCGCCGGTTACTCCGCCGAACTTGTTGATGGACATGCGGTAATAGTGGTAGAACACCAGCATGGCGGCTACGACCATGGAAATACCGCCTCCGACGTTCAGACCAACCATAAGTCCTGCGGTAATCAGGGCAAAAAGAGACAGCCAGATCGTAACGGTTCTCTTGTCAGACATATGCTGAAACGTGTTGGCAAGGCCAGTATTTTTCGCTAGCGGGAAATTGGCTGCGGAAATACCGGACAGGCACCGGGAAAATACGAACGACAGGGCAATGATGTAACCGGCCCGATCTGCCAGACTGACGGCCTCATACAGCGCGACATAAGAGACAAGATATACAATAACCCGGATAACGGCAAAGGAGCCGACGTGCGGGTCATTCATAATGGCTCGTTTCTTTTCAGGAGAGGCGTAACTGGCCAGTGCATCACTGACATCGGCGTATCCGTCCATGTGGATACCGCCGGAGATAAGCAGTGGGATGGCCACAAAGCCGACGCACAGCAGGAGCTGCGGAATTCCGAGCCAGCTGCCAAACAGCAGCCAGCAGAACCAGAGTATTCCTATAACAAGTCCGACCAGCGGGAATGCAATAAACATATACCGCATATTCTTTTTGTCCCAGACATTTCGGGATACCGGAAGTCGGGAGAACATACCAAAGGCCGCGCCTATGGTCTGAAAAAATGTCTTCATGACTGCTGTCTTCCTTTCAGGCAATGGGGAATGCCGCAGACGACCTCGTAAACCCGGTCTGCCTCTGCAGCGATGGCGCAGTTCAGCGCCCCCAGCACTTTCATATATTTCAGGGTCTCACCGGCATAATTCTTCCCTCCGGAGAAGACCTCATTGGTTACTATAATTACATTTTCGGACTGTGAGCACAGGTTTAGCACACCTTTTTGCACAGCCTGCTGTGCTTTTGGCCCGTTTCCTTCCGGGTCAAACATCTCATTTGCCACAAGATTGCCCAGACAGTCGAGCAGAACCGAGCCCTGTTTCGGCAGATTCAAGCCCTCAAGTCCGGTATAACACTCCAGCGTCTCATAACCATCTTCTGCGCGTCGGGCTCGATGCTTCCGAATGCGCTTTTCAACCTCTGCTCCAAAGGGCATCATCGTAGCAATATAATACCGCTTTCCAGCAGTCTGCCGAATAAGATACTCGGCCCACTCGCTCTTTCCGGAGGCGGCGCCTCCTGTTACCAGGGTCAGCATGGCCGGTACGGCTCAATGCCGCCCTCCTTGAAGGTATAGGCTGAAGTGTACACGGCTGCAGCCATATCCAGTAGAGGCATGGCCGCTACTGCACCAGTTCCCTCTCCCGCGTACATTCCCGCAGATATCAATGGCTTGCAGCCAAGTTCCTGCAAGATCAGTTTCGCAGCAGGCTCTTTGGATACATGACTGGCCAGAATAGCTTTGCGGGCATTGGGGCAGAGACGTACCGCACACAGCGCTGCCACATTGGCAATCAGTCCGTCGGTCAGTACCGGGATTTTATAATAAGCCCCGCCGAGGTACAGACCGCACATTCCCGCAATGTCAAAGCCGCCCTCCTTGGAGAGCACGTCCAGAACATCTTCCGGGTTCGGCCTATTTCTGGCGATTGACTGCTTAATGACATGGATCTTCCGCTGAAGTCCTTCATCAGACAAACCGGCACCCTTTCCGGTCATCTCTTCTGCCGGGCGGTTCAATAAAACCGTGGCAATGGCACTGGACGTGGTCGTATTTCCAATGCCCATTTCGCCAGCAGCCAGAAGATTCTGCCCGACTGCCTTTGCATCTCCAGCAATGGAAATGCCAGTGAGTACTGCCTGTACCGCCTGTTCCCGTGTCATAGCCGGTCCCTGAAACAGATCCTGGGTTCCGTTGCCCACTCTTCGGGACATTACGCCGGCGTTGCCGGCATAATCTTTAATTCCCATGTCTACCGGAACCACAGCGCAGTTGGCAGTTTCTGCCATACGACAGACTGCAGTCCGCCTGGCGGCAAGTTCGTCGGCGACAATTCCTGTTACCTTGCTGCCAGTCTGCGTCACTCCCTGCGCAACGACTCCATTGTCGGCGCAGAAGATGTAGACTGAGCGCGGCTGATAGGAGACTTTAGTATTTTCCGTGAGTGCTGCGGTACGACAGACATCCTCTTCCAGCACTCCCAGACTGCCCAAAGGTTTGGCCAGCTTCTGCCAGTGATGTTCGGCAGCTTTTCTGGTTGTCTCATCTGCATCGGTTATGTTGTTCAGCATGCTGTTTAATTTTCTTTCAGCATCACTCATGATCATTCCTGTACTCCTCGGCAGCACGGATAAACCGTTCTGTCATTTCCGGCTTTCCTGCAAAGGAAAAGTGCTCAAACGCGGCATATAGAGATTTTGTCATGTAGCCGGTCTCCCAGGTTCGCCCTGTCACCGGTTTGACGGCATGAAGATCCGTTCCCGGCTCCGACGACTCATAATAGTGGAACGAGTGGACGGGCAGAGTTTCACCCTTTCGCAGCATCAGGCTGTCAGCATCTGCATGGAGATTGGCATAGCCGAATCGCACGGGGTGTTCCGTCTTGTAGCCCTCCCCCGGCAGGGCCCCCACCATGGGGTAGCCGTCCAGTGACTTGCTCAAATACAGGAAGCCGCCGCACTCGGCAATCGTCGGCATGCCATCCTGCACAGCGTTCCGGACAGACTCCCGCATAGAGGTGTTCTCGCTGAGCTGTTTAGCATACAGTTCCGGGTATCCACCTGGGAAATACAGACCAGATGCCGCCTCCGGAATAGCTTTATCATGAAGCGGGCTGAATAAGTAAAGGTCGGCACCGTTTTTCCAGAGAACATCCATGGACTCACGGTATATGAAGTCGAATGCGGAATCGGCCGCAAGAGCAATGACGGCACGGACGTCATGAGAGTTCGGAATAGTGCGGACATGGTCCGGTCGTTTGCCGCAAATACTCAGAAGACGGTCAAAATCAAGATTCTCCGCCAGGGCATCCGCCAGAAGAGAGACCTTTTTCCGAAGGTCCTGAATTTCATCTGCCTTGACGAGGCCGAGATGACGGCTCTCCAGCCGGGCATCCGCCACATGGGGGAGGACACCGACAACAGGAAGTCCCGTCTCCCGTTCCAGCATCTGTGCAAGACCGGTAACATGGGCCGGACGGCAGTCATTTAAGAGGATGCCGCGGATATGGCTGTCCTCCCGGAACTTCAGAATTCCCTGAATTTCCGCCGCCATGGTAAGGCTGCTCTTTCCGGGATGGATGACCAGCAGGGCCGGCAGATCCAGCGTTTCTGCCACATGCCAGGCTCCCGCGTCAGTTGTTGAGCCCCCAAGGCCATCATAGTGTCCCATAACGCCCTCGACTATAGCGGCGTCATACAGTGCTGCATAGTGGTTATATACTTTTTTTACAGTTGCTTCATCGTCCAGAAAGAGGTCCAGATTGTGACTCTCTACATCCAGAATAGAGCGATGGAACATCGGGTCTATATAGTCAGGCCCGCACTTAAATGCACACGGGTCATAGCCCTTTCTCCGCAGCAGCGCCAGAAGAGCGCAGGTCACGGTTGTCTTTCCGCACCCGGATCTCGGGGCGGTCACTAAAAATTCAATCATTTTCGTTGCCTACAATTAAAAACGCGGGGTTGTTGGACAGCAGCAGATGGAGTTTTCCCGCAGGCTTTGTTGCCGCGGCAGAAATCTGAAGTACATGGGGGTCCAGGCCAAGGGCACTCATGCTGCTCCAGGCTTCGGTTAACGTCTCCATGGCTATAGCGTCCGCGCAGACCAGCGCGTCAGAATTTTTTTCTAATACTGTTTCGAGGATAGCCCGGAATTCACCGCCGGATCCCCCTATAAATACTTTGTCTGGAACCGGCAGAGACTCCAGCGCCTCCGGTGCCGCTCCTTCCACCAGTTCCAGATTCCAGGCACAGAATTTTTCCCGGTTCCTGGCAATGAGCTGGCAGGCATCCGGGTTTCGTTCCACAGAGTAAACCGTTCCCTCATTGGCGGCCAGAGCCAGTTCCACACTGACTCCTCCGGTGCCTGCACCGACATCCCAGATAATGTCGTTCGGTGCAATACTCATCTGCGACAGTGCCGCAGCACGGATTGGCTGTTTCGACAGGGGAACATCTCCACGGAGAAACGCACTGTCGGGTATTCCCGGAGTCCGTTTCGGGTAAAGCGGAGCCGGATCCACAAGCAGGACAGACAATGTTGGGAATTCATGTACAGCAAGCTGTGCAACAGATCCTCTGACAAGCTCTTCATTGGGATAGGTCAGGTCAGACCCGACCACGGCTTCAAGGAACCCCAGCCCGGCATCGTTTAAAATACCGCAGATGGTTTCCGGTTTGAGACGTCCGCCCGTCAAAAAGCAGGTAGACTTTCCCCTCATAACTTCTGCAAGGACATTACATTCCACCCCATGGGCGGATACCAGATTCCAGTCCTGCCATGGGACTCCTAATCTGGAAGCCAGAAGCTGCACGCTGGAAATGCCGGGCAGCACACGGTAGTCTATCTCTTCCCGTTCCAGAAGCGGAACCAGCAGACGGGTGCCGCTGTAGAAGCCTGTGTCGCCGCTGTATACGACAACCGCTTCTTCCACATTTGCCTCCAGTATTTTAGCCAGAAGAATTTCCGGGTCGTGTCCGGCGACCCGAAAGTCGGTACAGGATTTCGGAATGCTGTCGAGCAGGCGCTGCGCGCCCAGGATCATATCTGCATCTTTCAGCGCCTGTATTGATTCCCAGGTACAGGAATAAAAGTCTCCGCCGCCAAGAGCAGTCAGTGTTACTCTCATGAAAGAATCTCCTTGCACTGTTCCAGAACCTCGGCATAAGACTTGCCGTCCTCGTCCGGGCTCTTAATGACTATGAGCTTAATGCCATTTCTGACAGCTGCCTCTGCCTTCTCGGGAAATCCTCCAACAGGACCGCCGTCCTTAGTCACCAGGCATTTGATGTCGTACTGATGAATAATGGCCTCGTTTAATTCCTGAGAAAACGGACCTTCCATGGCAATGATATTTTTATGCGGAATTCCCGCCCGCTCGACATAGGCCATGTTGAGCGACGATGGCAGAAACCGCACAATCAGCTGTTCTTTAGGCAGGTCCAGAAAATAGTCCAGTTCTTTGGTCCCGGTGGTCAGCAGGATATTGCCCTGGAAGTCGTTGAGTACTTCTGCCGCCTGTGCCGGTGTGTCTACGACGACCGCGCTGGCAGGAATTTTCCCCCGCTCCCGGATCAGCCGTACATAGGGAACCCGGGTCCGGTTTGCCGCTTTCCAGATATTGCTGGTAGCCTCCACCGCATACGGGTGTGTAGCGTCAACGCACAGTGCCGCGCCGCCAAGAATGCTCATCATTCCCCGCACGCTCTTTCTTCCAGTCAGCACCGTGATGTTCGGGTGCTCGCCCTGTTCTTCTCTTCCGTACTGCGTCGCCACGCATACTGTGACGTCCGCTCCGAGATCCGCCAGTTCTGTGGCGAGCTCCCGGCCTTCCGTGGTTCCGCTGAATATGACAAAATGTTTCATGTCCTATACCCCCTGGGCGTGACCAGCCGTCCGCCCGTAAGTTTCGTCACGGAGGAGCCGATAAATACAGTCGTAAACATATCGGCCTTCACGTTTTTCAATTCTCCCAGTGTACAGAGATGGCTTTCCTGTCCATCTCTGCCGATATTTTTCACCCATCCGCACGCGCATTCCGGCGATTTACCATTCGTCATAAGGATATCGCACGCATGTTTCAGGTAATCTTTCCGTTTATGAGACGCCGGATTATACAGCACAATGCAGAAATCTCCAATTGCTGCCGCGCGAAGCCGCTTCTCGATCTGATCCTTCGGTGTCAGAAGGTCCGAGAGGGAGATGACGCAGAAGTCATTTCCCAGGGGCGCGCCCAGCACGGAAGCGCCGGACAGTGCAGCGGTTATTCCGGGGACAACCTCAATCTCCACTTCCGGATACGAAGGGGCCAGTTCCAGGACCGGTGAGGCCATGCCGTAAACCCCTGGATCGCCCGAGCAGATGAGAGACACGGTTTTCCCGCTCTGAGCCTCCGTCAGAGCATGATGGCAGCGTTCCATTTCCCCGCGCATGGGTGTTGTATACGTTTCCTTGCCCGCTGTAAGCTCCGGGATGAGTTTTAAGTAAGTTGTGTAGCCGCAGATAAGGTCAGAGCGAAGCAGGGCTTCTCTGGCCTGTGAGGTCAGCAGCTGCGTGTCTCCCGGGCCAAGTCCAACGATAAATAGAGTTCCCATGGTCAGTCCCACTTCGGATGAAACTCACGGACTGCCAGGGCAGCTGTCACCCCGCCGAACGCTGTTTTCCAGCCGACCAGCTGACCGTTGTCTGCACCAAGAACGGCACTTCGCTCACAGACATTGTCCACCCCGGTAACCTGCGCCACAAAAGCAGAGGCTTTGAAGTGACCCGGAGCGTTCTGCAGTTCCTCGGAAGAATACGTCATAAGCGGGAACCCGTGACGCTCGCAGTAGCCGAGAAGTCCCGGCTCATCTTTTTTAATATCAATTGTGGCAACAGCGCTGACCGCAAGTTCGGAAATGCTCCACTCACGGAGAGCCTGGTAGACCGAAGCCTCGATCATCTGTTCCGGCATAGATTTCTTGCATCCAACCCCGAGGACGCCGATTCGTGGAACAAGCCAGAGAACATGTTCCTTAACCGTCGGTGTGTGCAAGCCGATATATACGTCGTAGGGAGCTGCGTTTACCATGGAGATTCCCTTGGGCAGCGTCCCTTCAATTGGATACTCACTGCAGACACGGATAGTATTACCGGCCAGCAGAGAAGCAGAAACCCGCTTGATTTCTTCCTTATGCATAATCCGGCAGCCATTTCGTCTGCCCCACTCATCCATGGCGAAAACACCGTTAATGTCCGTTGCCGTAGTAATGACTGGTGCCGCACCGCTGGCGGTAGATATTTCCCGGGCCAGCTCATTGGCACCGCCTAGATGTCCGGACAGAATTGGGATAACATACTGGGCGCGTTCGTCCACGACCACCACTGCGGGGTCAGTCGTCTTGTCTTTGACATATGGGGCAATAGCGCGAACCGCAATTCCCACAGCACCGACATAGACCAGAGCTTCTCCCGTGTGCCAGTGCTGCTGAGTCCACTCATCCAGTGTGATGGGCGGATGACACCGGTCTGATGTCCCGCCAAGGCGGGTGGCCAGGCCGTCCGCCAGAGCTTTCCCTTTTCCCGTAAAGGAAAGATATGCTGTCTTCATGCTTAATCCCCTTTTCGATATCCGGTGGTAAACTCCGGATCGTACAATTTGCTCCGTTCATAGCTTCCGCCGAGGAATTCTCCGACCAGAATCAGAGCTGTTTTATGGATGCCGGCCTGTTCGCCGGTCTTTGCAAGTGTTCCTAATGTGCAGCGTGCTACCTTTTCTTCCGGCCATGTTGCCTTATAGACTATGGCGGCCGGTGTCTGCTCTGTATAGTTTCCCTTCAGGAGGTCCGTCTGAACCTGCTGAAGCATTCCCGCAGACAGGAAAATCACCATAGAGGACCCATGCTGGGCCAGGCAGTCCAGACGCTCCTGCTCAGGAACCGGTGTTCTGCCTTCCCGACGGGTCAGGATAACAGTCTGGCTGACTCCGGGTAAGGTATACTCCGCATGCACAGCAGCTGCAGCACCGCTGAAGCTGGACACCCCTGGAGTAATGTCATAGGGAATGCCCTCTGCGTCCAGAGCATCCATCTGTTCGCGAATTGCGCCGTAAATGCTCGGGTCTCCGGTATGGAGACGGACCAGCTCGCCATCTGTGTTTCTCATGACTGCCAGAACCTGCTCCAGGGTCATCTCTGCTGAGTTGTAAATGGAGCAGTTGTCCTTTGCCATAGACAGAAGTGCCGGATTAACCAGGCTTCCTGCGTAAATAATACAGTCCGCTGATTTTACCAGTTCTGCTCCACGCAGTGTCAGAAGATCAGGAGCACCGGGTCCCGCTCCTACAAAGTGGATCATACCGTCACTTCCTGTTCGTCACAATCAGTGTTGTAAAATACCCCGGATGTTCCGGCATATTGAAGATCGAGCCTGTCTGTTCTCCGGGAAGACCGATGTTCTCGGCATACCAGGTCTGTGTCAGAAGATCTTTCTCCTGCAGGACATCCAGCACATCCAGAATCTTACTGCCGGACTTCATAATAACTTTAGTTCCCGGGGCATCCAGAGCACGACTCAGTTCCGCCTCTCCTGCAGACGCCGGTATAATGGCAAGCGGCTCTTTGTCCTCCGCCAGAACTTTTCGCAGGCCTGCAGCAGCAGCACAGAAGCTGGGAACGCCGGGAACCACCTCGGTATCATAGCCTTCATCCCCAAGAATCTGTTCTACATACGATGCTGTTGCATAAATGGAAGGATCTCCCAAAGTCAGCATGGCGACGTCTTTACCATCGTCCAGAAATGCGGCAATCTCCATGGCCGCCTCACGGTGGGAATCTTCCCGCTCCACTCTGTCATAAGTCATGGGAAAATGCAACGGGAGAAATTCCTTTTTATCCAGGTCCACATCTGCATGGTTTACAACATCTAATGCCATCATCCGTCCCTGACTGGTGCGCGGCGAGGCAATAACCTGGCAGATTTCTATGGTATGGACGGCTTTCACTGTCAGGAGTTCCGGGTCTCCCGGTCCGACGCCGATACTGAAGCATTTGCCTTTTCGTTCTGCCACTGTAAAAGAATCTCCTTTGCTGTCTCTGTCATTCCCAAAAGACCAAACTGGTTGGAAAATACTACGGCACCGCACTGGTAAGCACCTTTAACCCGGCGGTCCAGAGCAGACTGTATGGCCTGGATTAAAGAGGTCATGACGGCGTTCTGCAGCCCCGCCTGTTCCAGGATACTCAGGCAGGAGTCTGTTGTGTCCGCCTGCATAAGCTCCCGGCAGACTTCCGTTGAGGCACCGCAGACGGCCGCATGAGCAGTGAACAGTTCTCTCCGGCAGTCTGCCATCCGGGAATGCGTATTCATAATGCCGCCGGCCACTTTGACCAGCTTACCTATATGTCCTATCAGCAGCACCTGCTGAAACTCATGGAGCTTGGCCGCATCCAGTGCCTCTCCCAGATAGTTGGAGAACTTGACAATGGGAATGTTCAGCCTGTCAAGTCCCTGTTCCTGAATATAGTGAAGTCCGTAGTTGCCCGGGGCAAGAATCAGTCTATGTCTGCCCTCAGCAGCAGCCTGCCGCACCTCGACGTTAATGGTATCAATGTAGGCCTTCTCACTCATGGGCTCCACAATACCACTGGTACCCAGAATGGAAATGCCTCCCTCAATGCCGAGATTCGGGTTAAACGTCTGCTTCGCCAGTTCCGCTCCGCCGGGAACGGAGATTGTCACTTGAATTCCCCCATCATACCCGCAGTCGTCACAGGCCAGTTCGACAGCCTGGGTAATCATCCGGCGAGGCACATGGTTGATAGCCGCCTCGCCCACCGGCTGATCCAGTCCGGGGCGGGTAACCCGTCCCACACCGTCTCCGCCCTCAATCTTCACGCCAGGCTGCGGTGTCTTTTTCACATGGGAGACCACCAGAATTCCATTGGTAACATCGGGGTCGTCTCCACTGTCCTTTCGAATGGAACAGTGTGCCCCTTCTGTGTCTCTGGCGCACTCCTCCGGCTCAACGGTTACGGTCAGTCCTTTGGGGGTCAGAAGGTGAATCGCCCGGGGAACGGAGTTTGTGAGAAGCATCTGCACGGCGCCCATAGAAGCTAAAGCCGCACAGGTCCCCGTCGTGTAGCCGCAGCGCAGGAGCTTGTCCCCGCTTCGGAGGTAGTGTTCAAACGACATTGTCTTCGCCTCTCAGCAGCGCTTCGAAGTGCTCCCGGTACAGATCCAGAATGTCCGGTTCTGTTCCCAGGCCCTTCCGTGTGCAAATTACCTCATAGCCATCAGCGGCCAGGACGTTTTTCCAGCTGTCCGGCTTGTCTCCGGTCAGATCGTTCATGACGTGGTCGCCGTTGACGAGCATGGCAGGAACAAGGTTCACTGACATGTACCGGCCGTCTTTCAGCTCCTCCCGTACGTCCTGCAGCGTTGGCCACCCCTCGGCGGTCCCTACAATCATGTCCGGGCGATGCCGGATGTGGAACACCGTCTGCAGCGCCGGATATGTGGTGTTGGCAAAGTGCAGCGTCCCGTGTCCGAAGAGCACAACAGCTCTCCCTGCCTCCGGCGGGTAAGTCTTCATGAAATAGTCCGCCACGCGATCCAGGTCTTTTTGAGAAGCCAGAAGCGGTCTGCCGAGCAGCAGGGTCCGGAACCGGCCGCGGTACACCTGGACTGCCGCACGGATTTTGTCATATTCCGTGCCAAACAGGAAGTGTGTGGGCTGGACTACAACGTCGTGGTATCCGGCCTTTTCCACATTTTGCAGCGTCTCTTCCAGTGACGGGACCGTCTCACCACGTCTCTGGAGAATCCGGCGGATGGTCGGGCTGGTAAAGGCCCGAAAGAAGTCGGCATCCGGACAGCTTTGCCGGATAACCTCTTCTACAGATTCGATGTTGACGCGTGCCGAGGGGACCGAAGTCCCGAAGCTGACGCAGATCAGGGCTTTGTTCATGATGCCGCTCCTCCGCTGGTTATAAGGTAATCTATCTTAATGATTTTAACATAGAATAGACAAAAAGTGCATTGCAGAGGGGTGATTCCCAGCAATGCACTTCAAGAATATACAAATTTTCAGTGTCTGGGGATATAGACTGCGACATCCCCACCGCCAACGCAGAAGTCTCCGCAGCCATCCTGGCCGATAACTACGTCGCTGCCGCCGAAGACCGGAGTCCAGGTCTCACCAATGTGGCCGTTTCCGACAAACATATGCTTGGCCCCGCCTCTTGCATCTGTCAATACGCAGGCAAGACCCGGTCCTTCCTCGTTTCCCTCGCGGGTCCAGCCGATAATATCCGGGTGGTCCAGATAGTCGTGCTGCCAGCCATAGGCATGGGTCTGACGCAGTTTGACCATTTTCGTCAGCTTTTCGCCGATGGGGTTGACATTGTTGTGTGGAATGCCGTACAGGTCCCCGTAAAAGACCGAGGGGTATCCATCCTGCCGCAGCAGAATCATGGCGTAGGCCAGCGGTCGGAACCACCCTTCAATCCAGCTCTCCAGAGCCTGTCCGCCCTCAGTGTCGTGGTTTCCAACAAGAGTGACGGCCTTGTCCGGTCTGGCCTGAACCAGAGACCCATCGAAAATTTTTCGCATGTCGTAGGAACCGCCAGACCGGCTTGCGTTGTAGAAGTTGTAATGCAGCGGAGCATCAAACAGGCTCATGCAGTTCTGCACTTCATCCAGATAGTGGAGAAGCGGATTGACATCCCCTGTCCAGTACTCACCAACGGCGAAAAGTTCTTTGTGATATTTCTCACGCAGATGAGACAGCCATCCCAGCCAGAAGTCCGCCTCAATATGCTTGAGCGCGTCCAGCCGGAATCCATCCATTCCTACCGTCTCGTAATACCATTCGCCCCAACGGTACAGTTCCTGAAGGGTATCCTGGTTGTAAAAGTCCAAATCTGCCCCCATCAGGTAGTCGTAGTTTCCGTCTTCAGTGTCGACATCCTTCTGCCAGGCCTTCCCGACAAATTCAAAAATACGGTTGCGCTGGCTCTTGGCATCCCAGTCCACCCCGTCAAAGTTATTGTGGTTCCAGGTAAATGTACTGTATTTTCCGTGGCGTCCCGGGAAGGTAAACTTTGTATAGGCAGTTATCTTCTCGTCCCCGCTGACCACCTGGTTCCGGTTGTTCGGGTTGACCTCTACCGCATCAAACGTCTCGGTCTCATCCGCACCCATCCGATGGTCCAGGACAATGTCCGCATAGACGTTAATTCCGTTTTTCTGTAACTCCTTCACTGCGGCGATGTACTCATCTTTCGTACCGTACTTTGTCGGAATGGATCCCTTCTGGTCAAACTCGCCGAGATCATACGTATCATAGACGCTGTAGCCGACGTCGTTCACACCATCTGCACCCTTATAAGCCGGCGGCAGCCAGATGGCCGTGTACCCCTGCTCTGCAAGATCCGGCGCAGCGGCCTTAGCCTGTTTCCACAATGTGCAGTCCGGTTTTAAATACCACTCAAAGTACTGAAGTAACGTGCCGTTCAAATAGAAGCCTCCATTCCTTCCCAAGTCCTGTCTTAATCCAGCGCGACCAGACGAATTAACAGTTCCGCAGTCTTTTCCATCTCTGGAATGCTGGCATACTCGTACCGTCCGTGATAATTGTAGCCTCCGGTACTCAGGTTCGGGCAGGGAATACCGCGGAAGCAAAGATCCGCCCCGTCGGTTCCACCGCGGATGGCGTCGGATTTCGGCTCAGTCCCCATATTGCGGATAATGTCAGTGACGTTATCAACCAGGTTCATATGGTCTTTCATAATTTCCAGCATATTGTAGTATTGGTCACCCATTTCAAGGTCGACGCGGTCGTCTCCATATTTCTGCTTCATATAGTCTACAGCGTGCTGTACGAATTTCTTTCTCGACTCAAATTTCTGTCTGTCATGGTCACGGATAATGTACTGCAGGGTGGTCTCTTCCACCCCGCCCTGCATGCTGTCGAGGTGGTAAAAGCCCTCATATCCTTCCGTATGTTCCGGGGTCTCTGCCGCCGGCATCAGGTTCTGGAATTCGACCGCCAGGAGCATGGAGTTGACCATGATATTCTTGGCGCTTCCGGTATGGACACTTTTCCCGTGGAAGGTCACTTTGGCATAAGCCGCGTTGAAGCACTCATACTCAATAATGCCCCATTTTCCGCCATCGACTGTGTAGGCTTCTTTCGCGCCAAATCGCTCTTCGTCAAAGTTCAGGGTGCCATTGCCGGTCTCCTCGTCCGGGGTAAACGCAATTTTGATGGGGCGGTGTTTTTTCTCAGGACGAGAGGTATAGTACTCAATCAGGTTCATAATCTCAGCAACACCGGCCTTGTCATCGGCACCAAGAAGGGTTGTACCATCAGTAGCAATGAGTTCCTCACCAATATGGTTCTTCAACTCCGGGAAGTCGTCGGCGGAGAGCAGGTCGTCATGTCCGTCATACGTAAAAATACGGGGCTTGACGTTTGTATCGCTGGCTTCGGGTGAAGTGTCCATGTGGGACACAAAGCCAAGAGGCTCTCCCGTGCCAGGAAGCGCTGCATAAATGTAGCAGTGTTCTTCATCAAAGTCCACCTGGGCACCCATCTGCTGTAGCTCTGAGACCAGCACACGGGCAAGATCAAACTGCTTCTGTGTGGAAGGCTGAACAGTGGTTCCATCCTTGGACTGAGTATCTATTTTGACATACCGCAGAAAGCGGTCTATTAATGCCTTATTCTGCATATAAAAATCCCTCGTTTCTGTTATGCACCATTATAGCATATAGCAGAAAGAAAAGGCGGCTGCCCATCTGACTAACATAACGGGCTGCCGTCTTCCAAACTGTCGTTTATTCACTTATAAGCTGAACCAGATCCTCCGGTTTATTGGCATACGTCTGTGCGCCGTGGCTGGCCAGCCAGTCTGTTCCGCGGAACCCCCAGGTAACGCTGATGCACGGAAGCCCCGCATTTTTGGCGGTGGCAATATCCACTTCTGAGTCTCCCACATAGACCGTGGAAGCCGGGTCGGCGTTCAGCTCCTTCATAGCCGCAAACACGACGTCAGGTGCCGGCTTACGATTCTGTCCCTCTTTGTCTCCACAGGCAATAGGGAGACCGAAGAACTTCCGGTTTAAATCTTTCACGGCAAAATCCGGTTTGTTGCTGACGATGGCCATCTTCACGCCGCGGTCTGATAGCATTTTCAGCGCCTCGGGAATACCGGGGTATGGCTGCGTGCTGTCAAACTGGTGAATGCCGTACATTTTCTCATAGTAAGCCATGGCCTCGTCAAACTTCGGATTCTTCACACCACCAGGAATGGCATGGTCCAGCAGCACCCTGGTGCCGTTTCCCACAAAGCGGCGGACTTCATCCTCCGTCCGCACGTCCCATCCGTAGTGGACCAGGGCATAGTTTGTAGAATGCCAGAGGTCCTCAAGGGTGTTCAGCAAAGTTCCATCCAAATCGAATACTGCGGTCTTGTAACTCATGATTTTGCGCTGTGCTCCTTCAAGAGATCATATTTCATATCCCAAAGTTTCTGTGAGAGGTCCACATAGTAGTTGTGCGGATGCTCGAAGCGCTTGACTTCGTCCCACAGAGTATCATCGACCTGCTTTTTGCAGTAAGCCTGAATGTCCTGCAGACTCCGGGCCTCATAGACACACTCGCCGTGGTCAAAAATCTGTTCCAGCAGCGGGCGGACCTTAAAGTTTTCAATGGTCTTCTGTTTCCAGGTGTAGTCCGGGTCAAACAGCAGGTATGGTTTATCCTCATCTATGAATTCCTGCTGAAGGGTAATGACGTCGGCCTCGGCCTTTCCCGTCTTCTTATCATACAGGCGATACACTTTTTTGGCACCCGGATTGGTGATCTTGCTGACATTTTCCGACACCTTAATTTTCGGAATGAGTTCACCGTCCCGCTCAATGGCAGATAATTTATAAACCCCGTCCAGGACCGGGCTGCTGGAGGAGGTAATCATTCTCTCGCCGACGCCGAAGCTGTCAATGCAGGCGCCCTGGTCGAGCATATCTTCAATGAGGTACTCATCCAGCGAGTTGGAGGCAACAATACCGCAGTCGGGATACCCCGCGTCGTCAAGCATTTTGCGGGCCTGTTTGGAGAGGTAGACAATGTCTCCAGAGTCAATACGGATTCCGGCCGGACGGTATCCCTTCGGTTTCAGGACTTCGTCAAACACCTTGATGGCATTGGGGACACCGGACTTCAGGACGTTGTAGGTGTCTACCAGCAAAGTGCAGGACTCCGGGTACTCTTCTGCGTACGCTTTAAATGCGTCATACTCGCTGTCGAACAGCTGAATCCAGCTGTGGGCCATGGTGCCGAGAGCCGGGATCTTATAGTCCCGTCCGTCGATAGTGCAGGCTGTTCCCACACAGCCGCCGATAAAAGCAGCGCGGGCACCGTTAATGGCAGCGTCCGTACCGTGAGCCCGGCGGGAGCCAAACTCCATGACGCCTCTCCCCTCAGCCGCTCGGCAGATGCGGTTGGCCTTGGTGGCAATTAAGCTCTCGTGGTTGATAATGAGTAAGACCATGGTCTCAATGAACTGGGCCTGGATGACCGGGCCGCGAACTTTGACAATGGGCTCACCCGGGAAAATCGGGGTTCCCTCAGGAACCGCCCAGACATCACACTCAAACTTGAAGTTCTTCAGATAGTCGAGAAAACCCTCGTTGAATCCGCGGGTGCGAAGATAGGCAATATCCTCATCCGTAAACTTCAGCTTGTTCAGATAGTCCACCAGCTGTTCCACTCCGGCCATGATGACATAGCCGCCATTGTCCGGGGTATGGCGGTAGAACATGTCAAAGTAGGCGATAGTATCTTTAAAGCCGTTCTGAAAATATCCGTTGGCCATTGTCAGCTCGTAAAAGTCGGTGAGCATGGTCAGGTTTTCTTTGTCGTTGTAATATTCACTCATTTTCTTCACCTCGCGGGCAGAAATTCACTTTTTATTTGCCGATATTATAACACCAATAAAAGCATGAGAAAAGGCTGTTCCGAAGCCCGGAACAGCCTTTTCTTTCGGGGGATGAATCTTATTGCAGCCAGCCGTGATTGTGGGTCTTGCCGGCAGGAATTACAACCGCGTTGGCCTCAGTGTAGAGGATATGTTTTGCCGCTCTCTGCAGATAGTAAATATCTGCGTCCGAGTCCGAGCTGATTTTCTTGACGTCAGGCATAAGGCCGAGCCACATGTCTGTACCGCCGCGAAGAATCGCGTCGCCCGCGGTCCACTGCTTGTACTGAATAGGATCGCCGGACATATCGGTACAGCTCATTCCCATGAAGCCCCATTCATTTCGAAGGACCTCGGTCATCAGGTGAGGATTTGCTGCAGTCCATACATCGCCGACAAAGTTGCAGGCGGCCATAATTCCTTTGGCCTTTCCTTGCTTGACGCCATCTTCGAACGGACGCAGGTAGATCTGACGGATGGCCTGCTCGCTTGCATAGGTGTGCAGGTGGTATGCTCTGGCGGTCTCGGTGTCATTCAGGACAAAATGCTTCATGAAGCAGATAAGCCCCTTGTCTGTTGCGGCCTTCACTTCCGCCGCTGCCATGTCTGCGCTCAGGACCGGATCCTCGGAATAATACTCGAAGTTCCGTCCGGAATACGGAGTTCTGTGGATATCCATTCCTGGTCCGTACCATCCGGTAACCCCCAGGGAATGTGCCTCATCGGCGATATAGCTGCCGTATCTCTGCGCCAGTTCCTTATTAAATGTTGCGGCCAGCAGTGGAATGCTGGAATAACTTGTACCGTTCAGGCTGCTGTCGAGGGCATTGTTAATGCCGAGCGGTCCGTCGGTAACGATGGTCTCCGGATGTCCGACAGAATCCGCTTTCGAAGTCCGGAAGGTGCCCCAGCGGGTTAAGAGGACAAGCTCGTCTTTGGTGAGCTGTTTGACCACTTCATCGCAAACCGGGTCATTATAGCTGCGGCCGCGCATATCGGTGTATTTCAGATTGCCTTTCTTGGCATAATCTACGCCTTCTACATAATGTTTGGTAATCTTCTTGTCGGCTTCCTTATTGTAGTCATATGGGTCATCCTGATACGTCAGGTCTTTCGCCTCAGTGGACGTCGAGGTCATAGCCCTTTCAAAGTTGGAGAATCCGTTCTGACGGGACAGGTAAGTCCCACGTTCCGCATCTTCAAATTCGTTGTAGGCCTGCTGTTTGTCCGTTGTTCGTTTGTCAGCACCACTATAGAAAAATGTGTCTTTTACCTTGGAATCCTGGCTTTCAATGACATTGTGAGAGTTGGAGCGGATAGAGAAGGTATACTTGCCGGCATCCAGCATGTAGGAACCCTTCCTGCCATTGGCATTTTTATAGGTGGAGTCATAGGCGGCGAGCTTCTCGGTGCTGATCGGAATAGAGACTGTCTGAGCTTTTCCAGGCTGAAGAATTCTGGTCTTGGCAAAGCCGATGAGTTCAGCCGCCGATTTTTCTACCGCATGCTGTTTATCATAAGTGGTGTACGGTGCAGTGAGATAGAGTTGTACGGTTTCTTTACCAGATACATCGCCCGTATTCTTAACTTTGACTTTTACGTTGAATGTGTCATGGGGCTTGAGGGTCTTCGGAATACCGCCCTTGAGCTCCTGGGAAAAAGTGGTATAAGAGAGGCCAGTGCCAAATGGGAAGGCAACGACGGAATTGTAGTCTCCGTAATTGAACCCGTTGACTTTGGCCTTCTCGGCATAGGCGGTCTCATACCATCTGTAGCCAACATAGATGCCCTCAGAGTAGTCAATGACATTGCCGAGTCTGGTGTTAGAAGCCTTCTTCGCAGTCAGATTTCTGTAAGCTGCAGAACTGGTGTTGTCATAAACCCAGGTGTCCGG
>CAYRKX010000025.1:20912-30469 GCA_964425185.1 uncultured Eubacteriales bacterium
GTCCGGAAGGGTTAATGGTACCATTCAGGATCTTTCCGAAGCTGGTCAGGCCTTTGCTTCCCGGAAGTCCAGTCCAGATCACTGCGTCGGGCATGCAGGATTTAAGCGGTGCAAGGCTGATCATATTGTCGGAATTGAGAACCAGGATGACCTTGTTGAAGGCGGCTCTCGCCTGTTTGAGGAGATCTTCTTCATTCCTGCTGATCTGCAGATATTTGCGGCCATCCTTACTGGTGTAGCCGGTAGACATAATATCTGTCCTATCTTTGTCAGTCAGGTCAGAGCCCTCGCCGCCATTTCGTCCGAGAACCACAATGGCTGTGTCGGAAAACTTCTTCATGTTGTCAAACGAAGCCTTTCCCTTAAAGCAGCTGACGGCAGGTTCACGCTGCTTAAAATTCGGGAGCATGGCAGAGGCTTTGGCAAGAGCGCCGCTGTCGGGGTTATCTTTCGGATAGACCTGCTCATCGATAGGAGCGGTGTTAACCTGGAAGCCGGCGTTCTCAAGGGATTTTTGAAAGTCGACATTGCTGTCAGATGCAACGTTGCCCGAACCAGATCCGGTATAGATCGGATACCATCCGCAAAATCCGAGCAGGTTGACTTTTCTGGTCTTGAGTGGAAGAGTCTGGTTGGAGTTTTTGAGAAGAGCCATCCCCTCGTCGGTAATCTCCGTCACCAGTGACTGCCACTGCTGTTTATTACTGGTTATGTTTACTTTGCCGACGCCAACATTTTCCGCAAACACCGGGAGGGCGATAGTAAACATCATAATAATGGCCAGCGCTGCGGCCAGCCATCCACGTACCTTTTTCATGTTCATTCCCCTTTTCGGCTTCGGGTAATTTTAGTATAATTGTTCTATAATTACCTCTGTATTTTTAGTATAAGTAGCACAAAAGGAATTTAACATCATCAATATTTTTGTGAAATGGGCTGATTCCAACAAAGTCAGGTCACACTGTTGGATTGGGGGAAAATAATTTTGAAATCGGAAAGCCGACGGGTCAAGATGACCAAGAAGCTGCTGAATGACGCTCTTGTGGAATCCATTCTGGATGAGGTCAAGCCGGCAGAGAAAGTCACGGTCACGGAAATCTGCAATCGTGCGGATGTCAACCGTTCCACCTACTATACCTATTACAGCGACCCGATTTTCCAGTACGAGCAGCTGCTCCAGCAAGTTGTTGAAGAAATCCAGAAAGCTATTGGCAGCATTAAGCTGGAAGAGATGAAGGATGAGGAGAAACAGCGCAAGGCCGTTATGCATGTTCTTCGAGTGGTCAAGAAGAACCTTGACGCCATTCGCGTTTTTGATATTTACTCTGGGGTCCTGTTCTGGCAGGGTCTGAGTAACAGCATCCAGGACGCTCTTGCCAAAAGCATCGGAAAATCCGACATTTCCGAACGGGAAGAAGGCATTTACACTTACTGTATGACCGGATCTTATGCCCTGGTCTTCCGGTGGGTTAATATGGGAAAACCGGACACTATGGAAGAGCTGGCGGACTTAATTATTACATGCAATATGAGTACGGCGGAAAAAGAGCTGCTCGAGTGAGCAGCTCTTTTTGTACGTGTGCGGCCTGGCGGCCCGTTTTTTCATATGAAAGTTTTGGGAACCAGTTTGCGGAGAAACCGGAAACTGGTTGCTTTTTTCGCTTTTTGAACACTGTTCATTCACTTCCGCCGTTTCTTCCTGGCCATCATGCCTAGAGGAAACGTAAATGCGCAAAAGCCGCGGGGCACGAAAGAGTGCTCCGCGGCTTGCGTTTGTTTTTCGTTCTGTGCTGTTTAAGAGCAGCCGTCTTCTCAGTCTCTGAGGGCTGTAAGGCGCTTATTTATACGACCGCTGATAGATTCCGATAATATCTTCATCGCTCGTCTCGGCGGGGTCAAACTGGAAGAGAGAGCCCATTGCTTCGCGGGCGTTCTTTGCCATGGCCGGGAACTCGTCCTCGGTAATGCCGTAGTCAGACATCTTCAGGTCCGCTACGCCGCAGGCCTCCTGGAGCTTCTTGAGAGCATCGAGGAAATCTTCCGGTTTGGTAGCGTCCGTTTTGCCGAGTAACTTCGCCATTTCGACAAACCGGTCGTCAATAATGTGCTTGTCGACCCAGAACTTGAAGTACTCATACGAAATCATAATGAGTCCCGCTCCGTGCGGCAGGTTTGAGTGGTATGCGCTCATGGCGTGTTCCATGGAGTGTTCGCTGGTGCAGGAGCCAACCACCATGGAATACCCGGACATTGTATTGGCAAACGCAACCGCCTCACGAGCCTCCATATCATTGCCGTCCTTGACTGCGCGAGCAAGGTACTTTCCAATATTCTCAATGGCCGCACGCTCTACCATCTCGCTCATCTGGTTATGGTTATTGGCGATATAGCCCTCGAGAGAATGGAACAGCGCATCAAAGCCTTGGTAAGCAGTGAACTTCGGCGGCACAGTCTTCATGAGCTCAGGGTCAACGATGGCAATGGTGGCAAACATGGAATCGTAACCGCCGACGCCGACTTTTTCGTTCGTGTCCGGGTTGGTAATGACACCGGCCTGGTCAACTTCGGAACCGGTTCCGGCAGAAGTGGTAATGGCAACCCACGGAAGAGTCGGATTCTCAATGGGTTTCTTCTTACCGGTCGGGCAGAACGCGTAGTCCCAGAGGTCGTCAGACGGCTGCGGAGCCAGCATGGCAATGTTTTTGGCCGCGTCCATGACACTTCCGCCGCCGAGTGCGACGACGAAGTCACAGTTGTTCTTGCGAGCGACCTTAGCACCTTTCTCTACCGAAGACTTCAGCGGGTTTGCCGCAATCTCGTTATAGACAACATATTCCACGCCGGCCTGGTCCAGCTCAGATTTGGTCCTGGCCAGAGAGCCGTTCTTGATGGTCGATTTACCGTTCGAAATAACAATAAGGGCTTTCTTTCCCGGCAGAGCCTGCTCGTGTAACTTGCCGAGTGAGCCGTTTCCAAAGATTACCCGTGTAGGATCAAAAAACTGATACGCCATAACAATTCCTCCTGACTGTTTCTTTACCCATAGGATAGTGCATCCCGGGCGATTTGGGAAGTGAAGAATAGTGCAGGTTGTATAAACTAAAAGTTTTCGCCAGAGCAAGAAAATATCTTTCGCTTGAACTTTCGTAAGGGGTTTCGATACCATGAAATCACCCCAAAACACAGGAGGATTTTGAAATTGATGACTGAAGAACAGATGAATCGAATTGCGGAACGGAACGCCCGGATTTTTAAGATGGAATGGTGTCAGAGACAGGACGGCCCGTTTAATTTATTCCAGTTCCCGCTGTTTGATTTCTATGCGGAATACTGGATTACAGATGCCAATCTGGATAAGCTCGCCCATCTCAGCATTGAGTACTTAAATGAAATTGACCAGAAGTGTGCTGAAGAAGGTTATGACCGGGCATTTTTCAACCGGTTTCTCCACCATGTTTCCAGTATGATTGATACAGCCGCGCATTTTGCATGGGGATGCATTTCCCTGTTCCAGCCGCATGGGAATCTGTACACGCCCCGAATTGATGAGATTGCCGATGAGCTTCACAGGATTCTCATCCCTGACGAGCAGGACTGGCTGCGCCGCGGACGGTTCTATCTTTACAAAGCCCTGTTCTGCAGTGCCATGACCGGAGTCGGCCATATGGATAATATGGAAGATGTTGACTCTACCATGGAGTATCTTTTTAAGGCACTGATGCATGCAGCAGGCCGGGAAATTCAGTATTCGGAACTGGATGAAAACTTCATCGCCTGAATTATTGCGGAAAAGGTCAGGGAGTGTATAATCATAGCATAAAACTTCTGCTTGAGAAGGAGCTATGAATATGGAAGACAAGAAGTCAGAGACCCAGCAGCCTGTCCCCTACGGACAGGGGTGGTCCAAATGGAAGCTGTCGCTTCTGCTCTACTGGACCTTTTTCAAGATTGGCCTGTTCACATTTGGCGGTGGATATGCCATGCTGCCTATTTTGGAACGGGAAATGGTAGACAAGTACCACTGGACCACACACGATGAATTATTAGACATCTACGCGCTAAGCCAGTGCACCCCGGGCGTCATTGCCGTTAACACAGCTACGTTTATGGGGAATAAAGTAGCCAAGTTTCCTGGAGCACTGCTCGCCACACTGGGAGTCGTCTCGCCAAGTATTATCATCATTTCCATTATTGCAGCCCTGTTCCAGCATTTTGCTGACAACATCTATGTGCAGCACGCCATGGCGGCGGTTCGCGTCTGCGTCACCGCACTTATCTTCACCACGGTTATTCGCATGGCAAAGAAGTCGCTGAAATGGTGGCCCCAGTACATTATTGCCATTGTCGCGTTTTTACTGGTCGCCCTTCTGGGTGCCAACCCGGTATGGATAGTTCTCGGCGCAGGTCTGTTCGGTTTCTTCTTTACCGATCTGGAAAAGATTGGTAAGAAGAAGACTGCCCCGGCAGTAAAAGCTGAGACTAAGCCAGCCGAGACAGACGAATCTGCTTCTACAGATAGAGAGGAGGAGGAGGACC
Organism: uncultured Eubacteriales bacterium; assembly: GCA_964425185.1. Taxonomy (GTDB): domain Bacteria; phylum Bacillota; class Clostridia; order Oscillospirales; family Acutalibacteraceae; genus RUG420. The sequence continues at coordinate 25,449 of CAYRKX010000025.1, forward strand.
ATGTCGAGCGCAGCTAAGTTTCTCCTCTTATGCTGGAACTTTTTTAAGGCAGGACTGTTCGCCGTCGGCGGCGGTCTGGCTACTCTCCCATTCATTACAGATATTTCGAACCATCATCCAGACTGGTTTTCTCACCAGGATATTGCGAATATGGTCGCCATCTCCGAGTCCACCCCAGGCCCCATGGGCATCAATATGTCCACCTATGTCGGCTACAAGATGTTCGGACTTCCTGGAGCCATTGCCACGACGCTGAGTTTAACTCTTCCCGCCTTTATTATCATTCTGATTCTGTCCAAGCTCTGGAAACGGTATAAAGATAATGACAAAGTCAACAAGGTATTTGGCGGTCTTCGCCCGGCAGCCATCGGTCTGATTTTTGCCGCCGGCTTTTCCGTTCTCATGATTGCCCTCTTCCCAGGATGGAGCAATAACGGTCTTGCCTCGTATCTTCAGGCCGGTCAGTTCTTTAACTGGAAGTGTCTGGTACTTCTGGCCGTATTCTTCGCAGCGTTAGAGACGCCGAAGTTAAAAGATCTGCACCCCATTCTCTACATTCTCATAGCCGCAGGTCTCGGGATTCTGTTGAAATTATGATCGATTTACAGCAAAAGCAGGAACCGGAACGGGCCGTATTATGCGGTCTTGACCTTGGGACGTATGATTCCAACGCATCTATGGATGAGCTGCGAGAGCTGACGAAAACCGCCGGTGCGGTAGTTGTCGCCACGGTTGTTCAAACGCGCCCCGCCCCGGACGCCGCAACCTTTATTGGTCCCGGAAAGCTGGATGAAATCCGCCATTTTTATAAAGATGAGGCGGATCTGCTCATTATTGACGATGAGATTTCTCCCTCTCAGCAGCGGAACATTGAAGACTTCACCGGCCTGCGGGTTATAGACCGTACCACGCTGATTCTGGATATTTTCGCACAGCGGGCTCGTACCAAAGAAGGAAAACTTCAAGTCGAGCTGGCACAGCTCAATTACCGACTGCCGCGCATTGGAGGACAGGGTCATGTTCTGTCCCGTCTCGGCGGCGGAATTGGAACCAGAGGTCCTGGTGAGTCCAAGCTGGAGAGCGACCGCCGCCATATCATGCGGCGCATTAATTCGATTCGCCGTGAGCTGAAAAGTGTAGAGAAAAGGCGGAATTACGCGCGGGAACGCCGGGATAAGACCGGAGTAGAAACCGCCGTTCTGGTCGGATATACCAACGCCGGAAAGTCTACGTTGATGAATACACTGACTGATGCCGGTGTGCTGGTTGAGGACAAGCTCTTTGCCACACTGGACCCGACTTCCCGTGCCCTGCGTCTCCCATCCGGCCGAACGGTCATGCTCATAGATACAGTCGGTCTGATTCGCCGGCTGCCGCATGAGCTGGTCGATGCCTTCCATTCCACCCTGGAAGAAGCGGCAGATGCCGACGTTATTATCAATGTAGTTGATGTTTCTTCACCGGACTGTGCACAGCATATGGAAGTGACCCGTCAGCTGCTGCAGGAGTTGGGAGCTGGTTCTGTTCCCGTAGTTACTGCTTTGAATAAGTGTGACAAAATTACGCCCGATCAGGACTTTCCGGTTCTGGGGCACGGCGTTGCCATTTCAGCATTGGACGGCACCGGACTTGGAAATCTGGAAGAAGCCATTGAAAATGTGCTCCCCCAAGACCGTGTCCGCTGCATCTATCTTTTCCCATACACGAACCTCTCCCCCGCCGCTGAAATTCGGGAAGACGGGGAAGTTTTTGCGGAAGAATATACAGACAACGGCCTGAAAATGGATGTGCTCAGCAGCACCCGTATGGCTGGGAAATACGCTGAGTTTTTGACAGATCGGAAGGTACCGTCATGAGTCTGGAAAGTGAGTTTTTCAAGCGAATGGCACCGGACTTCCGGTCTTTTCCTGATTATGGCTTTTTCCATGACAGCGCTGGGTGGCATTATTCCCAGAAATTTTTAGACGATGAATTCCGGGCGGATATTACTGTCACCGATGGCGGCGAAGTTTCCGGTACGGTTATTGACCTGGACCTGGAAGAAGAATATCTGCCGCTGCGCGTGCCGCGGGAGACCGGGGCATTTGTCGGGCAGGTTCGAGAAGAATATGCCAGTCTTCTGGGAGACATTGCTGACAACTGCTTCTATAAACTTCCGTTTCTGTCAGAACAGGCCAATCACATTGCCGCCAAAGTACTGAACAAATGGGGGGAAGGCGTAGACCACCCGTTTTCCAAGTGGCCGTCTTACGGTTCGTTTCGAAATGCGGATACGCAAAAGTGGTATGGGCTGGTTATGAACATTCCGAGGTCGAAGCTGAAAAGTAAAGAACAATCTGTAGACGAAGCTGCTCCTAAGAGTCGTCAGGTCCAAAAGGGATCGGCGGCAAATTCGGCCTCGGCAGGCAACATTGGGAAAACGGACCCGGAAATTGAAGTTCTCAACGTCAAGGTTGCCCCGTCCCGGCTCAATGACTTTCTGGAAGAGCCTGGTATTTACCCGGCCTACCACATGAATAAAAAGAGCTGGGTCTCCATTATTCTGGATGGCACCGTTCCCGATGAGAGGATTATGGGAATGCTGGAAGTCTCGAGACGATTTTCCACCAGCAAATCCGGTGCCAGGCGGAAGAACGGCAGAATAGACACCTGGCTCGTCCCGGCGAACCCCAAATACTATGACATTGAAAGTGCATTTGAACAGTACGACGAAATCATCTGGAAGCAGAGCACGAACGTGCAGATTGGCGATATTGCTTATATGTACGTTGCGGCGCCGGTTTCCGCAATTCTGTTCAAGTGTGTCATCACCGCCACAGACATTCCTTATGAACATTTCGGTGCGGTAAAAATAAAAAAGGTCATGAAAATCAAATTTCTGGAAAAGTACCGCAGAGACCAGTTTCCGCTCAAGGTCATGAAGAAGCACGGCGTGGGAACTGTTCAGGGGTGTCATGGAATGCCCGAGGAAATGGAGCGGTATATTCGAAAGAAGACTGAAAAATAACCGGTCGATAACGGGTTAAATTTCAGCAGCTTCAATTAAAATTTGAACACAGCAAAAGAATGCGGCAGCCATATAGTTCTTTATATAAAAAACAGGCGGGAGAGGAAACCCTCTCCCGCCGAAAATCAATGTTTTCCTATAATTTACTTAATCTGAATGTGCTCGCGGATGAACTCCTCAATTTCCTGTTGGGTAAAGATATGTTTTACCGGGTAGGTCGGGTTGACTTCCGCCATGCAGCGCTCAGCAATGAGCGGAATGTCCTCATCCTTAATGCAGTCGAAGCCGTAAGGAATTTCCATGCGGTCTTCCATTGCACGAATTTCTGCCATGAAAGCTTTAGCCTTAGCTTCATCATCTGCACCGGTAATTCCAACAGCATCAGCAAGGTCAGCCAGTTTGTCATAAACATACGGTCCAAGGAAGTCGTCGGAGAAGACGTGGGTCAGAATGACAGACATAGCCAGTCCGTGCGGCACACCATAAAGGCCGCCAAGACGGTGACCAATACCGTGAACATAGCCTACGCCGCCTCTGGTAAAGCAAAGTCCGGCATAGTAAGAAGCAAGAAGCATCTTGCCACGAGCCTCAAGGTTAGTTGGATCGTTATAAGCAGTTTCCAGATACTGGAAAATGAGCTGAACAGCTTTAACACCGTAGTCGTTAAATTTCTTGTCGTTGTACCAGATGTTGGTGTAGCCCTCAATGGCATGGGTCAGAGCATCAAGTCCGGTGGTAGAAGTAACCTTCTTCGGAAGACCAACGGTAAGTTTCGGGTCCAGGACCGCATATTTAGCGCGGATGAACGGGTCCATAATTGGGAACTTGTCGTGAGTCTCCTCGTCGGTAATAACGGCAGCAATTGTCGTCTCAGAGCCGGTACCTGCGGTCGTCGGAACAGCATAAAGAGTCGGAGGAAGCAGTCCGCCAAATTTAAGCGATGGAATGGTAACTTTGAAGACACCTTTCATCCTCTTGACCGGACGGCTTGGACGCCATACGCGTGCCATAATTCCTTTAGCGCAGTCCATGGGCGATCCACCACCGACAGCAATAATGCAGTCGCAATGCTGATCGTAATAAATCTTCAGTCCATCTTCAACGTTCTTTACGCTCGGGTTCGGGTGAACCTCGTCGTAAACAGCATACGGAACATGGTCTTCGTCCAGCTGGTCATAGAGACCCTGAAGAAGACTCAGTTTCTGCAGGCCGGGGTCGGTAACGATGAGTGGCTTTTTGTTTCCGCGGCTCTCGAGGACACCCGGAACCTTTTTAATGGCATCCGGACCGTCAATGATGGTGGGATCCGGGAAAAACCATCCCCATGCGTACATGGCAACCGTCGCGCCGGCCTCAAAGGCGCGCCAGCCGATTTTCTTAGCGGTAAAAATCAGTTCGTCTTTGTTCACAATAATCTCCTTCCTGAGCAAAGTACATGATTCCTTTGTTATTTCCTAAACAATTGTATTAAATCTGACTGGATAATTCAATAGCTTTCAGGAAAATTGTGAGTGAAGGCTCACAATTGAGACAGTTTTTCAGGAAACCTGGTCACCCTGGCACAGACTAGTCCAATGGGGAATAATCCAATGAATAAGCTGACCCCAGATAGTCCAGTTCAGAGATGTTAATTGAGTCGTCATAGGTTCCTGGTTCAAAAATGATTTTCACAAAGCACTATGTAGGAAGACCATCATAAACGCCATCATTTATTTGCTGTTTATACGGTGCAAGTTTTACAGGTTCTTCAAAAGCATTTGGCAGTCCTTGAGCAAGTACCTTTTCTCCAGCTTTTAAATCAATTTGACCAACAGTACTGGGCAGCTTTTGAATTTTATTTATAAATTTTTATAAATTCTACGTCCTCAGGATCTTCAAATTTCCGTTCATGTCTTTCTCCTTTAATAAAAACTATAAAAAATCGTATACAACGAAAAGGGGCATGCCGGTTGTACATTCCCCTTTCGTTAGTTTTTTATTATTTTATAAAATTACTCTTTTATCCAAAGAGTAA
>CAYRKX010000026.1:0-29867 GCA_964425185.1 uncultured Eubacteriales bacterium
AAGTTATTGACCTCTTCATTGAACTTGGCGCTGACGAGGATCAGATTGAATTCCCGGTAGTCTTTGCCTCTGCAAAAGACGGCTACGCTTCTTATGACATGAATGACCGTTCCGGCGACATGACTCCAATTTTCGAGTCCATCATCAATGAAATTCCCGCTCCGACCGGAGACATGGACGGCGACACTCAGCTGCTCTTCTCCTCTCTCGACTATGACGATTATGTAGGTCGTCTGGGAATTGGCCGTATTGAACGCGGCGTTGTCAAGCCGAATACCCAGTATGTTCTCTGCCGTCGCGACGGTTCTGAAGAGAACGTCAAGATTTCCAAGCTCTATGTATTCAATGGTCTCCGCAAGGTTGAGGTGAAATCCGCTGCTGCCGGTGAAATTGTCTGCGCAGCCGGTATTTCCGACGTCAACATCGGCGAGACGCTCTGCGATCCGAACGACATTCAGCCGCTGCAGTTCATTAAGATTGACGAGCCGACCATCTCCATGAACTGGATTGTCAACGACTCCCCATTCGCTGGTCGTGAAGGTAAATATGTCACTTCCCGAAATATCCGTGACCGTCTGTTCCGCGAAGTTGAGACCAACGTATCCATGCGTGTTGAAGAGACCGATTCCACCGACACCTTTAAGGTATCCGGCCGTGGCGAGCTCCACCTCTCCATTCTCATTGAAGAGATGCGCCGTGAAGGATATGAGTTCGCAGTTTCCCGTCCGGAAGTTATCTTCAAACGCGACGAGAACGGAAAGCTCCTTGAGCCTATGGAGGATCTCACCGTTGAGGTTCCCGAGGCCTACGTCGGTGCAGTTATTGAAAAGCTCGGTTCCCGGAAAGCGGAACTGAAAGATATGGTTGCTCATCCTGGCGCCGCCACTCACCTCGAATTCATCGTTCCGTCCCGCGGACTGATCGGCTATCGTTCCGAGTTCATGACGGACACCAACGGTAACGGTATTATGAACCAGACCTTCGCTGGGTATGAGCCGTACAAGGGTGACATCGAGACCCGTGAAAGAGGATCTCTGGTATCTTACGAGCAGGGCGTTACTTCCGCTTATGGTCTGTTCAATGTTCAGGACCGCGGCACTCTGTTTGTCGGCCCCGGCGTTGAAGTCTATGAGGGCATGATTGTCGGCGAGTCCACCAGATCGGATGATATCGTAGTCAATGTCTGCAAGACCAAGCACCTCACCAACACCCGTGCATCTGGTTCCGATGACGCACTTCGTCTCGTACCTCCTACTACTCTTTCTCTTGAGCAGTGCATGGAGTTCATTGCGGACGATGAGCTTCTCGAAATTACTCCGGAGTCCCTGCGTCTTCGTAAACGCATCCTCTCTAAGGAACAGCGTATGAAGGCTGCCGCACGGAAGAAAAAATAAATAGTCACACTAAGGACCGCGCCACGCCGGTGGTGCGGTCTTTTTGTTTATGTCATAGGCGATGCACGGACTCATTACATGCTTAAGCAGAAAAAGAAGCTGCACCATAACGGCGCAGCTTCTTTCTTTTTATTCCGTTGTAACAGCTCCGCTCAGTGCATCAACTCGGACATCTTTAACATTGCCGTGGCTGTCCACACCTTCCAGTTCATAATAGAACCGGCCGTTAGAGCCTTTGCGAAGAGCTTCTACTTCAAAGTCATAACTGGGGTACTTCTTTTTCGCCAGCTGTGACGCTTTTCCCATATTAACCTGAACTGTTGGATTGTCACTGTCAACTGTAGTTTCTACGGGAGCTTTTTCCTGAACTGTAGTATCTGTGTACTCCTCCACTTTATGGGTCGGGCCGCTGCCGTTGGTGTAGTTTAAATTCTGCGGTCCGGAATGAGAACGGCCCACTAATACGCCAACTACCACTGCTGCAATAATAATGACTACCACAAGAATTGTAATCCAGATTTTTCTGGAACTTCCTTTGGAATGTTTCTGATATGCCATTTGCTGCTATTTCCTCACTTTCGATTTTCGCCCTCCCACAGGGGCTTTTATTTTGCGCCGGCCGCCATTAGCGCTGCAGAAAGGCCTTTACAACTCCTCTGCTTCAAACGGCTTAATCGCCTTGAAGACAAAGGTTTTACTCATATTCAGGCGGTTGCGCATTTCCATGCAGACCGCATAGGGCTCCTCTGCCGCCAGACTGCGGTGTTCCATCTTGTCCCGCGGGAAGACAATAGAATAAATGAAGTCGTCATTCAAATTCCCGTCGGCATCGCGGCGCTGGGTATAGGCCGAGACCACCACGGACTGCACCGCCGTCGAGACATTTAAGAGACCAGCCGCAAAAGTAACCGCAAACCCGAAGACACATTTGGCGTAGTCCTCCCGAAGTTCAGCCTGCGCTTTCGGTTTTACTTTCATCTTTCCGCTCTCGAGCTGACTGGCCTCGTCCTGCGGAATGTCCTCAATTTCCGGAAGATCCAGGTCCAGCCACAAAGTCTTCGAGGCGGCATCATAGGAATACTGCGCGGAAAACTCAAAGGGAACCGCCACTGTATTCAGCCAATTTTCTGTCGCTTCCTTAATATATGCTGGATCTTCATTTGTTACGGCGCCGCTGTCTCCAGAAGATTTTACATTCGGCGCAAGGTCTCCTATATCAATCAGCTTCGCGTGTTGCGAGTTGTAGTTTTTCACTTTTTCCGCCATATTTGAGCGAAACGCAGCATCAACGGACTCTTTTTGAGCCTGATACCGGTTGGATGCCTTAATTTTGCGGATGAGCGCCTCGTCAGTAATTTTCTTGTCGCCGTCGTAGAATTCCAGCTCCCCGTTGTCGTTTTTACGGATATTGAGCTTCGCCGGAATAATCTGCTGGTCCTGGTTCGCACCAGCATCCCGCGCCTCTCCACGTCCCGTCGACTTCCGCCCGGAATTTCGGCCCTTTCCGCTATTGCCTGTCAGCGGATTGTCCATAATCTTCTTCCGGTCACTCAGTCCCGTTCCCGGAAGACTCGTATTCAGAAAAACGCCTTTGGGTCCTACATTCACGGAGAGTCCACGGACCCCGGCAGTGAAAGACACTCCGGACTTCGACACATTAATTTTCGCATGTTTACCGATTCGAATGGACTTACTGAATCGCATGGGCGGTCTCCTTTTCTGTATAACCGAGCTCCACATTGGCAAATTCCTCGGGAGCCATGATCTTTAACTGTTCTCTGACACGGCGCCGTCCGGTAATGGCATAGTCGAGCAGCTCACGGCACTCCTCTTTTGTAATCCTGCGGTCCGGGTAGAGCAGTTTGCACAATCCCGAAAACGTCTTACGAATAGCCGTCTCATCCCGGGTCGTCATGTCGTCGAGTTCGAAGTAGTCATCAAACTCGTGGGTGAAGTCGTACTTGCGCATCTCCTTACAGAACTCCGAAATGCAGTCCGTAATGAGGGCATATTTCTTCGTCAGAAGCCGAGAGCTCATCTTCGGAATCTCCCAGCCCGGAAGATAATAGTGCATGCGGTCAAAAAACGCACTGTCATTATTGTACTCCGGCGGAAACGGCTGGAACAGGTGGGTCGTTTTCAAGATATTCTCCGGTGTGTCGTTGATGTTCCCCTCGAACACCAGTGATGCATCTGCACTAATAGACTCCTTTCCCCGTGTAAACGAGCCAGAGGCCATGTAATCCTTGAGAATCTGAATAGCGTCTCGGTCCTTAAAATGCATGCCCGCAACCTCATCAAACGCAACACAGTCCCAGTGCCCAATGAGCCCAACCTCGCGCCGGCTTAAGTTGTAGAACAGGTTCGCCGTCGTGGTCTGTCCGCCGCTGACAAGAATGGAGTAAGGCGAAATTTCCTTGTATATATGCGATTTACCGGTCCCCCGTGGTCCAAGCTCGCACAAATTGTAGTTTCTCTCAATAAGTGGAACGAGTCTTTCAACAAAATGCAGCTTTTCGTCAGCTTGAAGCGCCTCCGGTTCATATCCTGCGGAACGCAAAATAACGTCACGCCACTCTTCCGACGTAAAGTCAGCCCTATGTGACAGAAATTCGTCAAGGTCCAGGCCAGGCATCTGAATTGGTTTCAGGCCGGCCAGTTTAAACGGTGTGGCTCTGGGGTCTTTTTTTCGCTTTGCCGCGTTTTCGTCCCCGGCCTCAAAATCGTACTCCAGCTGGATAATACACCAGATTCCCCCGGTGAGCAGTTTAGGATAATTCTGAATATACTCTTCTGGCAGAACAATCGATGGAATTTCCAGATTGGTAAAATCTCCAAGATAGAGGTCTTCATACTCATCAAGACTTCCGGTCACCTTGTCCAGAATGGTGTACTTTCCATTTTCCCGGATGAGCGACTTAATTTTTTCGCTCTCATCCGGACGGACGTAGTTATCCGCCAGAATTTTCTGAATTTTTTCCAGTCCGGCCTGCACAATCTCCTCATCATCCGTAGAGCAATACATGCCAAGAAGGTACTCCAGTACAAAAGTGGGGACATTGGCACCCCGTTTCATGAGCGCTGTCAGATCTTTCCGTACAATTTTTCCGGGAAAAGACTGCACAATTTTTTCGTCCAGGCTGTCCATGGGTTCCTCCATTCAAATCTAATATTGAGATCTTAGAAATCAAAGTCTGAGGCAAAAGATATATTTATGGTATATTGTTCTTTGATTTCCGCACAGGTCCCGGCATTCTGTCGCCTTACAATCAGATAATAAGCGGCTTTGGGGTCATACCCGCCGCTGCCAGCCTGAAGCAGTAAGGTGACTTTCTGTGCCGTACCGTCCGGTGTGAATGTTTTGACATTACTGATAGTTTTTCCGTCAGAGTCTGTCATAAAAGCCTCAAGCGGAACTCTTCCGACAGTTCCCTGGAAGGTCACGCTGAATATATTATTGCTGACCAGACGGGAAGAATCGAGGATTTTCAGGTCCGTCGACGGATCAGCCGTGTAGTCCACACTTTGATGTTTTTGCCGCATTTTGCGAATTACGGCCTGCTCTTCCGGCGTTAAATCGCCAAGAGAAGAGGTAGATTGCTGTGGTCTTTCCGAAGCCTTCGGCTTCCCGTTCCGCCTGCCGTTCCGATGACTCAGGCCCTCGCTGATGTGTCGCGCCATAATCAAATTCCTCCTGATTTATTTTACCATTTCCCGACATGGCGAACAATGTCGGGAGAAAAGTCTACAAATATAGTGGATTTTTCATGATACTTTTGGTAAAAATAATTTATAGCGTATAAAATGTCAGATATTGAACACATTGAGGATTAGATTATGGATGAAATAAAACAGGATTTACGGGTTCGCCACACCAAACAGCTGCTGAAAAATGCCCTGCTCCAGATCTTACAGGTCAAGACTATCGACAAAGTAACCGTCACAGAGCTGTGCAAGACTGCACATATTAATCGAAACACGTTCTACAGTCATTACCGCTCTCCGGGAGACCTCCTGGACGAAATAGAGCAGAACTTCGCCTCAAAAATTTTACAGGCAGTAGAGGAACCGTATCGCCAGGGAGACTACGCAGTAATGCTGCAAAAGGTCTGCCAGACTGTCTTTGAGGATCGAGGACTTGCCCAGATTCTGACAAATGAGAGCCGCAGTGGGAAATTTTTAAACGACATTATTCACAAATTTCACAGTATCATGGTGGACTGCTGGTCCGGCAGCAACGTGCCGCAGGAAAAGCTCGACACCCTGTACCGTTACGGGGTTGGTGGGTCTTTTGCCCTGCTCAGAAATTGGGTCAATACGGGATTTGTGCCCACACCGGATGCCATGGCAGAGGAAATGTTGCAGCTGAACCTCGCCATTTTAAGGGGATATCTCGGCGATTATTCGCCGTTGGAGATTAAGGAGTAAACCACTATGAAGAAAAACATGTATCCAACTGTATTCGTCCACGGCTTTATGGGCTTTGGCGAGCAGGACGGCATTGACAAGTACGTTCCCTACTGGGGCTGGCTTGGAAAAAATGCCATGCAGCATCTGCGCTCAGAAGGCTATGAAGTATACGCACCTTCTGTTGGACCAGTCAACAGCGCCTGGGACCGCGCCATTGACACTTACTACCAGATTGTCGGCGGAACTGTCGACTATGGTAAAGTCCACAGTGAGAAGTACGGGCATAAGCGCTATGGCCGCACCTACCCCGGCCTGATTAAGGATCTGGGCCAGCCTGGTGCTCATGAAAAAATCAACCTCATCGGCCACTCATTTGGTGCACCGACAGTCCGCGTTCTGGCCAGCCTTCTTGCCTATGGGAACCAGGAAGAAATTGACGGCACTCCGGAAGATGAACTGTCCGAGCTCTACAAGGGCGGCCACAACTGGATTCACACAGTTACCACCCTCGCCGGTGTCAACAACGGCACAACACTTGCCTCATTCCTCCGGCGCCGCGGCGTACTGGCGATTAACAATCTGTATTTAGGTGTGAACACCATGTTCGGCAACTCTATTTTTGCCGACAAGCTCATTGACTTCCATATGGACCAGTGGGGTGTCAACGATGACCCGGCGACCCGGGAGAAGACCTGCATCCGCTCCCCATTTGCCAAGTGGAAAAATATTAAACGGTTTGATGAAAACGTGCGTGACTCTGTCGGCTTCGAGATGCAGATTGAGGGCATGTACGACATGAACCAGTTCATTAAGACAGACAAAAATGCCTATTACTTTGCCCGTCCAGCCGGGAATTCACATCCGACCAGCCGCGGCTATGACCTTATGAATAAAGATGCCTCCGGTATGGCCAAGATTGTCGGACTCATTACCGGAAAATATACCTCGGTTCGTCTGCAGCGCTATGGATACCACAAACCAGAGTGGAATCAGCAGGACGGTTTCGTTAATACGGCCGCTGCGAAGGCTCCTCTGCATGAGCCGCAGGTAGACTACAAGGAAGGTATGACATTCCAGAAAGGCCAGTGGGTAAACATGCCGGTAGACAAATGCAGTCATGTCAGCTACATGGGAATGGACCAGCCGAAAGACAAGTATTATGCATATTATGACAGCCTGATGGAATTCCTGGAGAACGTTCCGGAATAAGAAATCGTAATACGACAAAGCAAACAGCCCTGCCAGAACGGCAGGGCTGTTTTCACCGCTGAATCGTGCGAAATAATATGGTACAATAACGTCAAACTATACGAAATGAGGTTTCCACCCATGAAATATATGATTGCGTCCGACATCCACGGCTCGGCTTATTACTGCGAGAAAATGCTGGAGGCCCGCGTGCGGGAAAATCCAGGTAAACTTATTCTGCTGGGTGACATCCTTTACCACGGCCCGCGCAACGATCTGCCGAAGGACTACGCGCCGAAGAAGGTCATTGCCATGCTCAATCCGCTGAAAGATCAGATCTTCTGCGTCCGCGGAAACTGCGACACGGAAGTGGACCAGATGGTCCTTGACTTCCCCATTCTTGCGGACTATAGCATCCTTGCCATCGGCGATACGCTGGTTTACATTACCCACGGCCACAACTACAACATGCAGACCCCGCCGCCTCTTCAGAAAGGGGACATTCTTCTGCACGGGCACACCCATGTCCCGGCGTGGACAGAATTTGGTGATGATAACATCTATTTGAACCCCGGCTCCGTTTCCATACCGAAGGAAAACAGCGCTCACAGCTATATGACACTGGAAGATGGCGTGTTCATCTGGAAGGATCTGGACGGAGAAGAGTACCACAGGTATGAGGTGAGATAAGCGCCGTTCCTGGCTGGAATTGCGCGCTCCGGTTAAGACCCCGAAAAAGACAAAAAAGCTGCACTGAACCAGTGCAGCTTTTATTTTTTCTCTGTTTGGTCCCGGTGTTAATCGTTGGGTGCCCTGCCTCCAAGCAGTTCATCCAGCTGCCGCTCATAATCGGCATAAGTGTGCTGCCACGTCTCCATCTCATTATAAAGACGCTGCTGCATGTGGTACAGTGTAACCCTGTCTGTCAGCGTCTCCTTCAGATTGTACGGATAGGAAATTTCAATGTCACCAATACTGGCAGTGAGCTCAATAATGCGCTCATGGTAGCGGTCATGGATGTGCTGTATACTGGCGTACTCAAACGGGTACGGTAAAGACGGTTCATCTTCCAGTTCCTTACTAATCCGGTACAGTTTATACCCCATTCCGTTGCGGTAAGCATCGACCGCCTGCAGAAACAGGTCCGGCCGGGGACTGTGTCCATAAGGACTCAAATCCGGGTGTATTTTTTCAATGACAACCTGGTAGTACTCCCGGAGAAGCTCTTCATCGTCATCCAGAAAATTGTCAATGGCCTCATGGTGCTGGGCCATCATAATTCTCTGCCTGCGGCCGCGGAGCTGAGAAATATAAGACTCAAACTCGTTGTCCAGCTCCGACTCAATCTGCGGCAGAAAGACTGCTTCGCCTTCCTGGAATTTCTTCTCAATTAAATTTATTTTCTGCTGGATGCGCATGGTTTCATACCGGATCTTAAACGACCGGTATTCCAGACTGCCAAGTTTTTTCTGGTAGTCATCTTCCAGCTTCTCACACGTACGGAATTTGAGTTCATCCCGTGTGGCGATTAACTGGACAAGCTGCGATCTGAGCTGCGTAATTTCTTTTAATAAACTCTGGGTACTGGAATCAGCCATGCTATCCCTCCTTACGATTTTATTATACCGGCGAATCGCCCGTACTTAAAGGGAATTTCAATATTTTGCTTTTTCGTATTCCGTCTTTTATAATGGAACTATCGATTACGGAATTTAGGAGTAGGAAAAACATGGACAACGAAATCTATAACAGCCTGCGGAGCCGCAAAATGCTGGATATTCTGGACGGCGATACCGGTTTCGGTATCATCAAAATTGCAAGTACCGTGAACGTCCCTATCCAGATGCCGTATCTTACCGGGAAAGACATCTCCCGTATATCCGAGAAGTTCGGATATACCATTTATAACCGCTCCAACCTGGGAAACCGAAAGACCATGCTGGACGAACTCATTACTTACTGCATTCTCAACGAGAAGAGTGAGGATCTGCTGAACTATCTTCTCTCGGAGAGCCAGTTTCAGGGTGTGCTCGCCTACGTCGACGAGGACAACAAGGATGCCGCTTATCAGACCCTCATTGAGGAAATTCTGAAGCAGATCAACTCGGCACTCCGGTTCAGCAACTGTGAAATTCTTGAGCAGAACGGAAAATTCATCCTGACCGGGGCCGGGACTGCCCCGAAAAAGACTGTGCTCAACACCATTTCACGGGATACCATCCGGGATTTTTATACCCGTGCCAACAATGACATTGAAAACGGAGACTATCAGAGCGCTATCAGCAAGAGTCGCACTCTGGTGGAAAACGTATGTTGTTATGTCATTGAGAAGGCTGGCCAGGCGCCGGCGAACAGCAAAGAACCGGCCGAACTGTATCAACAGATTCAGGACTTGTACCAGCTGGACCAAGAACCTCTGGTTCACAACCTGAACGACGTTGTAAACGCCCTGTCAGAGACGGGGACCGTAACCGCTGAGCCAATGGCACGGCTGTACATGAATGCCGCTATCCTGGTTTCGGACTACATCCTCTCCTTAATTACGAAATAAATAAGGAAGTCTTACCATGCGAAAATTTATTTCCCTTGTTCTCAGTCTGTGTCTCATACTGTCGGTTTTCTCCATTGGAGCCAGCGCTGCGAACAATACCAGGCTGTATGTTCCCTCTGAAATCAAGGATACCACGCACGGGGGAACCTACCGTTTGAGTTATAATACCCAAAATAAATCACTGGATATTGTACGATACGGAAAAGTAGGAAAGGTCGGCATTCAGTCTTCCGACTATGTCTATTTCCTGCCTTTTACCGTTCAGACAAATGCCATTCGGCAGAACATCGGGCTGCTGGATAACCGTCTGGACGATGTAGTATTCGTCCAAAGCACAGCGGTTCGAACCGGAAAAGTCAAGGGCATGAACATCAAGAACGCCACCCTCTCCACCCGAAAATTCACCCGGAACAGCAAAGGGCGCGTCACACGCTGCAGCTCATCGGAGACCGACAGCGCCTACCACTATAATCCTTATGGATATATTTCCACTATTGTTCTTGACGACAGTGAGCTGTACGTAGGCGGAGACTGTTCGAAATACTATTACACTTATAAAGATGGAAAATTGAAGTCGTACAAGTGGGAACTGTACCAGTACTGGGGAAAATCTACGCTGAGCCTGAACAGTCAGGGCCGGGTTATCTCCAATTCGTACAAGACCAAGAACGGCGGCAGAAATACCATCCGCTATACCTATAATAAGAGTGGAAAGCCGATGCAGATTTCCTACGTCTGCAGCAACAGCAAAGGAAAAGCCACTGCGACCGGTACCACAAAAATCACATACAATTCTCACGGGTACATGACTGCCATTTCCTATGAGAATTCCAAGAAACAAAATTCCAGGTTCAAAATTTCCTGGCAAGCCATCTAGGAGGAAGACCCCAATGAAGAAAACACTCTCCCTTCTCCTCTCTCTGGTCCTGGCGATGAGCGTGCTGTTTGCAATGCCCGCACTGGCCGCCACCAAAGAGACAGCAAAGGAGTCCATCCCACAGAAGATGTCTCTGAACAACAAGGACTATTTCGTCTATCAGTACAACGAGAAGACTAAGACACTGACTATCCGCGGTTACGGTAATGTTCAGTACTATGAATTTCTCCTTCCACTGGTCAAGACCAAGAATCAAAATCGGGAAAACATCATGCTGACCTGTGACTACACGGACCCCTGTATTATTCTTGCTCTGAGCGACATGGTCCGCAGTGGTAAAGTTCAACACGTCAACACCCCGGACGCCCACTACGACTTCACACTCAGCAAATGGGGCAACGTCCTGGTGGCCACCGAGAATTTTGACGCCGATCCTCTCCCCTATACTTTTACGTATGACCCCAAGACCGGAGATCTTCTTAAGATTGTCTCCCGTGAGGGTGAGGGTCTTACCACATACAATTATTATTATAAGAAAGGTAAGCTCTCCAAAATTGTCATCCGCAGCGACAGCGTAGAGACAACGACCTGCACTACAAATGATAAGGGCCAGCTTACCGGTTTTACCCGCTCTGACAGCAGCGGTCCCGGACAGACCGTTCAGACCTATGACTACTTCGAAGACGGATCGCCAAAAGAGGTTACCTTCCATGAGGTTGGCATCGGTGTCGACGAAAAACACCGGTCTCAGACCCGCATGTACTACAACGACAAGGGTCTCATGCAGTCCTTCTCATTCTGGGAAAGAGACTCCGTCGGAAAGTACAATTCTGACTGGAATATGAACATCACCTGGCAGACCATCTGACTGCGGTTGCAAATCGGTTACAAACTCGTTACCAATTCATTTCACTAAATCAAAACCATGAGCTCGAATTTCGGGAAAAATCCCGGTTCGAGCTCAATTTTTTGCCAAAAAATCCGGGCTATTTTGTGCACTTTGAAGACTAAAAATTACAAGTGGTAACGAACGTTCTGTTCGATTTGTAATTTTTGTTACTTTACATCACCTGCCTATTTGTGATAAAATTTGGTTTGTACGATCTTCCAAAACCCTACAAAAATGGTGGGCAAATATCGTCAAATCAACTGAATTTTCGGCGATTTGGCGTTTTGCACTAACAAAGGCGGATTTTTTAGTTTATAATGCTACACATGCCGCGCAAGAGTTATTGAACGAAAACAGTAACAGACCTCAGATCGGGCCTGATTGACAGGCCGATCGAAGAAACAACTAGAAACGAAAACAGAGGAGTGTTTATTTGAAAAAGCTACTTCGCGTACTTTCTGTAGTTCTTGCAGTTTGTATGCTAACAGCCGCAGTTTCCATAACATCCGTCGCACAGGCAAGCTCGGATAACGAGAGTATCATTCATGAGTATCTCACTGAAGACATGGGACTTTGTGATGCCGCCGCATGCGGTGTCCTTGCCAACATGAAGGCAGAAAGCGGTCTTCGGGCAAATATTTACAATGGAAGTCATTCATCTTATGGTTTGTGTCAGTGGAGCGGTTCCCGACTGAACAAAATGAAAAACTACTGCAACCGCAATGGATATGACTGGCACAGCCTCAACGGTCAGCTCCATTATCTTGAGTATGAGCTGACAAACAGCTATACCGGTGTCCTCAAAGATCTGAAGAACACCAAGAACTCCGGTAAGGGTTCTTACAACGCAGGCTATAATTTCTGTTACGATTTTGAAAGACCGGCCAACCGTTCCGGCAGATCTCACGAGCGTGGTGGAATTGCCCAGAAAAATTTCTGGCCCCACTACCAGGTTCAGGAATAAGTTTTATTCTCATAACGAGATCGTTCATTAAGGCATAAATAGAGAGCTCAGACCCTTTCGGGTCTGAGCTCTTTGTTTGTGTGCAGCTTCTCGTGCTCTGTGAGGCCCGTGAAGGGCCTTTTCTTATTTCGCCGTAAAGAATGCGGAGAATGCCTGATAAGCGCTGTAGAGGTCCAGTTTAGAGACAACCTCGAATGGAGAGTGCATAGACAGGACAGGAACGCCAACATCAATGACATCTACGTTGAGTTCCGCAATGTACATGGCAACGGTTCCGCCGCCGCCGGCATCTACTGCGCCGAGCTCACCGGTCTGCCAGATGACGTTCTCATCGTCCAGAATCTTGCGGACCTTTCCGAAGAATTCCGCAGAGCAGTCGTTGGTGCTGTACTTCCCGCCGGAGCCGGTATACTTGCAGACACCAACACCCTTGTTCAGGTAAGTACAGTTCCTCTTATCCATGACATCTGCAAAGGTCGGGTCGAATGCAGCAGTTACATCCGCACTCAGGCACTCGCTCTTCGTCAGAACGTCGTGTCCCTTGACACCCGCGTTCTCCGCAAGGTCATAAATAAAATACTTGAAATAAGAGGAGTGAAGCCCGGTGTTGCCGTCGGAGCCGATCTCTTCTTTGTCGGTCAGAACGGTTACACAGGTGTACTCCGGATTTTTAATATCGAAGTTGGAAACCGCTGCCGGATACGCGCAGACCTTATCGTCGTGGCCGTAAGCACCAATCATGCTGCGGTCAAAGCCGATATCTGTTGCCTTATAGGCCGGTACCAATTCTAGTTCTGCGGTCTGAAAGTCCTTCTCGACAATTCCATATTTGTCGTGGAGAAGCTTCAGGATGTTCAGTTTGACCAGTTCCGACTCCTCGTCGTCCTTAAATGGAAGACTGCCGACAAGCAGATTGCACTCCTCGCCTTTGACAACCTGTCCCGCGTCACGCTTCATCTGCTCTTTTCCCAGGTGCGGAAGGAGATCCGTGATGACAAACTGTGGATCGCCAGGGTCCTCGCCAATGCGAACTGTGACTTTCGAGCCATCGGCTTTGACAATAACACCGTGCAGCGACATGGGCACACAGGTCCACTGGTATTTCTTAATTCCGCCGTAGTAGTGGGTCTTAAACAGGGCAAGATCGTCGGTCTCATAGAGCGGGTTCGGCTTCAAGTCAAAGCGTGGGCTGTCAATATGCGATGCAGCAATCTTTACGCCCTCAGCGACTGATTTTTTGCCGAACACACAGAGCATGATGTCCTTATTCCGGTTGACGCGGTAAACCCGGTCTCCAGGCTTATACTGTCTGGTCTTATCAAATTCGGTGTATCCGCGCTTCTCCGCCTCATTCTTAAAGAAAGCGGCAATTTCACGCTCGGTCTTGTAATTGGACATAAACGACATGTAGCCCTCTGCAAAATCGAAGGACTTTTTCACAATGTCGTCTCCGCCGGCCTTCGCCATATGCTCCGGCTTGTAGAAAAGCTGCTTTTTCAGAGCTTTCGCTTCGCTTTTATTTTCACTCATGGGAAAACCTCCTTAGCTCGCCGTCAGACGTTCATACATGCTGATGGCGCGGTTAATCTTGTTCACATAGTGTGCGGTGTCCGCCTTGGGAATGTGGTCCAGTTTCTCACCGTCTGCGGAGTTGGCCGGATTTTCCAGCCAGGACCGGACACTGGCACTCCCTGCATGGTACGCCGACATGGCTGTGTTGGTATCTTCGTCAAACTCATCCAGAAGATAATTCAGAAGATACGTTCCATAGTGAATGGACACTTCCGGGTCGTACAGGTCGTCAAAATTGTAGTTGTCGTTCATTTTGGAGTGGATCCAGTCAAAGGTCTCCTCCGTCATCTGCATAAGCCCACGGGCCCCGACCTCCGAAACGGCATAGTTGTCAAAGCCGCTCTCGGTCTTGATGACTGCGTAAATTAAATTCTCATCGACATCGTATTCCCGGGAATATTTCTGAACAATGCTGATATATTTTATGGGGTACTGCCAGTGGATGTAGCCTCTGATCCCAAAGACCACAACCAGAACAAAGACCACAATAATGATGATGGCCTTCCGCAGCACTGCACCAAATGTTTTCTTCTTTTTAGCCATTCTCTGCTGCACTCTCAATAAACTGTGAAATTTCGCGCGCCTGGTTGGACAGATCCCGCAGCGTTCCGGTGTTGTGAATTACATAGTCGGAATTATCAATAAAAAATTGCCGGTCATGCTGTGCTGCCATGCGCTTCTCTGCGGTCTCCTCGTCAATGGAGTCCCGCTCCATAATTCTCTTTTTGCGCCAGGAATCCGGCGCCACTACCGACACGACCAGTTTGCAGGAGTTATCCATGCCGGCCTCAAAAAGCTGAGAGGCGTCCAGCACAACGGCCTTCGCCCCATTCTCAAATTCCTGTTCTGCCATCTCATCCATACGTTTCACAATGGCCGGATGGGTAATACTGTCGAGGAGTTCGGTTTTCTCCTTGCTGGCAAATGCACGGGATGCCAGCAGTTTGCGGTCCAGTGCCCCGTCTTCCTGAATGATATCTTCGCCAAAAGCCTCTGCCAACTCTTTCAGGACTGGTGAGCCCTTCTCGACTACTTCCCGGGCTACAAGATCCGCATCCAGTACCGGATATCCAAGCCGCTTCAGCAGACGGCCGACAGTTGTTTTGCCGGACCCGGTCTGCCCGGTCAATCCGACTAAAATGCCTTTGCCCATAGCCGATTCCTCACACATCAATAAACCGGAACTCGGCGGCGCGCAGCAGCCGGTTCATAACCGCCAGACCGACACCTTCTGTAGACGGGCAGCGGACGTAAATATTCTGAATGCCCATCTCGTCACAGGTGCGGAGATCATAGAACAGGTGATTGGCATGGGCCAGTTCATCGCCCTTCGCACCGAACGGCAGGGTCTTGCACTTAATTTTCTTCTCTTCGCCGTCAAAAACGAGAGCACAGGTAGTCTCCGGATCTTTGGCGTTGACGAAGTCGGCGAAATGGTCGAGGTCGCCGCGGACAATGTAGACTTCCGCCTTTGGGGAGTAATGTTTATATTTCATTCCCGGCGATGCAGCCACTTCCCCTTCCTTCAGCTTGCCGAGGACAGCGTCGTCAATATCCACTTCTCCCAAAACCGCCTCGAGCATCTCCGGCGTAACTCCGCCTGGTCTTAATATGCGAGGAGTGTCTGCACAGAGCGTAATGACAGTGGACTCTACACCAACAGAACACGGGCCGCCATCGACAATGGCATCAATTTTTCCGTCCATGTCTTCCGCTACATGTTTTGCAGTAGTAGGACTCGGCAGACCCGAAGTATTGGCGGATGGTGCCGCCAGTGGAACATCGGCAGCCTTGATAATAGAACGTGCTACCGGATGCGACGGCATACGGATGGCAACAGTATCAAGCCCGGCGGAAACTTCCTTGGGGATGGCGCCGCCCTTCTCCATGATGATGGTCAGAGGGCCGGGCCAATAAGCTTCAGCCAGGTCGTATACAGCGGAAGGGACATAGGCCACAAGGTCCTGGTCTTCCAGCTGACTAATGTCTGTAATGTGAACTATGAGGGGGTTGTCCATGGGACGCCCCTTAGCTTTGAAAATGTTGGCAACCGCCTCACCGTTCAGCGCGTTGGCTGCCAGACCATATACGGTCTCCGTAGGAATGGCAACCAGTCCGCCGTCCCGGAGAATTTTTCCGGCCTGTTCAGCGTCGTCGGGAGTCAGCATCAGGGTGTGTTTCATTCTGCTGTTTCACCTGCTTCTTTGAGTTTCTCCGCGGTGTCCGCGGTAATGAGAGCGTCAATCAACTCGTCGAGGTCTCCGTTAATAATAGAATCGATCTTGTAGAGGGTCAAACCAATGCGGTGGTCAGAAACCCGTCCCTGCGGGAAGTTATAGGTCCGAATCCGCTCAGAGCGGTCCCCGGTTCCCACCATGGCACGGCGCTTGCCGGCAATTTCCTCATGCTGTTTCTGCTGTTCAATATCCAGTAGACGGGAACGCAGAATTTTCAGGGCGCGTTCCTTGTTCTTATGCTGGCTGCGCTCATCCTGGCACTCAACCACTATGCCTGTGGGAATATGAGTAACGCGGATGGCAGAGCTTGTCTTGTTAATGTGCTGTCCGCCGGCGCCGCTGGAGCGGAAAGTATCAATCTGAACATCATTCATGTCCAGGTCGAAGTCAACCTCTTCGGCTTCGGGTAACACGGCCACTGTGGCAGTCGAGGTCTGAATACGGCCCTGCGATTCGGTTTCGGGAACGCGCTGCACGCGGTGCACTCCGCTTTCAAACTTGAATCGCGAATAGGCGCCTTCGCCTTTGATTTCGATGGAAATTTCCTTGTACCCGCCGAGCCCGGTATCGTTCTCGTTGAGGACTTCCGTCTTGAAGCCCTTGCGCTCGGCATACATGGTATACATGCGGTAGAGGGTCCCGGCAAACAGGGCAGCCTCCTCGCCTCCCGCTCCAGCCCGGATTTCCAGGATGACATTCTTGTCGTCATTCGGGTCCTTGGGCAGCAGAAGAATTTTCAACTCCTCGGCATACTGCTCGGAAGCCTCTTTGGCCCGGTCCAGTTCTTCGGAGGCCAGGTCCTTGATGTCCGGGTCCTGTCCGCTCTCATCGAGCAGTTCTCTGGCCTGTTTCTGGTCATCTTCTGCCTTGGCCCACTGGCGGTATTTCTGCACAACAGGAGTCAGTGAGCTGAGCTCCTTCATAAGCGAGGTGTATTGACTGATGTCTGAGGTGATGGAAGGGTCAGCCAGCATCTCATTGATTTTATCAAAGCGCGCCTCGACGCTGGGTAGATTTTCAAACATCTGTGTCCCTTTCCGAGGGAGAGACGACACTTTTGATGGCTTTTTCCGCCTTTCGCCGCGGCAGCATAACTTCGTGTCCGCAGGTAAGACATTTCAGCTTCACGTCCATGCCGACACGGGTAATTTTGAAGGTGTTTCCGCCGCACGGATGACTCTTTTTCAGAGTTGCAATATCGCCCAGATGGAGTTCCATTTTTCTCCCTCCAAATCCTATATTGATTTAATAGTATACCGCCGGCTTGTTGCAATGGTCAATAAGTTTAGTGTAGAATAAACGGCATAGAAAGGGTGTGTTTTGCATGGGTTATAAAAGCGATATTGAGATTGCTCAGGAAGCCGTTCCACAGCCGATTGGCGACATAGCGGCAAAGCTCAATCTCACAGAAGACGATTTCGACTATTACGGGAAGTACAAAGCGAAAGTAGACTACTCCCTGTTGAAACAGCCGCGGCAGGGGAACCCCGCGAAATTGGTTCTCGTTACGGCCATCAACCCCACTCCGGCCGGAGAAGGAAAAACCACCACGACAGTTGGCGTAGGAGATGCCCTCACGAAACTCGGGAAGAAGACCGTCATTGCTCTCCGTGAGCCGTCCCTCGGCCCGGTATTCGGCCTTAAAGGCGGTGCCGCCGGCGGCGGATATGCACAGGTCGTTCCCATGGAGGACATCAACCTTCATTTCACAGGAGACATGCACGCTATTGGGGCGGCAAATAACCTCCTCGCTGCCATGATAGACAACCACATTCAGCAGGGCAACGAGCTCGGCATTGACGTCAAGAACATCACCTGGAGACGCTGTGTCGACATGAACGACCGTCAGCTCCGGAACATTGTCGACGGTCTTGGCGGACGTATGCAGGGTGTTCCCCGCGAGGATGGCTTCGACATTACCGTTGCCTCGGAAATTATGGCAACGCTCTGTCTGGCAACAGACCTCGGTGACCTGAAGCGCCGTCTGGCCCGCACAGTCATCGGCTATAACTACGATGGAGACCCCGTCACAGCTCACGACCTGAAAGCCGAAGGCGCCATGACTGCTCTGCTCAAGGATGCTCTGAAGCCCAACCTGGTTCAGACTCTGGAAGGCACCCCGGCTTTTGTTCACGGCGGTCCGTTCGCCAATATTGCCCATGGATGCAATTCAGTAATGGCTACTAAGATGGCTATGCACCTCGGCGACTATGTAGTTACGGAAGCCGGCTTCGGTGCAGACCTCGGCGCGGAGAAATTCCTCGACATCAAGTGCCGAAAAGCCGGACTGAAACCTGATGCGGTCATTATTGTCGCAACAATTAAAGCACTGAAATATAACGGCGGTGTTCCCAAAGATAAACTCGGGGAGGAAAACCTGGAAGCTCTGGAGAAAGGCATTCCAAACCTTTTGAAACATGTCGAGAACATTACCCAGGTTTACGGCCTGCCGGCTGTTGTTGCCCTGAACAAGTACGTCAACGACACCGACGCTGAAATTGAATTAGTTGAGCGCAAGTGCAAAGAGCTCGGCGTAAATGTCAAACTCTCCGAAGTCTGGGAGCACGGCGGAGACGGTGGAATTGACCTCGCTAAAGAAGTTATCAATCTCTGCGAAAACGGCGAAAACAACTTCCGTTTCGCCTACGACACCGACGAGTCCATCAAAGATAAAATTAACGACATTGCCACCAAAATCTACGGAGCTGACGGCGTCAACTACACCCCGCAGGCGGAGAAAGACATTGCCTCCTTCGAAAAGCACGGTTTTGACAAGCTGCCCATCTGCATGGCAAAGACGCAGTACTCCCTGTCTGATGACCCGACCAAGCTCGGCCGTCCTACCGGGTTCACCATTACCGTTCGTCATCTGACGGTCAGCGCCGGCGCCGGTTTCATTGTTGCCCTCACCGGCAATATCCTGAAGATGCCTGGTCTGCCAAAGCACCCCGCCGCGGAGCGCATTGACTGCGACGAAAACGGGAAGATTACCGGCCTGTTTTAAGCGACGCTTCACAAGGGGCGGAGCAGCTCAGCAGGAACTTAAGACCTATTATTTTGTTGGCGCCCAGGCGCTCCGAAATGTCACGTCTGTGACAGTTTGAGCGGTCAAAATCCAGCCCTAATACGCAGTATAAAATCCGTACCGGATCAGAAAGGTTTCTGGTTCAGTGCGGATTTTTTGCGTAGTTATGCAATTTTTCACCTGCTTACGAAAACAGATTTAGCTAGTACTGGCGCCGCGAATCCAATAGTATGGGATTCGAAAGGAGAGGCTCCAGTACAAGATTAAAGAGACGGCACAGCGGCAAGTGCGGGCGGCTCCTTTGCAGGCCGCGGGCGTACCGCACGGACCCCTTATTCCTTCACCGCTTTCATCCTCAACCGCACATAATCCGCGTACCACTTATCATCTTTACTCAGCGGGTAGCGGAGCCGCTCCACGGCGCCTTCCACAATAGACTCGTGCTCGGGTTCCGGGATACCTTCAAATGGAGTGCGGACAAACATATTAATCCAGTCGGCCATGCCGCTGGTGGAAAACAGTTTGGTCGGGCGATCAAACAGTGTAGCAAATGTCACCTTGAATCCAATCCGTTCCAGACGGGTTGCATACTCACCAATGGTTGGAAAGTAGAATGGCATCTTATATTCGTACCCATGATGTGCGAATTCCACATCCAGTGCCTTGTGGATGAGTGCATTGTTCCCATGACCGCCGAATTCAAAGACAAACTGTCCACCGGACATCAGGTTGTCATATACACATTGCAGCATCGCATCCTGATCGTTCTTGTCTATCCAGTGAAATACAGCATTGGAGAACACTACGTCGACCGGTTCGTCGAGATGAAAGTCCCGTGCATCGCCCTTGATGAAGGAGATGTCCGGATAATTCTCTTTTGCCGACTCCAGCAGTTCCGGTGAGGCATCGAGTCCGGTCACCTGATAGCCCTTGTGGCGGAGAACATCGGTCAGTGCACCGTTGCCGCATCCGAGGTCTAATACTGTGGCGCCTTCCGGTGCATCGATGAGCTCTGTTACGCCTTTTCCATAGTGGCGGATATAGTCGAAATTACTGGCATAGAGGTCTGCGTCCCAGGTAATATTCATCACGTCATCTTCTTCCCAAAATTCTAAATTTTACTCTACCAGAGTTTACAAAGCGCTGTCAATGCAGGTACAATCAATGAGAACTTAAAATAAACGAGGAGGAACTCCCTTTGGATAATATCCCATCCTGGTCCTGCGAAAAGTTCGCGGACGAACTCAACTCCAGTGCCCCGGTGCCCGGCGGAGGAAGTGTCGCGGCGCTGGTCGGCAGTCTTGGTGCGGCTCTGGCCGGCATGGTCGGTGCCCTCACCACCGGTAAGAAAAAATATGCCGCTTACGAAGACGATATTCAGCGCATCCTCGGCGAGGCAAAGTCCCTCCAGGATGAACTCATGGCACAGATTGACCGCGATGCAGAAAACTTTCTGCCCCTCTCCAAATGCTACGGCCTCCCGCGAAATACCGATGAAGAGAAGGCGATTCGTGAGGAGAAAATGCAGGCAGCCCTCAAAACAGCTGTCTCTGCGCCCATAGATATTGTAAAAATATCCTACAAGGCTCTGAAGCTCCAGGAAGAGCTGGTAGAAAAAGGCTCCAAACTGGCAGTTTCTGATGTTGGATGCGGTGCACTCTGCCTGAAAGCCTCCATGAAAATGGCATGGCTGAATGTCATCATTAACCTCCGTTCTATTCACGATGAAGAATATGTCCAGTCTGTTCGTGACGAACTGGAACCGCTTCTGCAGGACGGCGAAGCCCTCGCCGACAAAATATACGCAGAAGTAGAAGACCAGCTGAACTGAGGAGGATCCCATGTCAAAATTACTGGAATGCAAACCCGTAGCTCAGGCTGTGAAGGACCGGGTTCGGAATGAAGCAGAAGCACTGAAAGCTCAGGGCATCACCCCGAAGCTTGCCATTCTCCGGGTTGGTGAGAAAGGACCAGACCTTGCCTATGAACGCGGCGCCACAAAAGCGCTGACAGACGTCGGCATTGCTGTTGAAGTCCATGCCCTGCCGGCCGATGTCTCTCAGGAAGACTACATTACCAAGATGAAAGAGCTGAATGAAGACCCTTCCATTCATGGTATTCTTCCTTTCCGGCCGCTGGACAATATCAATGAACAGGCGGCCATTGCCGAGACTATCAACCCGTTAAAGGATGTTGACTCCTCCACAGACGTGAACATGGGGAAGACCGTTCTCGGCGATCCAACGGCGTTAACCCCCTGCACAGCTCAGGCTGTCATAGAGGTCTTAGACTACTATGGCATTGATGCGGACGGAAAGAACGTTACGATTATTAACCGCTCTAATGTCATTGGAAAACCTGTGGCTATGATGTTCGTCAATCGCCATGCAACGGTTTCCATCTGTAACAGCCATACCAAAGAAATGGAAGCATTTACCAGAAACGCGGATATTCTTGTTGTGGCCATTCCCTACGAGAACTCAGTCAAGAAAGAATGGGTGACTCCGGGAACCACAGTTATTGACTGCTCTGTCATCCGCAAGAAAGTTACACTGGACGACGGCAGCACCAAGTGGAAGACCACAGGCTGCTGTGAGCCGGAAATTTATGACATTGCCGGTGCCATCACTCCTGTTCCGGGTCTTGGCAGTGTAACCTCCGCCCTGCTTGGACAGAACGTCATTACCGCAGCCAAAGCACAATTGTCTCACTGAGACCATTGTGATAAAATTTTCTTACAGCTATTTGTATTTGAAAGTTATATGAAAGGGGTAAATTTTCTATGAGTCAGGATACTGCCCAGGTTCAGGAAAAGAAAAAGAAGAACCGACCCAAGTGGCTCGAGTTCCTCATCTATATCGTTGACGGCTTTATCATGGGCCTTGCCAATGTCATCCCGGGTGTTTCCGGAGGCACACTGGCATTAATCCTCGGTGTCTACGAAAAGCTCATCAACTCCATCAGTAATATCTTTAAGAAGTTTGGAAAGAGTATCTTCTTCCTGCTTCCCATTATCATCGGTGTTATCCTTGCCTTCCTTGGCGGGTCGCATGCCGTCACCTATTGTCTGAACAACTTCCTGTTTGCGACAATTCTGTTCTTCTTCGGTGCAGTTATCGGCGGTCTGCCCATGCTGTTCCGGAAAGTAAAATCGGTTAAGACTAAACCGGTTGGTCCGGTCATCTGCTTCATTACCTTTGCCATTACTATTGCGCTCCTGTTCCTGTTCCAGCATCAGGGCACAGCAGACGTCTCCACCATCACCTTCGGCCGGGTTATTCTCTGGCTCATCCTCGGCGCTGTAGCCGCTGCCACCATGGTTATTCCTGGTGTTTCCGGTTCTGCATTCCTTATGACCGTTGGTTACTACTATCCGGTTATGAACTGCGTCAAGGGCCTCACTACCGCCGGTGCCGACAAGGGTCATGATGCTCTCGTTCTGGTTATCTGGGCCATCGGCATTCTGCTTGGTATCTTTGGCATTTCCAAGCTCATCAAAGTTCTGCTTGAGAAATACGAAATCAACACCTACTGGGGAATTATCGGATTTGTTATTGGATCTGCCATCCTCATCATTCTCCAGAACTTCTTCATGGTCAACATGCAGTGGACCAGCCCGGCAGTTACCCTTGGAGGTACCTCCGTTGGCGAATACATCATCGGTGTAGTTCTTGCCGTACTTGCCTTCTTCGGCGCATATAAACTCGGTGACAAGTAAGATTAGACAGATATCCGTTATTTGTAAAAAAATCTGGCCTGTGCGTGAATGCGCACAGGCCGCTTTTTTGTAACAGTTAGAGAAGAATGGACAGAAGTAATCTTTTGTCGCACATGCATCTTCCCATTTCTTGCACATTATGGTTTAATTGATATAACAGTCTAAGCAAAAGGAGGAAATGTCATGGGCAAACCGGAGGAGACCAGAAACCGGATCATCATGTCCGCAGTAAAACTTGCCAAAGAGCAGGGCATTGAACACATTTCCGTCAAGCAGATCTGCGACGAAGCGAAGGTGTCCAAAAACACCTTCTACACCTATTTTCACAACCGCGATGAAGTGTTCGGAGAAACTTACTCCACCTCAGAGGCGCAGAAAGTGGATCTGCTCCCCACCATCATGCTGAAGTATGACTCCCCTCTGGAGCAGTTCTGGGAACTCAATAAAATTGACATTGCCCGTCACGAGAGTTACGGACCAAATCTCCTGGCAACCATTACCTCGCAGAATGTCAAAGGACATTCCTTTAATATTGAGAGTGAGGATACCCTTCCTCTCTCCATCAAAATGTCTCTGGCTCTGATAAAAAAGATGCAGCGCATGGGCGAAATCAAGAACATGGCTGACCCCTTTGCTCTTCTCCGTGCCATGTACAGTGCCTCCATCGGTATTGATCTCCGCTGGTCCAATAAAAACGGCGCCTTCGACTTCAAACGAGAATACTACAATTTAATGTGTGCCATTATTGAACCTACCATTGAAATCAGCAACTATTAAACCCTTTAGCCATTAGGAGAAAGTATATGGAGAAAACCGGGGATACCAAACGAGACATTATCGCCGCAACAGTAGAACTGGCGCAGCAAAACGGACTGGAAAATGTCACAGTAAAGGATATCTGCGATTCACTGGGAATTTCCAAAGGTACTTTTTATGTCTACTTCCACAATATTGAAGAGGCTATCGGCCGAACCTACAGTTATCATGAACAGCGGAAAGCACATAAGCTGCCGGAAATTCTTCTGAAGTACGATGACCCCATGGACCAGTTCTGGGAACTGGCTAAAATGGATATTGAACGTCACACCATGATTGGGCCGAGAATTCTAGGGCGCGTCACCATGCTCAATGTCAATGAGGACACTCTGCAGGTGGACGGCGAGCTCCCCACATCGTTTAAAGCCTATGTCTCCCTGATTGGAAAGATGCAGCAGGAAAAGGAAATTCAAAACATGACCGATCCGTTTCTCCTGTTCAAAATTCTGATCAGTGCCATGTTTGGCATAGATATCCGCTGGAGCCACAGCCCGGACAGTTTTGATTATAAAAAAGAGTGCTACGACACCTGCCGCGGCCTGTTGCTTCCGGTCAAAGAGCCCTCAAATTATTAACGCAGAATACGAAGAACCCGTGCCACATACCGTGACACGGGTTCTCTTGTTTTAGTGTCTAAGCCTAACCAAGCGCAACATCCAACGCAATCATCAGAGTAAATCCAAAGGCAAACGCTATGGTTCCCATGTTAGAGTGTTTGCCGGCCGACATCTCGGGAATCAGCTCTTCTACTACCACGTACATCATGGCGCCGGCCGCGAAGCTGAGTAGATAGGGCAGCGCGGGGACCACAATGCTGGCGAGAAGAATCGTCAGAATGGCTCCTATGGGCTCTACAATACCGGAGAGCACCCCATCGACGAATGACCGCCATCGGCTTTTTCCCTCCGCGTGGAGAGGCATGGAAATAATGGCTCCTTCCGGGAAGTTCTGAATGGCAATACCGAGCGACAGTGCCATGGCGCCGGTTGCAGAAATATGCGTATCGCCCGTAATGTAGCCGGCGTAAACGACACCGACTGCCATACCCTCAGGAATGTTATGGAGAGTGACTGCCAGAACCATCATGGTCGTCCGCTGCAGTCTGCTGTGGGGCCCCTCCGCCTCTGTCGCATTGCGATGCAGATGTGGAATAATGTGGTCCAGCAGCAGAAGGAACAGAGTGCCAATCCAGAATCCTATGACAGCCGGGGCAAACGCCCACTTTCCGAGTTTTGCGGCATCTTCAATTGCGGGCTGAATTAAGCTCCAGATAGAAGCCGCCACCATGACACCGGCGGCAAAACCGGTCAGGATCCTCTGGACCTTGTCGCTGAGCTGTTCCTTCATAAAGAAGACAGCGGCAGAGCCCAGGGATGTTCCCAGGAAGGGAATTAAAAGTCCGTAGACAACGTTAGAATCCAATGAGCACCTGCTTATTTCTGAAAGAGACCAGTCAGCGTCTCAAGGAGTTGGCAGGACGATTTGCTGGAAGACGCATTGTCTTTCGGAACATCGCCAATGCGTTTTGCCTTGGACCAGTCAAGTTTAATACGGGCATCCTGCTCACCCATCTGAGGAATGCCGGCGTTGAGCTCAATGGGAGTATATTCCTGCTGTCCCGGAAGCGGAACAGAAACAGAGACTACATTTCCGCGGGAATCTTTGTTAACAACACTGTCAACATATCCGCCTTTTCCGTCAGAAGCTTTGACGTAAACTTTGCTTGAGTCAAACCCGAATGCAGACAGGTCCAGACCAATGTTTGCAGCCGGTTTTAATTCTACAGTGACTTTGCCATTGTCAATAGTAACCTTAGCAGTCTGATTAACTGCGAAATTGCCCATGGAAGCCTCATCTTTTTTGGCATGCCAGAGAGAAACAGGGACTTCATAGACACCATCGGACAAATTACCATCTGCTGCAAATACGGAAACAGCAGCCATACTCATGACCATGAGTACTGCCAGAACTAAAGAAATAACTTTCTTCATCGTTTTACATCCTTTCACAAACTGTGCTGTTCTCGTTTAGTTAGAACAGGCTAACTAGGATTGTACTACAAACTCAGGCAGAAAAAAAGACCCGCAGGCATTCCCTCCGGAATACCGCGGGCTGTTTTCATCAAAAATGAGCTGTTAAAACTGACTCAGGAAACTTTCTTAGCGTTGCCCCAGTCAAATTTCAGCCGTGCCTCAACTTCCCCCATCTCCTTGGTACCGGATTCCGACTTTGTCTTATAGTATGTCTTCTGGGACGGAAGCGGGACCTCAAATTCTTTCTGTGAGCCATCCGGCCAGGTCTTCACGACTTTGACGTCATTCCAGCCGCCCTTACCGTCTTCAACTTTCATCCAGGCCTTTTTGCCATTACTGTGAAGCATGGCGGACAGGTCCATATCTTTAAATTCTTCCGCAAGATTCTTGCAGTAAATAATGGCGGTAATCTTACCATTCTTTATGGTGACTTTCGAGGTCTGCTCTACAGAAAAGTTGCCCATGGAAGCCTGATCTTTTGTGGCATGCCACATAGAAAACGGCACATTGTACACGCCGTCTTTCAGCTTCGGTACTTTCTTCGTAGAGGAAGTCTTGGTGGAAGACTTGGTGCTCTTAGACGAACTCTTCGCCGCGAACGCGCTTACCGTGGCAAAGGACATAACCATAAGAATGGCCATAAGAACCGATAATACTTTTTTCATTTTATGCCGAATCCTCCCTGCTTATTTGGTAGTAAAAGCTTTCATAGAAGTCTCAAACATCTTAATGGTGTTCTTGGTCTGATTGATGAAGTTGTCTTCCTCGTCAAGGACTGCCGGCCGTTCCGTAGTAATGCCGTCCCAGTCAATTTTCAGACGGCCGTAGGTATACGGATGGCTCGGGCGTTTAAACGGAAGCTTCGGCCAGACCGGATGGGAGTAGAGCATAACGTACTCATCATCATTCGGAAGAACAAATGTAAATGAGCTGGGGCAGCCGGGGACAATATCCGGTCCGTGCTGTGTTTCTTTAAACACACTGCGTCTGACCACATACTTTACATCGCCGACATAGCTGTCATTGTTGAGGCCAAGCTTCGTGTAGCGATTATAGATGGTAATGGTTTTTACGCCATTTTTAACATCCAGTTTCGCATAGTCTTTGACGAAGTTACCGTGGGACTCCTTCGGCTTCTTAGCATTCCACATGACAACCGGGACATAATAAGTGCCGTCCGGAAGGTCGCGAACCTTGACAGGATCTTTTCCATCCGCTGTAACTTTGTATTTCTGACCATTGATGGTCTCTTCCTTCGGGCGTTCCGGCTCGGTAATAAGCGGAGTACTGGAAGCTTTGGTGACGAAGTTCATACGGGTAGCAGAAGTCTCAATGGTCGGGTCATCCGTCAGGTCATAGATTTTTTGCGCACCGGCCCAGTTCAGTTTCAGGCGGGCATTCTCGCTGACACCGGGAATTCCGAGATCAATTTTGACGGGAATATATTCCTGGGTAGACGGAAGCGGAACAGTCATCAGTTCCGGATAGCCGTTGGCAAAAGTCCTGGTTACCTGCGCTTCATTGTAGCCGCCTTTTCCATCAGAGACCTTCACAGAGAGATTGCCAATCTTAAAGTCCAGAGAATCGAGATTCTGAACTGTCAACTCCAGAGTCATCTGGTCGCCGTTTACCGTCACTTTGACTCTTGGCTGCAAAATTTTGTCAGCGAGGGCCTTTTCGTCGCTGTTCGGCTTTACTACGTTGCTGTACAGTACGTAGACACCGTTGTCCAACTTGGCACCCTCTGCAGCAAAAGCGGCAGTTGCTGTCATGCAGACGAACATAACCGCAGCCAAAATGACAGACAATACTTTCTTCACTTTCTTACATCCTTTCTATTTCACACATAGCCCCGGCTTCTGTTAGCATATGCTAATTAGCTTAGGCTAATTCAAATTTTACTACAAAGAAGAAAGGTCTGACAAGTAAAGTGAGACAATAAAAGACCCCGGATTTCTCCGGAGCCTTGTTCTTTTTATTTCAGCACGGTCTGTAAATTCTTCACAACATTCGTTGGAGTGGAAATTTTCAGTTACACTTTCAAGACGGAGTTCAGAAGCCGCCGGGTCTCTTCTGCCTGCGGGCTGTGCAGCACTTCTTCCATCTTTCCATATTCCACAATTTTTCCATGGTCCATCACAGCAATCCGGTCACAGATCTGTGACGCCAGAGGCAGGTCATGGGTAATAAACAGCATAGACATCCCGGACTCTTTCAGCTGTTTCAGCAGATCCATGATTCCCGCCTGGACAATGACGTCCAGAGCGCTGGTCGCCTCGTCGCAGATCAGAAGCTTCGGATTTCCTATCAGTGCCCGGGCAATAGCCGCCCGCTGACACTGGCCGCCGGACAACTCGTGAAAATACGACGTCTCAAACTTTTGCGGCAGCTCTACAAAGCGCATCATCTCTCTGGCCTTCTCCCGGCGCTCAGTCCGTGACAGGTGCGAGCCTCCCGCTCCCTGTTCAATCGCCCGAAGCACCCGGTCCCGCGGGTCAAATGAGTCCTGTGCATTCTGGAAAATTACCTGGATATTCTTCGGGGGCTTCAGACT
Organism: uncultured Eubacteriales bacterium; assembly: GCA_964425185.1. Taxonomy (GTDB): domain Bacteria; phylum Bacillota; class Clostridia; order Oscillospirales; family Acutalibacteraceae; genus RUG420. The sequence continues at coordinate 28,229 of CAYRKX010000026.1, forward strand.
GCGCCGTACCGTAAGATCTTCGCCATCCAGGACAATACTTCCGGTGTCCTCGCGCTGCAGCCGGGCCACAAGTTCGGCGGTCGTGGATTTTCCACAGCCGCTCTCCCCTATCAGTCCAAGGCATTCGCCCGGTTCAATAGAGAAGCTCACATGGTCTACCGCTGTAATCTTCTCCCTCTGTTTTACGAAAGTTTTCGTCAGAGCTCTGACTTCCAGTAACGCCATATATCCTCCCGTCACTTCAGTGCGGGGACCGCCGCAATAAGTTGTTTCGTGTAGTCCTGTTCCGGATGCTGTAAAATGTCATCCTTCGCCCCAATCTCCACAATATCCCCGTCCTTCATCACGGCAATTTCGTCCGCCAGACTCGCCACTACCCCGAGATTATGCGACACCAGGATCATGGACACCTGAAATTCCCTTTTCAGGCGATCCAGCTCCTGTAAAACCATCTTCTGTGCCGCGCCATCCAGTGCACTTGTGGGCTCGTCAGCCAAGAGCAGACGGGGTTGATTCATCATGGAGGCAGCAATCATAACTCTCTGCCCCATACCGCCGGAAAGTTCAAACGGGTAAGAGCGCAGAATACGTTCTGGTTCTTCCAGATGCAGACGACGCATCAGTTCTGCAGCCTGTGCGTCCGTCTGCCGGCGTTTTATGTGTCGGTTGTGAACTTTTACGGTTTCATAGAAAAGCGCGGAGACTGTCTTTACAGGGTCCATAGCCAGAGAGGCATTCTGTGGAATCATGGCAATTTCATTTCCACGGATATTTTGGAGCTCCTTATCTGTCAACTTCAGCATGTCACAATCCATAAAGTGCACAGACCCTGAAAATTTTGCGTTCTGAGCTCTTAAAGCCATTATGGACCGGAGCAGCGTAGTTTTTCCGCAGCCGCTTTCGCCGACGACACCCAGAACGGCCCCTTCGGACAGAGAGAAGTTCAGGCTGTGTAAAACCAGGGAATCGCCAAAGGAAGCGGTTAACTTGTTCACCGATAAAAGTTCCATGCTTACACCTTGTACATGCTGCCACTCAGAGTGTAGTACTCCGAGGGGTTGACGGTAAATCCTTTCACATTCGTATTGCGGACACAGATGAAATTGGAGTGTCCAATGACCACAAATGCGGCATCGTCGAGAATTTTCCGGGAGAACTGCCGCGTCAGAGAAATACGCTCCTGCGGGTCAAATGTCAGGTCCAGACGGTCAATGAGGGCGTCCACTTCCGGGTTGGAGTAATTACCGTAGTTACTGCTCCCTCCGGTGTGGAAGGCAATGTCGGCAAAGTACTGTGGGTCTCCGGTAGGTACCATCGTGAAGCTCATAAGGAGCAGATCAAAGTCGCCGTTTTCCTCCTGTTCCGTCAGATCTTCCAGCACAGAGACGTTGAGTTTCAGACCGAGTTTGCGGGCAGAGTCCGACATTTCATTGGCAAAATTGGGGAGCTCCGGGCGGGTGTTGTAGGTCATCAGCTCCAGGGTAACCGGTTTACCCTGATATTCCCGGATACCATCGCCGTCATGGTCTACAATGCCGGCGCGGTCCAGAAGCCGCTTCGCCTCGGCAGGATTGTACGAGTATCCTTTGACATCCCCATAAGGCAGCCGGTCCGGGTACAGGCCGGATGCCTTATGGGG
>CAYRKX010000027.1:0-29477 GCA_964425185.1 uncultured Eubacteriales bacterium
CCTTGCTCTCCGCCATGAGTCCACCGTAATTTTGATAGAATTACGGTGGACGTTTTTTATGCCTGAATCCCCTTTTTCTGTTAAACTGAACGGGTCAAAACCGGTGACCGGGTATTTTGATAAAACCAGCCTATTGGACTCAGCAGACACTCCTTTTCTGTTTCGATGAGTAATCTGTTTAACCCTGCAAACCATCAGGTGACAATTGAAATGAAGGCTCTTGCTCAATCGGCTTAAATATGATACTTAAAGTGGAAGTTGGTTCAGTATGAACTTCTTGAACTCTCTGGCTGCCTTGGTAGGTAAGGCATTTTTTCGCTCCACCAGATAGATATAGTTACCCATAGTTTCGTCTGCATGATAGCGGATTACGGTATTGGGACCACAATGGTTAATTGCGGAAAAATCATAGGTCGCCGCAATGCCGAGATTTTGCTCTACCAACTGCATCAGCAGGGTTTCGTCCGATGTTTCCAGCGGAATGTCCACCTCGACGCCCTTTTCCAGTAAATTTTGGTCGATAGTAGTGCGGAAGCAATGATAGGCACGTCCCTTTCCAATCACGCGTTGCCCCTCAAGGTCCGTGAATTCCAACGTCTCCTTCTTGGCCAGCGGATGATTCTTGTGGAGCCGATAACAGTATCGGGAAAAAAATAGCGGCACGGCCTGAAAGCGCATCTTGTCGATTGGACCATTCACCATAGCAAAATCACACCGACCGGCGCTGAGACTTTCCATAGCGTACTCATCTGTCGTATCCAAAATGCTCAATGTGATCGCTGGAAACGCACTGTGAAATCGCAGAAGAAGCTCCACGCCGAGGTAGTCGAACAGGTGATCCAGCGCGCAAACAGACACAACTGCTTTTTCACGGCTAGTCAGAGTATGGACGCCTTGAATCGTGGCGTAGTCATCAAGCAGACACTGCACATGCGGCACTAACGCCTTGGCGAAGTCTGTCGGTGCCAAGCCGCGATTTGAGCGCGTGAAAAGCGCCGCACCGAGCTCATCCTCCAGCTCGCGGATCGCGCGGCTGAGTCCTTGATGGCTTATGTAGAGCTTATCTGCCGCCGCCTGAATGTTACGGCATCGATATACCTCTAAAAAATAAGAAAGTTGCTTCAGAGTCATTCGACCACCTCCAAACTTATTTTACTACAACATTTTTGTTGCACCAAGCAGGAACTTTATTTCTGTACGGAATGCGCAAGTTTTGTTATTTTGATGTTAAATAACAAAAATATGGAGGACCTACCCATGAAATTTCAGCAAATCCGTAGTGCAACCATCAAGATAACTTATGACGGAAAAACCTTTCTCATTGACCCATGGCTTACGCCACGCTTTATGGCAGGGAGTTTTGCGATTTTTCCCCTCCTTTGCGCCATAAATCGTGGCGGTGATCCACGCAAAAAATTTGTGATTGACGAGTGCTCCGGTTGGGAAGCTATCAATCGAAAACACAAGTGGATGCTCTGTCCGCGTAAGCCGCTGCCCATGTCCGTAAAGGCCATTAACCGGAATGTAGATGTGTATTTATGCTCGCATGTTCATCTGGATCACATCGGCCTCAGTCTTAGCGGAAAGGGCTGTGAAAAGCTGGATCGAAGCATTCCAATCTACGCTATTAACCGGCAGGACGCTGATTACCTGGAATTTTCAGGTATGAAGGATGTTCGCGTGTTGGAGGACAAGATTACCTATGGTGACACAGAGATCATCAAGGTCAAAGCCATTCATGGAACAAAGATCCCCTGCCGTGATGCCTGCGGCTATGTGTTCCGCAGCCCTAATGAAAAGACGCTCTATGTCTGTGGAGACACCATCTGGTGCGACGATGTGGCAGATACGATTAAGAAGTATCACCCTGACGTCATCATCACGAATAATTGCGCCGCCATGCTGGTGAAAAACGGCCGCCTCATCATGGATGACAATGATCTCGCTAAGGTCTGCGCCGCTGCGCCGGATGCCGTTGTCATTGCAAGCCACATGGATAACGTTCCTCATGCCACACTTACGCGCAAGACCCTTGCAAAGAAGCTGGAGGAGAAGGGCATTCGTGACCGTGTTCAAATTCCAGAAGACGGCGAATGTTATGTGTTTTGAGACAGCCGCACTTTCGTTGGGGTGGGATTTTATTCACAAGCTTGCTTCTTTCGGATTTAGGTCAATGCGGATCAAATGCTTACGCATGGCAATGGGTCTGTCATCCTTTAGCACGCGCATCAGCTTCGCTGCTTGCAGATAAATCTTTGAGTCTTCTGTAATATCCAGTCTCAGCTGGAACTGAGTCTTTTGAGATTTTCATGAATCGTTTTCTTGAAAAGATTTTCCACGTTGCTGTAAAGAATTATAAAAATCTTATTATGACTCAGTTTACATAACGATACGCGGAAGCGATATTCATACTCCACACACTATGGCTTCACATATTGACAAAAATCAACCTTTTAATAGCATACCTGTATGACAGCTAACAAGACAAGCTGGTTTTATCTACGAGGTGATGGTTTTGAACAAACGAATTCGGCCGCTATTCCGTGAGCCCTCAGCAGAAGATTACTTAGCGGCAGCAAAGGGCGTGGCCGCATGGCTCAGCAGCAAAGAAATCAAGACAGATGCAGGATCCATTTGGCCAGAAGATCCAACAAATCCAGACTCAGAATCCCTGATGGGGCCGTTTGCCCTATACAGCGGACTTCCGGGAGTGGTACTGTTCTATATTCAGATGGCAAATGCCACAGGAGATACGACTTATCTGGATCATGCCATTGCAGGAGGCCGGTATATCATTGCCCATTGGGACAGTGGAGAACACGTGATTGCTTTGGGTGGGATTGACGGCGCACAATGGGAATTATTCGAGGGGATCGCAGGCTCTGCTTATGTACTGGCAGAATTGGGTGCTGCAACAGGAGATACGGAATTTACCGATTTTGCAATCTCTTTGACAGAGGAGATTGCAGATGCAGCCAAGCAAAGTGAATACGGCTGCTATTGGTCCGGCCTCAGCGGTATCTCCTTTGATGCGGGAATCGTTCTCTATCTTCTTTATGCTGCAAAGAAATTTCATCGTCCGGAATGGCGTCAGCTGGCCATTGACGCCGGAGGCGACCTGCTCTCTAGGGGACACATTCAGGAGGATGGTACGGAATACTGGGACACCATTACCATGCCAGGCCTTGGCATCGACAACGGCGGACAGATGCCAAACTATATGTATGGTACTGCTGGTATGGCCTATTCCTTAGCCAAGCTCTATGAAAAGACAGGAGAAGATTGTTTCCTGGAAGCGGCCGAACGTGGCGCCTCTTACATGCGTTCCATCTCAACAGTAGAAAACGGAAACGCCCTGACGCCTTTCATCCTGCCGAATCCCGATGGTGTATATTTCATTGGCCTGTGCAACGGCTTTACTGGCACGATCCGCCTTTTCTACCAACTCTATCATGTAACAGAAAAGGAAATCCATAGGGATTTTCTGGAGCAGATGGTGCGCGGTGTTCTTTCTGCAGGAGCGCCGGAAATCCACTTTCCCGGTTACTGGAATACGGTCTGCCTCTGCTGTGGAACTTCAGGCTTAGTGAATGTATTTCTGGGTCTTTGGGCCGCTCTGAAGGAGGAAAAGTATCTCATCTTGGCTCGGCGAGCAGGGAAATATATGCTGGGGCAACTGACACAGATCAGTGATACTGAAATGTGTTGGTATCAAGCCTGGCATCGCGTCAACCCCCGGATCGTAGACGCCCGGACCGGTTATTTTGATGGGAATCTCGGCGCGGCAGCGCAGATGGCCGATTTGTATAGCGCGTTAAATGGCACATTTCATCCTATCCGACTTCCGGATGATCCTTATCCGACAACACTGTAAGAAAGAAGGAAGAACCATCTTCTTATGTTTTAATCCGATTGGATGATAAGACAATATTACGCCTAAATAGAGTTATTACTTATAGAATGTTAAATGAAGATTCAGATATGTTGGATTATTTAGCAGATGTTGCAGATAAATCTTCTTATTTTGTTTTGGAAATAGTTACTTGCGCCCAATAATAACTAAAAGAAAACAACTGGAATAAATGAAACTTGCATTTATGATTGGCCGAAGACATGAACCTTTGTGAACTAAAATCATGAAACTGATCGCAGTAAACTTTCAATAATCATGGCGTATAACTCTTCATAAGCGCAAGAGCCTGCAGGGGAGAGAGCTTTGGAAGTCGTGTAAGCGATTAAAGTCGCTTCGAGGGTTCGAATCCCTTGCTCTCCGCCATGATGCACGTAGTTACGTTGAAACGACGCAGCTACGTGCTTTTTTCTTGCCTTCTTTCCGACGAAAGACCGTTCGCCAAAACACACGAGAAATCAATTCTTTTAATTGTTGACAAAGCGTCGCTTCCAACATACAATATGTAGGAAACGACTAATGTATACCATTCTTTAATAGGAGGGTACAGCAATGAAACTTATCACAGTTGAAGAACACTACATGTCTTCTAAAGTAAATGATAGAGTAAAGCAAGTTCTGTTGAAGGATCCCAACACAAATGAGAATATGTTTCAGTTTGTGGACCAGTTTGTGCAAAATTCCCTGATTTCCAATATTGGAGACGAGCGCATCGCCTATATGGACAAGGTGGGAATTGACACACAGGTCATCGGTTATGGTAACAATGCTCCGTCGGATCTTGAAGGCAAAGAGGCAGTAGAACTGTGCCAAATGGCAAATGATGAACTTTATGAAGCTACACAGAAGTATCCAGGCCGGTTCTACGGATATGCCTGTCTTCCGCTCTATGATGTGGACGAGGCCGTCAAGGAGCTTGACCGCTGCGTCAACGACCTGGGTTTCAAGGGCGTTCTGATTAATGGAACTTTCCAGGGCCATTTTCTCGATGAGGACAGATTTTTCTCGCTTCTCAAGGAAATCAGCAATTTAGATGTTGTACTGTACATGCACCCTGATGAAATTTCACAGGATATTCAGAAGGCGTACTACCAGGGCAACTGGAAGAATCCCGCAGTGTCACGCAACTTCGCCGGCTATGCCGTAGGATGGCATTATGATGTCGGAGTTCATGTCATGCATCTCATTTTGTCAGGAGTATTTGATAAACTGCCAAACCTGAAGGTTATCTGCGGACACTGGGGTGAGATGATGCCGTATTACTTTGATCGCATGGATCTCGGCCTGCCGCAGCAGCTGACAGGGCTGAAGCACACTGTTGACTGGTACTGGAAGAATAATATCTGGACTGATCCGAGCGGTATGTATTTCAAAGATGATATGGACTTCTGTCTGAAAACTATGGGGCCGGACCACATTCTGTGGGCACAGGATTTCTGCTATCTTAACGGTTCTTATGAGCATATTGATGAAGTTCGAACATTTCTTGAAAATTATGGCCTCGAGCCTGAGAATCTGGAAAAAATTGCGCACAAAAATGCAGAGAATCTGTTAGGTATTACAGACTGACAATCAGAAAGCAGGTTTTTTTATGAAAAAATTGATTACCTTAGAAGAGCATTATTCTTCCCCAGCCATCAATCGCAAGGCAGCAGAATTAATGGCAAAAGACGGACTGAAAGCCGGATATAATGATGCACAGGGGAGTGGCGGCGAAATGGCACGCCTTGTCCAGCATATTGATGATGAGCGGATTACCTACATGGATGAGGCAGGTATTGACATGCAGATCATTTCTCTTGCCGGAAATGTACCGTCTTCTCTAGATGCAAAATATTCTGTTCCTCTTTGTCGGGAAGCCAATGATGAGATGCAGAAGCTGACGGCTAAGTATCCTGGACGCTTTGCTGTCTTTGCCAATCTTCCGCTGGCAGATGGAAAAGCTATGGCAGAAGAATTGGAGCGCTGCGTTAAGGAAAAACATTTTGTTGGTGCGATGCTCTCGGGTCATTATAACGGAATTCCTTACGATGACCCATCCTTTGAACCGCTTTATGCTAAGGCGGAAGAGCTTGATGTGCCACTCTATTTACATCCGGGTCTTGTAGACCCCGCCATCAGCGACAAATACTATAAAGGATCGTGGTCTCCGAAAGTTCAGTTTGAACTGGCAGGATATGGAATCGGATGGCATTACGATGTGGGGATGCAGGCTGTGCGCTTGATTCTGTCTGGTGTATTTGACCGGTATCCAAATCTGAAGATTATCCTTGGCCATTGGGGAGAAGTTGTTGCCTATTTTATGGACAGAATGGACGGAATAAATCAGGAAGACACAGGTCTGTCCAAACCGATCAGCAGATATTTTGAAGAAAATATTTATGTGAATCCATCAGGTATGACCTATGATGCGAATTTCCACTATTGCCTGGAAAAGTTTGGCGCGGATCATATCCTCTGGGGTGAAGATTATCCGTATCGCAAGCCAGACAATATTCGTTCCATGCTGGAAAATTCCGATATTTCGAGTCTGGATAAAGAGAAAATTGCTCACGGTAATGCGGAGCGCATTCTGAAGCTGGAACTGTGACTGTGGGAAAAACCAAATACTATTACGGAAAATAAATAGTAAAACAGTGGACATCATTTTGTGGTCTAATTACTGTAAGTGATTATGAAAGAGAGACATGTTGTATGAGTTTTCCATCGACATTGCCAATGACCACTGTACTTATTGCACTGAATGTTCTGGTCTATATTCTCAACTGGTTCCGGAAACTGAATGTTAATAACCGTCTGGCTCTAAACACCAACCTGGTTCTTCACTATCATCAATGGTACCGGGTGTTCACATCCATGTTTGTCCATTTTGGTTTTGCTCATATTCTGATGAATATGATTGCTCTTTACTATTTTGGTGACATACTGGAAGCAGATACGAAACCCTGGCAGTTTCTAGTGATCTATCTTGGTGCCGGTATCTGTGGATCGCTTCTCGCCATGCTGTCAGACAAGATTCATCACTTCAACGGGATCTCCGGCGGTGCGTCCGGGGCTATCTTCGGAATTTTAGGCGGTATGCTGGCAATGCTGCTTAGACCCAATGAAGGCGGTTACGACAAATCAACAATAATTGGCCTTATTGTCTACATTGTCATCATGCTTATTCCCGGCTTCAAATCCAAAAAGATCAGCAACGCCGGACATCTTGGCGGACTCATCGGCGGGTTCTGCTTGGGCCTTCTGATGTTCTAAAAAACTGAATTGCCCGGAAAACAATGACGGTGTCTCAAAAGAGACACCGTTTTTTGTCGCAAACATATTGACAAATATGAATCTATTGGATAATATCATATCGAAATTTATCGATGGAAGGTGACAAAATGGATGACAGACAGACAGTAACTGTTTTTAAAGCTTTTTGTGATGTCAACCGAGTCCAGATTTTAAAACTTTTACAGCATGGAGAGGCATGTGCCTGCAAGCTCCTGGAAGAACTGAGTATATCTCAGCCTACACTTTCTCATCATATGAAAATATTATGCGACTCCGGCGTGGTTACCAGCAGAAAAGAGGGAAAATGGATGTACTATTCTATCTCTCCGGAAGGCTCCAAACAGGCGATGAACTTATTGCAGCAGTTAACAACAGTTTCTAATCATGAAAAATCAGAACCGTGCTGTTAAAAAAATGCCTAAAGCATTGAAATATCTAAATCAATGAATATATTTAGGAGGATACTTATGACCAAAATTGAAATTTTTGAACCGGCAATGTGCTGCCCTACAGGATTATGCGGTGTGAGTGTGGACCCTGAACTTCTGCGTATCTCAACTGCTGTGAATACGTTAAATCAGGAGGGACTTGATGTAAAACGATATAATCTTTCGAACGACCCGGTAAAATTTGTCACGAATCAGTCTGTCAGTGAGTTTATCAGACTTTACGGTGTCGAGAAACTGCCGATGACTCTGGTGGATGGGAACCTGAAAGTATTTGGCCGCTATCCAACCAATGAAGAACTGGAATCATGGTTCGATTTAAATCCGGATTCTTTAAAACAGGAAAAATCCGGGTGCTGCAATAGCGGAGGGTGCTGATGATGAAGAAGTTTTCTTTGAACAATCTCCCGTCAACTCGATATCTCTTCCTGACTGGCAAAGGAGGCGTGGGGAAAACCTCGATTTCCTGTGCGGTTGCGGTCTCATTGGCGGATCGTGGAGATAAAGTGCTGCTGGTCAGTACGGATCCCGCTTCAAATCTGCAAGATGTCTTCTCCATGCCGCTCGACAATAAACCGACTCCTGTCCCTGACGTTCCGGGACTGGATGTGGCTAATCTGAACCCGGAAAGTGCTGCAAAGGAATATCGTGAAAGCGTGATTGCTCCATATCGTGGAGTGCTCCCAGATTCGGCTGTTCAGGATATGGAAGAGCAGCTGTCAGGTTCCTGTACGGTAGAAATAGCTGCGTTTACAGAGTTCTCGAGCTTCATTGCTGACAGGACTCTTCGGAACAAGTACGATCATATCGTCTTTGATACAGCACCGACCGGACATACTCTGCGCCTGCTCCAGCTTCCGGCAGCATGGACCAGTTTTATTGGTAAAAACACTCATGGGGCTTCCTGTCTTGGCCAGCTCTCTGGACTGGAGGACAAGAAGAAATTATTTCAGCAGACAGTAAATACACTAGTAGATGATAGACAGACAGCTCTTCTCCTGATTGCAAGACCGGAGCTGGTTCCTCTCAAAGAGGCAGAGAGGGCCTCATTAGAACTATGGGAGCTGGGACTTCAGAATCAGATACTGATTGTCAATGGGGTCCTGGAAGATTGTGATGACCAGCTGTCCTCTGAAGTGTATGAAAAACAGCAGTCTGCTCTTTGCAATATGCCGGAGGAGTTGAATCGACTGCCGCACTTTGAAGTGCCGCTTCGCGCTTATTCCATTACCGGGATTGCCAACATCCGTTCTATGCTAACCGATGACTATTATACCGACAGGCCTCGTATGGAATCTATTGACTTTCATAATCTTCCTTCTCTTGACAATCTGGTTGATGACCTGTTCTATACCAGGAAAAAGGTAATCTTTACCATGGGAAAGGGAGGGGTCGGTAAAACTACCATAGCTGCGGCAATTGCTTTGAGACTAGCGAAATGTGGGCAGAAGGTTCATCTCACTACTACCGATCCTGCAGCCCATCTGAAGTTTGTTATCTCAGAACAGGATGAAATTTCGATGAGCCATATTGACGAAGCAGCTGAGTTGAAACAATATCAGGAAGATGTTTTGTCTCAGGCGCGGAAAAATGGTTTGTCCCAAGAAGATATCGACTATCTGAAGGAGGATCTGCGCTCACCTTGTACTCAGGAAATTGCAGTGTTCCGGGCATTTGCCCGGGAAGTTGAGAAGGCAGACGAGGAAGTGGTTGTAGTTGATACTGCTCCTACAGGGCATACTCTGCTTCTATTGGAATCAACAGAGAGTTATGACCGGGAAATTCAGAGGTCTCAGGGGGAAATTCCAGAGTCAGTCCAGGCACTTCTGCCCAGACTCAGAAGCGCCGAGACCGAAGTGGTTATTGTAACTCTGCCTGAAGCCACACCGGTCTATGAAGCTGCCCGTTTAGAACAGGATCTGAACCGTGCTGGACTTTCGGCGAAATGGTGGATTGTCAATAAATCTTTTTCTTTGACCGACAGCAGCAATCGGACGCTTGCAGCTAAGGCGGAAAATGAGACGGAATGGATCCAAAAGGTAGAGAAAATATCCAATGGGAAGATGGTGCTGCTGCCTTGGCACTCCGAAGAACTGAAAGGGGATTCCCTGATGAGCCTTTAAAGGAAGAAGAAAATCAAATTCCTGCATTGACAAAAATAGAGTAACCAAATATAATCTTACCCAGTAAGATAAATTGAGGTGAGACTATGGCCACGCAAAACCAGATTGATGAACTCATGAAATTATTTGCGGAAGCGCAGCCCAGACAGGGCGGCTCATGGTCGCAGCGCACAAGTACAGGAACCGAAGGCATGCTTGGCGTTTTAATATACCTGTATCGCACGGATGAATCGGCAACGGCGGGAACTATCAGTAAAGTCTTACATGTTACCACTGGTCGTGTTTCCGCCCTCATCCGGAAGATGGTAGAGAAGGGGCTTATTAACCGGGAAACTGGTAAGGAGGATGCCCGCGTCACAGAAATTTCTATTACGGATAAGGGACGTCGAATTGTGGAAGATCTTCAGCAGCAGAGAAATGACCAGATGAGTCAACTGATTGATACGATCGGTATGGAACGTCTCCGGGAGTACATTGAAACTTCGAAGGAAGTCTGGAGCATTCTGAAACCAATAAATTTAGATCTGTAAACTTTCTTTTCTTTTATTTATGCAAAAGTCTTACCCGGTAAGATAAATGAGGCGAATCGATATGAGATTATTCCATTTGTTTAAAGAGTTTCGGAGGCGGGACTGGCTTCTGGCAGGATTCAGTCTGGTCTTTATGCTGATTCAGGTTTGGATGGATTTGAATCTTCCGGCCTATATGAGCAAAATCACAATGCTGCTTCAGACTGCTGGAACCGGAATGCATGAGCTTTTACGCGCTGGAGGGGTAATGCTTCTTTATGCGCTCGGAAGTCTTCTCGCGTCCTGTGCGACAGCTTTCTGTGTTTCCGCGCTTTCGTTTTCCTTTGGAGGAAGTCTGCGCAGCCGGCTGTTTCATCAGGTCATGGCATTTTCTATGGCCGAGTCAGATATCTTCTCGCCGGCCAGTCTGATAACTCGCTCCACCAATGATATTACTCAGGTCCAGTCCTTTATGGTTATGGGCCTGCAAGTTATTGTTAAAGCTCCACTGACTGCCATTGGAGCCATTGGTAAGGTTTCCGGTATGGTATGGCAGTGGACGACAGTAACCGTTGTTGGAACCGTGCTGATTGTTGTACTCGTTACGACCTGCGTTTTCCTGATTCTGCCAAGACAGAAGAAAGTTCAGAAACTGACCGATGATATGAACAGGATTGCGGATACCAACCTGATTGGAATTTCTGTTATTCATGCTTACAATGCCGAAGAGACCGCGGAAGAAAAGTTCTCTTCTACAAACGAGGAAATGACCAGAAATAATCTCTATGCTATCCGTGCCATGGCAGTGATGAGCCCGTCCGTTCAGCTCGTTTTGAACGGAATGACCCTGGCGATTTACTGGATTGGTGCCGTACTGATCGATCAGAGCGGCACACTGGAGCAGGCCGGACTGTTCTCCAATATGCTGGCGTTTGCACAGTATGCAACTCAGATTGTCAATGCATTTGTCACCCTGACGATGGTCTTTACCATGATCCCTCGTGTTATGGTCAGCTCCCGCCGTATTGATGAGGTTTTGAAAACCGAGCCCTCAGTCAAGGACGAGGGAACGGAAAGCAGCTCGGAAGAGACTGGAACGCTCGAGTTCCGACATGTTGATTTCTGCTATCCTGGGGAGACTAAACCCGCAGTTCAGGATATTACCTTCACGGCTTCTAAGGGTGAGACTGTAGCAGTCATCGGCTCTACAGGCAGCGGGAAAAGTACGGTTGTCAATTTAATTCCGCGGCTTTATGACGTATCCTCTGGAGAAATTCTGATAGATGGAATCAACATAAAAAAGTATTCTCTGAAAGCGCTCCGCGACAAGATCGGTTACTGTCCTCAGCAGTCCGTTCTGCTATCTGGGACAGTTCGCTCCAACGTATGTTTTGGATCCGAAACTCCGGCTGAGACTATTAAAACAGCAATGCAAACTGCCCAGGCTAAGGAATTTGTAGACAAAATGAATGGAGGACTGGATGCCCCTGTTATGCAGGGAGGGGCCAACCTCTCCGGCGGTCAGAAGCAGCGTCTCTCTGTTGCCCGTGCTCTGGAAAAATCTCCGGAAATTCTGGTCCTCGATGATACCGGTTCTGCACTCGATTATCAGACTGAGAGTGAGCTTCGCAAGGACCTCTCTGAAAATTATAGCGGCACAACTAAGATTGTCGTTACCCAGAGAATTGGCAGTGTTCGAGATGCAGACCGCATCCTGGTTATGGATGACGGAAAAATTGTTGGACAGGGAACTCACAAAGAACTGTTCCAGAGCTGTGAGGTCTATCAGCAGATTGCAGAGACCCAGAAAGAGGAGACGGCATTATGAGACAGCAGTTTCAGCCAGGACCAAAGCCGGACCTCAAAAAGTCGTTTCGGAAAATTTGGAGTTACAGCAGCAAGTATCATACCGCGTTCCTGATTGCCAGCATCTTTACTGTGCTGTCAACAGTACTCAGCCTTCTGAGTCCACGGTATCTGTCCCAGTTTGTCGACCAGATTAAGGCCGGGATGCGGACAGGAATGAACTTTTCCCTCATGGGAAAGACGGTTGTTCTGCTGTTAGGACTGTATGTTGTCGGACAGCTTTTCAGTTTTCTCCAGAGCTGGATTATGAGCTCTGCTTCGCAAAAACTGGGTCAGGATCTTCGCAATAAACTATCGGACAAGATCTGCCGGCTTCCCATGAGCTATCTGTATAAGACCTCCAAGGGAGATACACTCTCCCGGATAACTAACGATGTAGATACACTAAGTCAGTCCATCAGCCAGGTCATTTCTCTGCTGGCTAATGCTGCCCTTATGTTTGTGGGCAGCCTGGTGATGATGCTGCTGACCAATATTCCACTGGCAATTGTTGCTATTGTCTCAGGATTTTTGGGAGTCTGGCTTACCGGTTTGATTTCCAAAAAGAGCATGCCATATTTTGCCAGACAGCAGCAGGACCTCGGAAGTCTCAACGGGTACATCGAGGAAATTTATAAGAGCCAGTCTATTGTCAAAGCCTATAACCAGGAGGATGCGTCCGAGACCCAGTTTAATTCCCTGAATCGCCAGCTGATTCATGACGGATTTTTGTCTCAGAGCCTGTCAGGCCTGATGATGCCGATTTCGAGCTTTGTCTCCAACCTGGCGTATGTTGCGGTCTGTGTGGCCGGAGGGATTCTGATCCTGAACGGAAAGGGGTCATTCGGTATCATCGTCGGCTTTCTGGTCTACGTAAACTTTTTCACCCAGCCCATATCCCGTCTGTCCCAGTCCATGCAGATGTTGATGGGAGCTGCAGCAGCTGGTGACAGAGTGTTTTCCTTCCTGGAAGAGGAAGAGCCGGAGCCGGAACCCGACCTTCCTGAATGGACCCCAGAAAATAAGGGCGATGTAGTGTTTGACCATGTCCGGTTTACGTATCCTGATGCATCAGATCCGGTCATTAAAGACTTCTCTGTACACGCAAGGGCTGGTCAGAAAATAGCAATTGTTGGTCCGACAGGAGCTGGAAAGACGACACTGGTTAATTTGTTGATGCGCTTCTACGATATCGACAGCGGCAGCATTCAAATTGATGGTGTGGATACCCGAGACCTGTCAAAAAAACAGGTGAGGGATTGTTTCTCCATGGTTCTGCAAGACAGCTGGCTCTTTGAAGGAACTCTGCGGAATAACTTGTTAATTAACAAGTCAGAACTGGTCTCGGACGATCAGCTTTGGGCTGCTATGCGTGCTGTGGGACTGGAACATTTTGTAGAAGTTTTGCCAGACGGGTTTGACACCGTTTTGAAAGCAGATTCCAGTCTTTCTCAGGGACAGAAACAGCAGATTGCTATTGCCAGAGCTATGCTGGAAAACTGCCCGATGCTGATTTTAGACGAGGCTACCAGTTCTGTAGATACTCGAACTGAATACCGAATTCAGAAAGCAATGGATCAGATGATGGAAGGAAGAACCTCATTTGTCATTGCTCACCGTCTCTCCACCATTGAAAATGCAGACTGCATCCTGGTATTAAAGGATGGAGAGGTCATAGAACAGGGGACCCATGAGCAGCTCCTGAAGCAAAACGGGTTCTATACCAGACTGTATCAAAACAGCAGTGAAACAGTCTGACTCCGAAATCATTCCAAAAGAAAAGCCCCGCTGTTTCTGTTGAGCTGAAACAGCAGGGCTTCTTTTTTACACAGGGCTTATTAGTAAGTTTCCACCGGCTCCGCAAGCAGGTTGAGCTTGTGGTGGTAGATAATGGCAAGAACAGCCATGGCCAGTCCCGTCATATACAAAATGGCAAGGATGGGAAGAACGAACTTAGGGGAGAATGGGTCTGAAATGTTGGCACCGATGGCAGTGAAGGTTATGAGTTTAATGGCATAACCGAACACACTGATGATGAGGTACCACCAATATTTGAACCCCATATAGCCGTATAACGTACTGACCGGATTTAGAGGAACAGAGGGAGCCAGCCGAAGAACGAACAGTAATCCAGGATTTCCGGTTCCGTTGCCATTTTCTGAATCTTCAATCAACCGGCCGAGGCGCTTCCACTTGGTCAAATACTTGTGAATGAAATTCTTCTCAGATTTGACACCTTTTATATATTTGGTCGAAAAAATATAGACAATTCCTACCAGATTAATAAAGAGCGCCAGCCAGAACGGAAAAATCAGCCCGGTAAGAAAACAGGTAAACGACATTGGGGTTATAGATACATAGTTTTTAATAAAGAACAGCGCCCAGATAACAAGAATAATCAGAGGCTTATAGGGAATCCTGGCAATATAGTTCTCAAACTTCTCAATAGTCAGCTTAAACTTAATATAGAAAATCTGGATTTTGTTAATAAACCCGACAAGTCCCTTTTTTTGACTGTTCTTTTCTGCTTTTTGTTCGGAACCGGATTTGACTCCGGTTACATTCTCGTTTTTTTCCCGTTCTTTTTTGATCAGTCCCTGCACAAAGTTGTCGTCCTGAGCTTCCCGCGATTCCCGCATTTTCTCAGAAATTTTCTGAGTCCCCCTGGTGTGGGACAGGTCTTCTTTGGTCTCTTCACTCAGAACTTCAAAAGGACGGGTAATGACATCTATGTTGATGACATTGGCAAGATAGGAAAGAGCGCCGGCCAGAATCAGCAGAATCAGGGCCAGTGTGGCAAACAGGTGGTACAGACTTTTGACTTCGAGGTTATTTCGCTTGTCTTCCTGCAAGGTGCCATCTCCTTTCCATAATTATACTGATTATAAGGAAATGGAAAGTATGGGTCAACCATGGTACACTAAAGGTTACTATGTGGAGGTCCTAAGTATGAAGATGACAGTCATTACCGTAGCGGCAGAGTCGCTCCGATCATTAAAAGAGTGGGCCCAGGATTTCTCAGCTTCCTATCCGGAGCACGATTTTATTCTGCGGTCTTATTTTGTATCCAATGAACATCTGGATATTAACATGGAGAGCATGCTGCAGGATGTTCGAACGGCTGACCTTGCTTTAATTGATCTTATGGGCTGCGCCGAAGACCTCATCAACCTTGTTGGATCAGCTTTAGATGACTGCAAAGGCAATATCCTGGTCATTGGATACGGCTGTCGGGATAAAGCACGACTTGGAAAATTTTCTATGGGCGGCGGAATGCGCTCCAAAAAAGACCCGGGACCAAATGGACACGGTGCCATTGGCATTATGTCAAAAATGCGGAGGATGACCAGCCATATCTCTAAGATTCTGCCGTTGCATATTTTTAAAGACATGCAGAACGTGTTTACCATTGGTGACTACTGGCAGAGCGGCCTGCCTCAGGATATTGCCAGTATGATGGACCTGCTACTCCGGAACTATTACGGTTGGAAAGACCTGCCGCATCCCGGCCCAGTGCACATGAATAATGGCATTTTCATCTGCGACCCGCATGACCGTACTGTGTTTGCCTCAGAAGAAGACTACTGGAAGGTATACCCTAATGATCCATCTAAACCGTCAGTGGCTTTTCTCTTCTATGCCCACACGTATCCCAATAATTTATTCCCTGTCATTTTACAGGCGATGGACGCGTTTTCACCCATGGCGAACATCCTTCCTATTGGGTTTTCCAACCAGTTAGATAAGGATATGGACGAGCTGCGAACCATCTTAACGGGTTCGAACATCCGTCTGATCGTCAATTTCATGTCTTTCCGCCTTGGAGCAGGACCTATGGGCGGTAATGCTCAGGCCGGTATTGACCTGTTACAGGACCTGGACGTTCCGTATTTAAAACCGTTCTTTATTTCCAAGCAGAGTGTGGCGCAGTATATGGAATCTCCCAAAGGTGCATCGCCGGGGGACTTTTTAATTTCCATGATGCTTCCGGAGCTGGATGGCGGAATAGATACTTATCCGATTGCAGCTGTGGATACGAATGACTATACGCGTCTTATACCGCTGGAAGGCCGGATTGAGCGCCTAACCGGACAGGCCAAATGTCTTCTTGCTCTGCAGAATAAGAACAATTCTGAGAAAAAAATTGCCATCATCTGTTATGACTATCCGCCAGGAGAGGAAAATCTGTTTCATGCCGCATTTTTGGATGCTCTTGCTTCACTTTCCAATATATTTCAGGTGCTGAAAGATAATGGGTATACGGTGGATCCCATGACACCGGAAGAAATTGAGAACACTTTCCTGTCCGGTAAGAGAGGAGTAGTTCGCGGGAATGTCTTCCTGGGAATTCAGCCGTACCGGAGCCCTGAGCATTACCATGACACGGAACTTCCACCTGATGATAACTATATTGATTTTTACCGGTACCTCCGGGAAGAATTTCAGGCGGATGCCTTTCTCCACGTGGGGACCCATGGAACCCTGGAGTTCATGCCCGGAAAGGAAAACGGACTGACCAGCAGCTGCTGGCCGGACCGTCTGATTGGTGATATTCCCAATTTCTATTTTTACTACTGCGGAAACGCTTCAGAAGGCATGACTGCCAAAAGACGGTCCTATGCTGCCTTACTGACTTATGCCGCTCCGAATTTTGTACAGAGTGGATTGTATGGTGACCTGGCCGACCTGGATGACACACTGGCAGAATATACCGAGGCAAAACAGCAGGCCCCTGACCGGGCAGAATCGGTCTGGAAGACGGTATGTGAGAAAGCATCCACGCTGGGGCTTCCTACCGAAGAACAGGCATTGGAGCGGGAGCTCTACCGTTCTAAGACCTCTTTAATTCCTGACGGACTGCATGTCATAGGCAATGATCATCCAGAAGAACTGCAGGGACTGATTCACGCGCTGAATGGCGGCTATGTTTCTGCTGGACCGATGGGTGATGTCCATAAGGAACCAGATATTTACCCGACGGGTCGTAACGGGTATGCTTTTGACCCGCGGTTTGTCCCGTCGGAATCAGCATATGCCCGAGGACAGGATATTGCCAAAGCGGCAATGCAGCGGTATTTCCAGGAATACGGTTCGTATCCGAGACATACGGCTATGGTTCTCTGGGGCCTGGAAACCGCCAAAACTCATGGCGAATCTATTGGACAGCTCATGTACTACCTTGGCCTGCGCATGACCTGGAAGGGGACCAGTTCTCTGTCACGCATAGAAGTGATTCCAACCGAAGAAATGGACCGTCCTAGAGTTGATGTTACGGTAACTATCTGCGGCTTTTTCCGAGATCTATTCCCTCAGCTGCTACGGGATTTAAACCGCGCTCTTCGAGAACTGGATGAACTTCACGAGACTCCGGAACAGAGTGCCTTTGCCGAGAGGACTTTCAAGCTGAAACAGGAACTGCTGCAAAGCGGTGTTTCGCCGGAACAGGCAGAGACGCTGGCGCGCAGCCGGTTTTTTGGTCCGAAAGACGGAGAATATGGAACCAGTATGACCGATGTGGTCAAAGCCGGAGACTGGCAGGATGAGAGTGAGCTCGGGTCTCTATTTACTGCAGAACTTGGCTATGTCTACGGAGAAAATCTGGAAGGAGAGTATATCCCCGGCCTGATTACCCGACAGCTCTCCGATGTGGAAATGATTTCGCAGGTCCGCAGTGATGCCGACTATGAAATTACAGATCTGGACCACTATTATGAGTTTGCCGGAGGTCTGCAGCGGGCCGCGAAAATGTCTGGTTCCTCCAACGTGGAATCGTTGATCTTAGATACAACTGGCGAGCAGGTTTACGCCGATACGTATGCCGAGTCCGCAGCACGCGGTGTTCGAACCCGAATTTTAAACCCCAAATGGATTGATGGACAGCTGGCTCATCCGTTTCATGGAGGACAGCAGATTGCCGACCGCATGGAGAATCTGCTGGGTTTGGCTGCAACGGCAGACTGTATTCCCAGTGAGACTTTTTCTCAAGTGGAAAAGGCTTATGTCTCAGATCCAGAGATGCGCCGACGTATGCAGGACAATAACCGCTATGCTTACCTATCTTCTATGGAACGGCTAATGGAGGCCGACCGGCGCGGTTACTGGGACGCCACGCCGGAACAGCGGGAAGAACTTCGTGATGTATACCTTGAGACGGAAGGAGAAATTGAAGATGCCAATTAACTACCCCTTTGCTGCCATTGCGGGACAAGACGCTATGAAACGGGCTCTGCTTCTTGCGGCGATTGATCCGCGTTTGTCCGGCGTACTGATTGTCGGCGAAAAAGGTACAGCAAAATCAACGGCAGTACGATCTCTGGCAGAACTTCTCCCTGGCACTACCCATGTTGTCAACTTGCCGGTTTCAGCTACCGAAGACCGGGTTGTCGGAACGCTGGATTTTGAAACTGCAGTGAAGACCGGGGAAAAGCATTTTGAACCAGGTCTGTTGAAAGAAGCGGATGGAAATATTCTCTATGTTGATGAGGTCAATCTGCTGGAGGATCATATTGTAGATGTTCTACTGGATGCTGCAGCTATGGGAGTGAACCGTGTCGAACGTGAAGGGATAAGCTATGAACACCCATCCCGATTTGTACTGGTTGGTACCATGAACCCGGAGGAAGGGGATCTGCGTCCTCAGCTTTTGGACCGATTCGGTCTATGCGTCCAGGTACAAGGCGAACAGGATCCTGAGGTGCGAAAAGAAGTTGTGGAGAGACGTCTGGAGTTTGAACGAAATCCGGAAGCTTTTGTCGACAAGTGGAAGCCGGAACAGGAGAAACTTCGCAAGGAAATTCAGGACGCACGCCGCTTGCTTCCGGAAGTAAATCTTCCCGAAGAGATCGTAGACCTTGCTGTGAAGATTTCTCTTGGAGTCGGTGTGGAAGGTCACAGAGCTGATATTATGCTCTGCAAGACCAGCACAGTCATAGCTGCTCTGGAGGGCCGAAAATCTGTCTCGAAACAGAACCTGATTCAGGCATCAGAACTGGTTCTTCCTCACCGGATGAAACGCAGACCGTTTGAGGACAGACATCTTGATATGCAGCAGGTCGAAGACATTGTTGAAGGACGTGAATCGCAGGGACCGGAAATGCCGCAGAAGACAGAACAGGCGGAAGAGGGACAGAAGAGCCCTTTTGACGTGTCGGCCATGTCTGACAGACAGGGTCGAAATAAGGCGGTTCAGGTTCAAGGAAGCCGAGGTGTCTATAGTGGGTCCAGAAAGGTGGAGGCAGAACAGAGTACGGTTCCAGATCTTGCCCTGGACGCTACTTTACGGGCAGCTGCTGCTCACTCGGCTGGCAGAGGAAAAGTGGAGATTCATCCGGAGGACTGGATGATGAAAATTCGGGAGCAGTCCGGAAGTCATTCCATTCTGTTTGCTGTTGATGCCAGCGGGTCAGTGGGAGCTCATCGGCGGATGAAAGCGGTTAAGACAATGGTTCTCTCTCTGCTCCAGGATTCGTATAAGAACCGCGACCGCGTGGGATTGGTCGCCTTTCGAAAAGACAGTGCGGAGGTTGTCCTTCCGTTTACGAACAGCGTAGAACGGGCGAAACAGGAACTCAATACTCTGTCCACTGGTGGACGTACCCCATTGGCAGAAGGACTGGAGCTGTCACGAACAGTTCTGGAAAGAGAGCATAAAGAAAACCCACAGAGTGGTCTGTCCCTGGTTATAGTTACCGATGGCAGGGCCAACAGCGGGGACAACGCGGTTCCCCGGTCCCAAGCTGCAGCGGAACGGATTCGGACTTCTAAGGTTCAGACCATTGTGGTGGACTCAGAACAGGGAAGACGAAAACTGCACATGGCTCGCCAGCTGGCAGAAGAACTTGGCGCAGAATACTATCTGCTGGATGACATAGTAGACTAAAGAAAACAGACAGGATTGACGGTGAAGCCAATTCTGCCTGCTTTTTATTGTCTATCTACGGTCCATGCCGCTTCTTTAGATTATTTCCTGCTGAATGCTTTCTTCACGTCATGAACAACAATCTTTCCAGCACGTTTTACAGCGTACGGAATAACTTTCTTCATGCGGTCTTCGCAGGGAACATAGTCAGTTGCTTCTGGATGGGTGCGTTCCAGATGGATGGCATCGAAAGCGCACTTCGTCGTGCAGATACCACAGCCAATGCACTTGTTCTCATCGACGACAGAGGCTCCGCAGCTGAGACAGCGTTTGGACTCCATCTTAACCTGCTCTTCCGTGAACGGGTTGACATACTCGCGGAACGAGGTCTTGCTGTCGACATTCGACTTCAGCTCCGGTTTCTGACGTGGGCTGTTGTCGTAGGAGACAACCTGAAGGTTGTTCTTGTCCATCTCGATGAAATGACGGTGCGGGCGTCCCAGCGTCAGGCTGTGAGCGGTTGGCTGTACCCAGCGGTGCAGGGACTCGGCTGCCTCATGACCTTCTGCAATGGCGTTGATGGCAAAGGATGGTCCATGGTAGACATCGCCGCCGACGAAGATATCGGGAATACTGGTTTGATAGGTAACGGGATCTGCCTTCGGATAATTTCCGTGGACAAATTCCATGCCGGTCTCTCCGGTCAGAATTCCGCCCCAGTCAATGCACTGACCAATCGAAGTAATGACGGTGTCAGCTTCAACAGTAATGGTATCGTCTTCATCATACTGCGGGTCGAACTTCTTGTCCTGGTTGTATACAGAAATACACTTCTTGAATACAACGGCTTTGACATTTCCGTCATCGTCTTTCAGGAACTCTTTCGGGCCCCAGCCGCAGTTGATTGCAACGTCCTCAGACTCTGCTTCCATAATTTCTTCCAGAGAGGCAGGCATTTCCTTCCGCTGCTCAAGGCAGAACATGGAGACATTGTCAGCGCCAAGACGCGTGGAGGTTCTCGCCGCGTCTATGGCTACGTTACCTCCGCCAATAACGACTGTTTTGCCTTTGACCTTGTAGTTCGGATCGTCCTGGATTTTCTTCAGGTGCTCAATCGCCGAGGAAATGCCGTTTGCGTCCTCACCGGGGACGTTAGCTCTGCGGGATCCCTGGCATCCGATGGCAAGGTAGAAGCCCTTGTATCCCTGGTCGCGGAGCTGCTGAACAGTGACATCTTTTCCGACTTCTACGCCGGTCTTGATTTCTACACCGAGCTGCCGCAGAACGTCAATTTCAGCGTCGACGACATCCTTTTCGAGTTTGTAGGATGGAATTCCGTAGGTCAGCATTCCGCCGGGCTTCGCGTTCTTCTCGAATACGGTCGGTTTATAGCCGCGCGTTGCCAGATAGTAGGCGCAGGACAGTCCCGCCGGGCCTCCGCCTATGATGGCAATCTTCTCATCGTAGACATCTTTCGTATCTGACGCGGTGATGATTTCCGGCACATACCGTGTATCCGCGAACAAATCCTGCTGGGCGATGTACTTCTTGACCTCGTCAATAGCGACTGCCTCGTCAATGGTGCCACGCGTACACGCCTCTTCGCATTTCCGGTTGCAGACACGTCCGCAGACGGCCGGGAAAGGATTTTCCCGCTTGATGAGCGCCAGTGCCTCATCGTAACGGCCTTCTTTGGCCATCTGGAGATATCCCTGGATGGCGACATGGGCAGGACATGCGGTCTTGCATGGTGCTGTTCCGGAGTCGTAGCACTCTTCACGGTTGTCGTCGCGGTAGTTTGGATTCCAGTGGTCAGAGCCCCAGCGCTGGTTGTCAGGAAGCTCTGCTTTTGGATACTGGTACTGGGAACCGTCTTTCAGGTTCAGTTTCCGTCCCAGACGGACAGCACCGGCCGGGCAGAATTCAACGCAGCGGCCGCAGGCAACACAGTTTTCCGGATCTACCTTGGCGCGGTAAGCTGAGGCAGTCAGGTTTGGTGTGTTGTACAGCATGGAAGTCCGCAGGGCATTGCAGATCTGCGGGTTGCAGTTGCAGATGCCGAAAATCTTGTTCTCTCCATCGATGTTGGTGGTCTGATGGACGAAGCCGTTATCTTCGGCCTTTTTCAGAATGCGGAGGGCCTCTTCTTTCGTGATATAGTGGCCAGGGAACTTACTCTGGTTACAGTAGTCAGCAAATTCGCCGAGGCCGATACACCAGTAATTCGGGTCGTCAGCACAGCCGACACCACGCTCAGCACGCTCCAGCCGGCAGGAACATGGACCGACAGCAATGTGACCTTCATACTTGTCCAGCCAGTGGGAGAGGTGTTCAAGACTGTTCGTATTTGGAATACTCTCAATTGCTTTTTCAACCGGGATCGTGTGCATACCGGTTCCGGCGCCTCCAGGAGGAATCATCTGGGTAATTCCGGCAAGTGGGAGATAGGTCTCCAGGTCGAAATACTCGGCAACTTCCGGATGATCCTTATAGTTGTCGGGACGCATGTTGAGCATTTCTGCAGTGCCCGGAACAAACGTCTTGATAGTATATTGTTTTTCTTTCTTTGGATTGTCCCAATCGTACTCCATTAACCCCATATAAGTCATACGGTCGAGGACTTCCTGTAAATGTTTTGGCTCAATGCCGGTCATCTTCTGAATGTCCTCAAAAGTATGGGGCTTGCGAACCTTCATCTTCAATGCGATTTTTGCCATTTCTTCGGTGCCATATGCGGCGAGTCCGTAGTATGCCGGATTATCGTATCCAACATGGACAAACATCTCATCTGTTACCATTTGCGCCCATTTCCGGATGTACTTGTTGTGCGGGACATCTGGTTTCATAAACCGTCCGCCGAGTACGCCGTCGTAGTCGCGTTTATCCCATTTCTTACCCATAGCTTCTAACTCCTTTCGAATTTGAATTGTTAGTTAGCTTGTTAAAACTATACAAAAGCTTTCCACATTATCCCAACTGCATTATACTTCATTGATAATAAATAAACAACAAAAAATGCCACCGTGACCGGTGACATTTTGAAATTGTTATTTTTTGTGTTTCTTCCTGCGATTCAGACGTAGAACTGGCAGTCACGACTGCTTTTCTACGCTGTTCGTTTTGGGAGATTTCTTTTTGCTGAACAGAATGGAGAGAATAACGCAGGCTGCCAGCAGGAACTGATAATACAGGTACGGCATAATGGAAATACTGGAAATTTTTGCCAGGCTGGCAGCGACGAGGAGCTGTGCACCATAAGGGATGATACCCTGGAAAATACAGGAGACAGTATCCAACAGAGACGCGGTCTTCTTTGGCTCGATGCCGTATTCCTCACTGATCTGTTTGGCTATGGGTCCGGAGAGCACAATGGCTACCGTGTTATTGGCGGATGAGATATCCATGAGTGCGGTCAGACCGGCTATGCCAAACATGCCGCCTTTCGGCCCTTTAGAATGCCGGTGTATAAACTGAAGAATGGCTTCATAACCTCCATACGCTTTAATGAGAGCACCAATAGAAGCGACGAGGATGGTGACAATCATTGTCTCAAACATCTCTGTCATTCCACTGCCCATGGAAGTCAGGGCGGTGGCAAAGTTCAGAGAATGAGTGCAGAGGCCGACTATAAAAAACAGAACAGTACCGGAACCAAGGACCAGCAGGACATTAAGGCCGAACAGTGAGGCGACCAGAACGGCAAAGTAGGGAATAGCCTGCCAGATATTGTAGTCAAAATGTCCGAGGTCACGTGTGCCGGCGTGAATGCTCATAACAATCAGGATAATAAGAGTGATTATGGCTGCAGGAAGTGCAATTTTGAAGTTCGCTTTGAACTTATCTTTCATCTCTACGCCCTGGGTCTTGGTTGCGGCAATGGTCGTATCAGAAATAAAGGAGAGGTTATCTCCAAACATGGCACCGCCGACAATGACGCCGGTACAGAATGCCAGGTTCAGGTGAGCATTCTGGGCCAGTGCGGTTGAGATGGGAACCAAGACAGAAATGGTGCCGACGCTGGTTCCCATGGCCATGGAAATAAGGCAGGCAATCAGGAACAGTCCCGGAACGGCAAAGCTTCCCGGAATAATATTCAAAAGCAGATTGGCCGTGCTTGCGGCACCTCCAGCAGCCTGGGCAATACCGCTGAACATTCCGGCAAACAGGAAGATGAAGAGCATAATGGTAATGTTGTCATCTCCAATGCCCTTGGCACAGAGGTGGACCTTTTCATCAAAGCTGACCTTTCTATTCTGCAGAAAGGCGACAACCAGAGCTATGGTAA
Source organism: uncultured Eubacteriales bacterium (assembly GCA_964425185.1). Classification (GTDB taxonomy): domain Bacteria; phylum Bacillota; class Clostridia; order Oscillospirales; family Acutalibacteraceae; genus RUG420. Next base: position 24,253 of record CAYRKX010000027.1, read on the forward strand.
AGGCCAGGACAACGGACATGACATAAAAACCCATCTGTCCGCTGATAGGGTGGATGTATTCAAAGTAAATGCCGACGCCCAGATAGAGTATCAGAAAGACTAAAATGGGAAGAAGGGCTTTGGCATTAGGCTTTGGTGTGTTTTCATTCATAGAAAAACTCCCTATTCCTATATAAATTCTATTATTTCTAAATTTCTACTACTATAGCACAAAAACGGGAAGTTGTGATGACACACTTCCCGTTTTCTGCTTAAAATTGTGAAGAAAAAAACAAATCCTCAGGAATCCTCAATTTCTTCCGGAGTGACCTTCTTCTTTTGCAGCCGGTCATAAATAAACTCCCGGAAGAGAGCATAGAGAACAGAACACAGAGGGACAAACAGAATCATTCCGACAACACCGTTGATTTTAGCACCTACGGTAATGGCAAACAAAACCCAGATGGAGGGAAGCCCGACGGAACCGCCGACGACATGGGGATAGATAAGCTTTCCCTCAATCTGCTGCAGAATAATAAAGAGCGCCAGGAAAATAATTGCCTGTTTCGGACTCTGCAGCAGGATTAACAGGGTGCCAATCGCTGCTCCGAGGAAGGCACCAAAGACTGGAATAAGAGCGGTAATTGCAATGACAACCGAGATAAGCAGGGCGAAAGGAAGACGCAGAATCAGCATGGAGACCAGAAACATGGAGCCCAGAATGCAGGCCTCAAGGAACTGACCGCGGATAAAATTGGAAAATGTAGTATTGGTCAGACGTCCTATTTCCATCCATTTGTCTGCATGCTTTTTCGGAAGAAGGGCATACAGAATCAGGGTCATCTGGCGGCCGAGCTTCTCCTTAGCCATCAGAACATAGATGGAGAAAACAAAACCAATAAGACCGGAGGCAACTCCGCTGACAACCGATGTAACTACGCCTTTAGCGGAATGGATGAGACTGGACCGGGATTTTCCCTGGAAAAAATTTGAGATATAGTGCATGAGGGCAGAGTAGCTGAGGTCCAACCGATTAAGTAAATCGGCTGAAGCGGGGAACCGTGTCACTATCCTGTCTCGAACCGCTTCCAGAGTACCTCCCATATTGGAGTAATCATGAGCAATTTGCTTGCCGGTAGTCACAAGTTTGGGAATTATAACACTCATGGCAAGGGCAATCAGTCCCAGGATGACAATGAGAGTTATGAGATAGGAAACCAAACGGCGCCCTTTAAACGGCTTTTTGAAAACATGGGCTTCCAGTGCCTTCATCGGCACGTTGAAAATAAAAGCAATAGCTCCGCCCAGAGCAAAGGGGTATAGTACACTCCAGACTTTTCCCAGAGCATGACCTACCGATGTAATATTCTGCAGCGCCAGAAAGAAAATGATAATAGCGAATGCTATCAGAAGAATCTTTTTGATATTGCTTTTGGAGAGAAACTCGTTGTTCTTCATGGATCGACCTCCATACGACAATTGTACAATAACTTATTATATGGAGTATATCTGAATTCTCTCAAAATGGAAAGGAAAAAGCCGCATCCACATGGATGCGGCCTATAAAATTTACAGAACGGTTATGATTTTTTCCCCGTAACAGCGAATCCGCCGGATGTGTCTTTTACAGCGAAAGACTGCGGCGCCGTCTTTGTCTTTTTCTTCGTGAACACCAGTAGTTTGCTGAAAATATAGTTCAGAATAACAACGATAATGGAGACGAGAATGTTGGCAAGCATCCCCTTGGTTCCGAATATTTTCTGGTTAACCCCTGCACGGACGAGCAGAGGGGTGCCAAAAATTTCAATAGCCCCGGTGATGGCACGGGCGCCAAAGAAGGAGATCAGCTCACGGAAAAAGGTTTTTGCTCTCCAGTTAGTGGAGCGGAAAACCCAGGATTTATTCGTGAAGAAGGCGAAGAGCACCGCGCAGATCCAGGATAATACCTTACTGACGGTAATGCCAAGTCCCAGAAATTTGTCATTGGCGAAGAGAATATAAGTACCCCAGCTGACGACAGTGGTGAGAACGCCGAAGACCAGATAGAGGATAATTTCCCGGGACAGTTCGAGCTTATGCGATTTATTCATGGTTAGAGGACTCCAGTTTACTTTTGTTTTTCTCTTTTTTGGAAATCACAGTTCGGGTGCCGTTTTTATTGACGGCTTTATAAAGAGCCGCACTGATAGCGCCGGAAATAAAGAAGTTAGTCAGACACTCAACCAGGCCGTTGACGCCGATGAAGGCAATCATAAATGCCCAGACATTGGTGGCATGGTACATCTGCGCAAAGCCCTGGATGTATTTGGTGTGCCAGAAGAGCGGCATCAATGTTCCCATAAAGAAAATGGTGTTCAGAAGAGCACCGCAGAGGCTGGTCAGGCTGAAGGCCCAGAAGTTTTTCTTGTGGAAGAGCTTGAAGATCAGGCCCGTGAGCCATCCCATCAGGAGTCTTGTGGGAATAGTAGTAACCAGTGTCCGCCAGAGGCTGATCTGCAGCATGGCAGCGCCAAACGCACTCATCCCAAAACACTGGATGAAGCTTGTCAGTCCAAAGACAAAACCGAGGAAGGCGCCGGCTCCCGGCCCGAGAACAATAGCTCCGACAACGACCGGAATAGGCATCAGGGTAATTTCCAGACCTGCGGTTTTAATGTATCCAATTGGAGTAAATGCCATGACGAGCTCAATTGCGAGCAGGACGGCAAGTTCTACCATATAAACCAGTTTTGTGTTAATTCGTTCTTTTCCCATAATCAGCTGTTCTTATCGTAAATAATTTTTAACCCCTGGAGAACCAGGTCTTTGTTTTCTACTACTTCATGTTTGCAGTTCTCGGTAATGCTGCACAGGCCGCCGGTTGCGACAATAGTCTGAACTGGAACCTTGAGTTCTTTGGAAAATCGGTCACACATGCCGTCCAGCATATCCACTGTTCCGAAAATGCTCCCGGCGTTCATGCTGTCATCGTCGTTCGTGCCGATAGCGTGGTCCGGGGCTTTCAGACTGATCGTCGAGAGCTGAGAAGCTTCCCGTGCCAGTGCGGCAAGGGAAAGCGCAACGCCAGGAGAAATGGCACATCCTAAAAAAGCTCCGTTCTCGTCCAGGGCACTGACTTTAGTAGCTGTGCCCAGATCCAGAATGAGGCAGGGGAGTTTGTACTGTGCCTTTGCAGCTACAGCTGTGGCTACAAGATCTGCACCAAGTCCTGCAGGATTGTCCACCCGGATATTCAGGCCGGTTTTGACTCCCGGTCCAATGACAACTGGCTTCTTTCCAGTGATTTTTCGAACTGCGCTCTCCAGTGCATTGGTGATTTCCGGAACGACAGAGCTTATGGCTGCGCCCTCAAACTTCTTATCAGCGATGTGTTTAATTTGCAGAATACTGTAGATATCAATGGCAATACGGTCACTGGTTGCATAGCGATCTGTTGCCAGACGGGATACAAAAACGAGATGATTGTTTTCATATGCTCCCATAGTGATGTTTGTGTTGCCCGCATCTATAACAAGTATCATAGTACATCCCTTTCTGACGGTTCCGTCTGCAATGGATAAAGCACAGAAATTATATAATATAGTATAGGGAAAAGCAAACGACTTTGTTTGACACTCCTCAGGAATTACCATATGATATTGGGTAGTGAAGAATTCTCAGGAGGTTACCCTATGGCTGTTATTAAACAGGAGTTTTTATACCGTTCAAGTGTGGGAGATTGCGATATCCACGCCATTTCCTGGAAACCGAAAGGAAGGGAGACTCCCAAGGCAGTCATTCAGATTGTCCACGGTATGGCCGAGTATATAGACCGCTATGATGATGTGGCCCGTTATTTTGCAGAGCATGGCTTTGCAGTTTATGGCAATGACCATTTAGGTCATGGACAGTCAGTGAATGAGAGCTATCCCCTTGGATATTTCGGTGAATCGAATAAAAACGGAAGCATTTTTGTAGAAGACGCCCATAAGCTGACAAAACTGGCTAAACAGGAAAACCCGGGTATTCCCTTTGTACTGTTTGGACACTCCATGGGCTCTTTTGTAGCCCGCGCTTATCTGGCAAAATATGGTTACGGACTAGATGCCGCCGTCATCTGCGGAACTTCCGGACCAATTGCCGGGGTAGATTTCGCCATTAAACTAGCGGAAAAGCTGTCAAAGAAGCGCGGAAAAGAAGCTGGAACGTTCTTAAACAAACTTGCCTTTTCTACTTATAATCTCCGTACACAGCACAGCACACCGTTTGACTGGCTGTCCAAAGATTCTGAGAATGTTCGAAAGTATATTAATGATCCACTGTGCGGCTTCTGCTTTACGAATCGCGGGTTCTATGACCTGTTTACTCTGAACAAGTATATTTTCAATGATTCCGTCATTCACGGCTGCCCGGTTAAGCTTCCACTGTTCTTTATCGCTGGAAGCAATGACCCGGTAGGAGCCTATGGAAAAGGAGTCAAAAAGACTGCAAAGCTGTATAAAAAAGCCGGCGTAGAGACCGTTAAAGTCAAGCTGTATAAAGGCAGCCGGCATGAAATTCACAATGATATAGACAAGGTAGACGTCTACAACGATATCATCGCCTTTATTGACAGCACGACTGGCGTCGGGAAGGGAAGAAAACATTGAGCGACGAAGTAATTCTGAAAACCTCTTTCATGGGCTTTGATAAAAAAGAGGTTATTGACTATATTGAGTCTCTGCAGAAAGAAAACCGCGAACTGAAAAAGCGGATTGCCGAACTGGAGGGACACCCGATCCCTGAGAAAGAGGATATCGTCGACGAGGTGTCGGATCATGAGTCTGCCGATCCTCTTCCTAAAATTCAAAACGTGAATCTTCAGAACCCTCTGGATGATGAGTCAGCAGATGAGCAGGGCAGTATCCCAGATGAGTCCGAAGAGGAGTCGGAAGAAGAATTTGAACCGGATGTTGCTGCGGCCATGAACCGGGCCGATGAAGCCATTGCTCAGGCAGATGAGAGCATTGTATTAAATGATGATAAGTACAGTGACGCGGTAACGGCTATCTACAATGCAGTTATGGAAGCGGTATCTCATTCTGATGAAATTCAGGTTGAACTGGAAAATGGAAAAAAAGATCTTGAGTCGGAAGAGCCCCAGAAGAAGGCTGAACAACCGGAGTCACAGCTGAAACCGGAGAAACCCAGAAATCCGGTAAAAGTCAAAGTGAAAATTAAACCAAAAAAAGAAGAATAAAATATAGACATACCACGCGGTGTACCGC
>CAYRKX010000028.1:0-29371 GCA_964425185.1 uncultured Eubacteriales bacterium
GCGGAAGCGTAACTGTCTGATGATATAAACAAGCATATTATTGTAGTATGAAAGCCGCGCTGCCTTGCTATGGCAGCGCGGCTCTTCCTGCACTATGATGGGGGACGGTGTAAAGAGGGGAGCCCCCCAAAACGTGAAAGAGACCGCATCAGCAGCATCTGCTGCCGATGCGGTCTCTTTCCATAATGAAAGGATTTAATAATAGCGCCTTGTCTCTAAGGCTTATTTCTTTTTGGATGCCAGCTTCGAGTACTTGGCTACATAGACGGCACGCTCCAGAGCACAGCCAACCGGGTTCAGAACCTTGGCGTCGCCGGAAACGGCAGCATACATTGCAGCGTGGGCTTCTTTTTCGAGAACCAGTTCAACAGCACCGGCATCGAACTCGCTGCCGCCAGTGCAGAGAGCTCCCTGTCCTTTAATGAAAACAGCGTTGCGGCCCTTGAGATCCTTGGCAATGGCGGCATTCTTCTCGGTCTGCTCACTCTCTTCGTAGCTCTCATTTTTAACATTGACACCGGCAATCTGAGCGAAGTCCTCAAGGTACGGATATTCGGTCTTACCGTTGCGGCTTAGGGCTACGACATAAGGATTGGTGTCGTGTTTAATATAGGAGACGCCAGTGGCACGGTAAATAGCACCGTGAAGACGGGAAATACGAGGAGCAATTCCCTGACCTAATACTGCGGCGCCGCTCTCAACGCTGCAGACATAGGTGGAACCATCTTTCATCTTTAAGGTGAATGTATTACCGGTTCTCTCACTGGAACCAAAGTCCTGAAGCTCACTCTCACGGTCTGCCGGAGCAATGGCCTTGTCGAGGTAAGCGGTAATGAGATCTTTTCCACCACATACCTCTTTGATAATCTGACCGGAAACTTCTTCCAGAGCGGAAGCAATTTCAAAGGTCTCCTCGTAAGTCTTTCCAAGGCATACGGCGCCATGGTGTGTCATAAGAACAGTAGTACTCTGCGGATTGGCCTCTAAGGAGTCATAGATGTTCTGCTTCAGCTTCTTGGTAGAGGTAATTCCATATTTTGCAGTGGGAATAACCGGACCGAGAAGAGCCTGCTTATCGGCCGGAACCGGGAAATCTTTTCCGGAAATGCCGATGGTGGAAGCATTAATCTGATGGGTATGAATGACGAAATTGGCCTCTGGATGGAGCTCGTAAGCATCGACATGAACTCCTTTTTCACTGGAGGGCTTTAATCCATTTTCATCATAAGTGCAGTCGGGAATGGTTACGGGAACAATGTCGTCCGGAGTGAGGGACTCATAGGCCAGTCCACTGGGAGTGATGACAAATTGATTCCCCTCGACACGGGCACTGACGTTGCCCCAGGTACGGGCGATCAACCCGGACTCGACGAGCTTCAGACCGGCTTCGACAACAAGTTCTTTGCCTTCGTCAACTGAGTAAGCCATATTATTCTACCTCCGTAAAGATAAAGAGAAAGGGAAAGCGGACATGCCGCTTTCCCCACAACATTCGAAATTACTTCTGGTTCGGAAGAAGTTCGCACTGAGACAGTACTTTGTCGAAGCGTTTGATGACTTCGTCGATATCTTCCTTGGTGTAAGCTGCAGAAGTGTACATACGAGAACCGGCGAGGGTAACAATACCTTCTGCCATGTAAGCAGCACCCATATGCTCCATCTCTTTCTGACGAGCACTGGTTTCTTTGAGGATTCTCGGAACCTGCCACAGTTTGCCCCAGTCGATGGCGAACTGCATGGTACCAACGGACTGAAGGTGGCATACAGAGCCAACATTGTAAGCAACAAACGGAAGGTCGTACTTCTTAATGCTCTCCTGGATGCCCTTGGTAAGCTGGTCAGCTCTTTCGCCGGCAACCTGGCAGGCATTGCGTTTCTCGATTTCGCAGATGGTGGTGTAACCAGCAACGCAGGAAATCGGGGTAGCAGCCATTGTGCCGCCGCACATTGCCTTGTGGATCTTCTTTCCGGAGCTGTCGAGACCAGCACCGAGATACTTCATGACATCTCTGTGACCGCCGATTCCGCCGGCACCCGGATAACCACCAGCAATAACCTTACCGAAGATGGTGATATCAGGATCAACACCATAGTAGCCCTGTGCACCGGCAAGACCAATACGGAAACCGGAAACAACTTCATCGCAGATAAGAAGGGCACCATACTTATGGCAGAGAGTCTCAACACCCTTAACAAATTCTTTCGTAACCGGACGGGTTGCGGACTCTGGGCCGATAGGCTCAATGTAAACTGCAGCGGTGCCGCCGTTGAACTGGTTTAGCCAGAGTTTCCGCTCGAGATCCTCGAGGTCGCCCGGGAAGAACTCCTGAGTGTGTTTGAATACAAAGTGCGGAACGCCGTGAGACTGAGTGTTCTTGGTTCCCGGTACACGAATGCCCCAGGCGAGCTGATCGGACCAGCCGTGGTAAGCGCCGCCCATTTTCATGATGTTCTTCTTGCCGGTAGCAAGTCTGGCAACACGTGCTGCACACATGCAGGCCTCAGTACCTGAACCGAGCATTCGGAACATTTCTACAGACGGAACGCAGTCAGAAATCTTTTTAGCGAGCAGGTACTCAGACTCATGGAACAGGCCGGTGGAAGGACCACAGGTGTCCAGAAGATCTTTTACTGCATCACGAACAACCGGGTCATTAGAACCAAGAACGGTTGGGCCGCCGGCCTGAAGCAGGTCGAAATATTCATTTCCGTCAACATCATAGAGCTTGTTGCCCTCGGCCTTGGTGAACACAAGCGGGAACGGATAGTTGAATGCGAGGTTGTGCTGAACGCCGCCCGGGATGATGGTCTTTGCCTGATCAATCATCTTCTTAGACTGCTGGCATTTCTTCCCATAATACTCATCTTCATAGCGCTGAAGAGCCTCTGGGGAAATAGAGTATATAGGTTTCTTAATAAGTTCATCCAGTTCCTTGTTGACGGCAACGGCATCTGGATATTCGGAGATTGCGAATCTGGTGTCCATTCTTAATTCCTCCATTGTTGTTACAATTGGTTTGAAAATGATGTTGGTGAGTCGCTACTCACTTTGCTTGCCTTCAGTATAGCACCATCATTTTCAAAAAGGAAGAGAGAAATGAAAAAATATAAAATCTGTTCGTGTTTTTACAAGTTTTCGTCACTTTCGCACAGAAAACCTGCCGTTTTTCGGGCGATTCAGTTGCGTAAGCGTATTACGGCCCGTATAATAGAACTAGTATGAGTAATTGCTCACCGTTATAGAAAACAGTTTACGGAAAGGGAACCAATATAATGTCAGATATTCATCATAAGCCGGCGTTTGACCGTGCAGATCCGGAAAAGAAAAAACGGGTCCTGGACGCAGGTATTTCCGAATTCGCCAATCATGGTTACGAGAGAGCGAATATTAATGTAATTGCAAAGAAGGCCAAAATCAGCATTGGCCTTATGTATAAATATTTCGACACAAAAGAAGATCTGTTCATCACCTGTATGGACGAGGCCATTGATGTTCTGGATACCGAACTGGAACAGATTGTTGAGAATCCGAACAATAAGATTCTGGACCGGGCAGAAAAGCTGCTTCGTGTGGTTCAGAAGACGTCCCGTGAGGACTCCACCTTTATTAAAATTTACCAGGGAGTCACCGAACTCAACAGTGAGCAGCATGCGGAGTATTTTGCCCACCGCATTGAGGATATCTCCTTTAAAACCTACCACGGTTTTCTGGAGCAGGCACAGAAGAGCGGGAACATCCGACAGGATGCCGACCCACGGATTTTTGCCTTCCTCTTTGACTCCATCCTCATGATGTACCAGTTCTCCTATGTCTCGGACTATTTTAAAGAGAGATTCAAAATCTATTGCGGCGACGACGTCTTTGAGAACGACGATAAAATCGTTGCGGAAACTCTGAAATTCCTGGAGTCCGCCTTCACGTTTGAACACGATGATATCAAACGTCTGGAAGCGGCCGCTTCAGAAAAATAAATTGGTTTTAGGTTAAGAAGACAGAAGAGAGAAAGAGAGGTCCATTTATGAGTACGTACGTCCTTGCTTATGATGTGGGCACGACCGGTATGAAAACCTGTCTGTTCCGCATTGACAACACCATCACATTATTAAAAGGCGCATCTAGGGGATATGGCCTGACCGTACTTCCCAACGGTGGAGTTGAGCAGAACGCAGATGACTGGTGGAATGCCATGTGTTCGACCACCAAAGAAATTTTGGCAACTACCGATATCAAACCGGATCAGATTGCGGGAATTTCCTTCTGCAGCCAGATGCAGGGACTGGTACTTGTTGATAAAGACTGCAAAGCCCTCCGTCCGCCAATGAGCTATATGGATCAGAGAGCGAAAGAGGAACTCAAAAAAGGTATTGCACACGGTCCGCAGATCGCCGGGGCGAATATCCCCATGCTGCTCAAGTATCTGCGATGTACTGGTGCGGTATCGTCATCCGTTAAGGACCCCATCTGGAAATATAAATGGGTTGAGGCCCATGAGCCGGAGGTCTTCTCCAAAATTTACAAATGGCTCGATGTTAAAGAGTATCTCATTGCACGTGCTACTCACAAGTGCGTTATGACTCAGGACTCCGCGTTCGGTGCCCTTCTCTATGATACGAGAAAGGGAAAAGAAGGCTGGAGCAAGGATGTCTGCGACATGTTGGATATCAATATGGATCATCTGGCTCCTATTGTGAAATCTACCGATGAGGTCGGGGGTCTTACAGAAGAGGCAGCTGCTCAGCTCGGCCTTATGCCTGGGACGCCGGTATTTGGCGGCGGCGGAGACGCATCCCTGATTGGTGTCGGTGCCGGTGCTACCAATGTCGGAGAGACTCACATCTATTCTGGTACTTCCGGCTGGGTATCTACTGTAGTTGACAAACAAATGGTCGATGTCAATGCCATGATTGCGGCTATTGTCGGTGCGCAGGAAGGCAGCTTCAACTACTTCGCTGAGATGGAGACCTGTGGTAAGTGCTTTGAGTGGGTTAAAGACCATCTGGCTCTAGATGAAGTGGACATTTACATGGATAAACACGACGTTACGGAATCTCGTGAGGACTATGAGGCCGAGTATACCAGCCTGTATGACTATCTCAGTGAGGTCGTGGACAAGGTTCCGGCAGGTTCCAACGGCGTAATCTTTACCCCGTGGCTCCACGGAAACCGCTGCCCGTTCGAGGATCCGAATGCGGCCGGTATGTTCTTCAATATTAAGATGGAAGACGGAAAGAGCGAAATGATTCGTGCGGTCCTTGAGGGCTGCTGCTTCCACCTCCGCTGGATGCTCGAGTGTGAGGCCTCCAAGACACAGACTTCGAACCCCATCCGCTTTGTCGGCGGCGGTGCCCTCTCTTCGGTTACCTGCCAGATGCTGTCGGATATTACTGGAAGAACTATTGAGACTGTTGCCAGTCCGCAGAATGTCGGGGCCGTTGGTGCCGCTGCGGTTGTCGGTGTTGGTCTCGGTGTCATTGACAGCCTGAGCAATGTTAAAGACTTTATTCCCGCTGTTGCTGTCTATGATCCGAACCCGGAGAACAAGGCTGTCTATGACAAGAATTATAAGGCATTCCGAACCCTGTATAAGAACAACAAGAAAGCTTTCGAAATCTTAAACGGTTAACCTTTAAGTATGAATATTTTATTTGTCTGTGCTTCCAATATCTGCCGCAGTCCTTACTGCGAGTTCATGTTTCGCCGAATGGTGGAGCAGGATCCGGACCTGAACGGCAAAGTACACGTCACCTCATCCGCTGTATTTAATCATATGAAACAGATGGATCCCAAGACCCGTGAATCGCTGAGACAGGAGGGGTTTACGGACGAGGAACTCGACCAGTTTACACCGAGTATCTGGTACCGCAGTATTCAGAAATTTAAAGATGCGGATGTCATTGTTGGCATGACGAGGCTGCAGAAATGGCTGACGCCTCCGCCGTTTCGAAAAAAATATATTACCTTGTCGGAAGCGGCGACAGGGAAGTATCACACTATTCCAGACCCGTATCTGATTTTGGATCAGGACGAGTACAATAAAAAAATGGATACAATTAAGAGCTATCTGGAGCAGTACTTGCAGCGTGTGAAACAAGAAATTGGATAATGACAGGGACTGTGTTGAAAAAACACAGTCCCTTTCCTATAATAGATTGACAATTAAGAACAGGCGCGATAGAATACAGTCATATTAATCCTACTAAGTTGATATGAATTGTAAAAATAAAGGAAGCTATGAGTATGCTCCACAGCAGGGACCCGAAAATCCGCAGCCTTCTTTTGAAGGGAAATATGGGTCTGGAAAAGGAGAGTCTACGGGTTACAGAGGATGGGTATCTGTCCCACACGCCGCACCCGTTTGGGGAAAGCAAACATATTGTCCGAGACTTTTGCGAAAACCAGACCGAAATTAATACGGGAATTCACCCCGATGCCTCCGGCGCCATTGAGGAGCTGGGGTACTATACTAATATTATCCAGAAGACATTGAAGGATCTCCCGGAACGGGAGCTTCTCTGGCCGTTTTCCAATCCGGCGTATATCCGTAGCGAAGAAGATATTCCCATTGCCCAGTTCGGAGGCGCTCAGAGCAGCAAGACCGTTTACCGCAACTATTTGTCGGACCGGTATGGACGCTATGTTATGACCTTGTCCGGTATCCATTTCAACTATTCCTTTGCGGACGAGCTTCTTCAGGAAGACTTCATCATAAGCGGTGAGCCCAATTTTCAGGACTACAAAAACCGGTTATATCTGGAACTGGGACAGAAAGTTGCCCAGTTCGGCTGGGTTGTCACGGCAGTTACTGCTGCCAGCCCCATCGTGGACAGCTCTTATCTTGAGAAGGGTAAGACCGGCGGAAGCTGTTTCCTGGGAAAGGCATCTGTGCGATGTAGTGAGTCGGGATATTGGAATTCCTTCGTTCCAATTCTGAACTATACAAGCATTGAGAAGTATACCGATAGTATACAGTATTATGTCGACGAACATTTTCTGGCGGCTCCGTCTGAACTCTACTATCCCGTCCGGCTGAAGCCTGTGGGACTGAATAATCTTGGATCGCTCAGAGAAAACGGCGTAAACCATATAGAACTTCGTAATGTGGACTTAAACCCTCTGGTTCCGGAGGGACTCGACATCCGCGACGCGCAGTTCATGCAGTACTTTTTGATTTTCCTCGCGTCAATCACAAATAAACCGTTTCCGGACAGTGCACAGGCGCTGGCCGTGCAGAACTTCAAGAAGTCCGCGTCCTATGACCTGAAGACGGTAAAGATTGTGACGGCATCCGGACGGACCGAGTCTGTGGCAGACGCCGGAGCGGATTTTATTACAGCCATGGAAGACTTCTATGCAGACTTCCCGCAGGATATTCGCGATGTACTGGCATTTGAAAAAGATAAATTTATTCATCCGGAAACCCGCTACGCGTGGATTGTCCGTAAACAGTATGAGACAGACTTTGTAAAGCGGGGACTGGAATTGGCAAAGAAGAGGCAGGAAACATAAGTGTGTGAATTACTGGGAATTAATTCGGCAAGGCCTATCAAGGCCAATGCCCTTTTAAAAGAGTTTTATACGCACGGGGAGGCAAACCCGCATGGCTGGGGACTCGCAGTCTATGGCGACAGCGGAATCTCCATTGAAAAAGAACCTATTAAGGCGTCCAAGAGCCGTTACCTGAAGGAACGGCTGGATGCCGATATTGAGGCAAATTCCATTTTTGCCCATGTCCGTCTGGCTACCATGGGTTCCATGAGCTATAACAACTGTCATCCATTTTTACGCCGGGACACTTCGGGCCGTTACTGGATGATGATGCACAACGGGACTCTGTTTGATTTCTCGGAGTCTGACCACTACTTTTACCAGCAGCATGGGGAAACAGACAGCGAGCGCCTTCTCATGTATTTTATAGAAAAAATAGACTGTGAGATGGAAAACAAGGAGCGGGATCTGACGCCGGAGGAACGTTTTGCATTGCTCGACCGGCTTATCGCCCATGCGGCAAAAGGCAATAAGCTGAACCTGGTTCTCTACGATGGAGAATACATGTACTGCCACACGAACTATGCCGGCTCTATGTATATCTGCCAGACAGAGGACACGGCGGTAATTTCTACCAATCCACTTCAGTGGGGAGACCATTGGGATCCTATGCCGTTTACGACACTCTGTGTGTTCAAAAACGGACAGGAAGTGTATCGCGGGAAACCGCATGGACAGGAATTCCGGGACGACATGGTCGACTCGCGCTTCCTGTTTGCAACGTACTCCGAACTGTAAAAATGATTTTTTGAGGCTGAGAAATCAGCCTCTTTTTTCTACCCGTTTTTCTGCAGAAAAATTGCGCAAAATTGGTTGCAATACGAAAATTTATCCTTTATACTAACTAAGTATTATAAAAGCCTACAAAATTAGTAGGCTTTTCAAATGGATTGCTATATCGGAGGGATGGAACATGTCAGAGCCATTATTAAAAGTTAAAGATCTGACAGTCAACGTTGGAGAGAAGGAAATCCTTCACGGACTCAACCTTGACGTCAACGCAGGGGAGACCCATGTCCTTATGGGACCGAACGGCGCCGGTAAATCGACACTCGGCAACGCTATTATGGGCAACCCCGTCTATGAGGTTACCGGCGGAGAAATTATTTTCGACGGTAAAAATATCTTAGAAGAGACCACAGACCAGAGAGCCAAAGACGGTCTGTTTATGTCTTTCCAGAACCCGCTGGAAGTACCGGGAATTTCCCTGTCCAACTTCATCCGCAGTTCTCTGGAACAGAGAACCGGCGAGCGTGTCCGCCTGTGGGACTTCCGTAAGTCCATTAAGAAGGAAATGAAGATTCTTCAGATGGACGAGTCCTATGCAGACCGTGACCTCAATGTCGGTTTCTCCGGCGGTGAGAAAAAGAAGTCAGAAATCCTTCAGCTCCTCATGCTGAGCCCGAAGCTTGCCATCCTCGACGAGACTGACTCCGGTCTTGACGTCGATGCCGTTCGTACCGTTTCCAAGGGCGTTGAGGAATTTCAGAAGACTACTGACGGTGCTCTCATCATCATTACTCACAGTACCAGAATTCTGGAAGCTCTGAATGTTGACTATACCCATGTCCTGGTTGATGGACAGATTGTTGACACCGGAGATAAGACTCTTGTCGATGACATCAACAAGAACGGTTTTGAAAAGTATATTAAAGAAGAACAAGCCGAAACTAAATAAGGGGTGTGTCTGATATGTCGAAAAAAGAAAAGACTTATGTAGATGACGTCCCACGCGATCTCTATGATTTCAAAGACGAGGAGACGGACAAGGATTTCTACAAGGTCGACAACGGACTGACTCCGGACATTGTAGATCAGATTTCCAAGGAAAAGAACGACCCGGAGTGGATGCATCAGTTCCGTCTGAAGTCCCTCGACATCTACAATAAACTGGAAGTCCCGGAGTGGGGTCCTTCCATTGACGGCCTGGACATGAACAACATTGTTACCTATGTCCGCCCGAAGACCAAAATGTCTGCCAAATGGGAAGATGTTCCGGAAGAAATTAAGAACACGTTTGAGCGACTGGGTATTCCTCAGGCAGAGCGGAAGTCTCTTGCCGGAGTTGGTGCTCAGTACGACTCAGAACTTGTATACCACAACGTAAAGGCAGAAGTTGCTGCCCAGGGCGTCGTCTACACCGACCTGGAAAGTGCCATGCACGGTCCCTACGCCGACATGATTCAGTCTCATTTCATGAAACTGGTTCCGCCGACAGACCACAAGTTTGCTGCACTTCACGGCGCTGTCTGGTCAGGCGGTTCGTTCGTCTATGTTCCGCCAGGGGTTTCCGTTGAAATTCCGCTTCAGTCGTACTTTCGTCTGAATGCTCCAGGTGCCGGTCAGTTTGAACATACTCTGATTATTGTTGATGAGGGTGCAAACCTCCATTTTATTGAGGGATGTTCCGCACCGAAATACAACATTGCCAACCTCCATGCCGGATGTGTTGAGTTGTTTGTCGGCAAAAATGCCAAGCTTCGGTATTCCACCATTGAGAACTGGTCCAAGAACATGTACAACCTTAATACTAAACGCGCCAAGGTAGAAGAAGGCGGCGTTATGGAGTGGGTTTCCGGATCTTTCGGCTCTCATGTTTCCTACCTGTATCCTATGACCATCCTTCAGGGCGAAGGCTCCAAGATGGAGTACACCGGTATTACTTTTGCCGGCGCTACCCAGGACCTGGATACCGGCATGAAAGTTGTTCATAACGGACCGAATACCACGTCCTCTGTCAATACCCGTTCCATTTCCAAGAGCGGCGGTGTCAGCACCACAAGAACCTCTGTGGTTATCAACAACTCTGCCAAAGGCGCTAAATCGACCGTAGGCTGTACATCACTTATGCTCGACGAGGAGTCCCGCTCCGATACCATCCCGGCCATCGACGTCCGCACACAGGATGCCGACGTTGGACACGAGGCAAAAATCGGCCGCATCAGCGATGAGGCGATTTTCTATCTCATGTCCCGTGGAATTTCTGAGGATGACGCGCGTACTATGATTGTCAGCGGATTTGCAGATTCCGTATCCAAGGAATTACCGCTCGAGTATGCAGTTGAAATGAACAACCTCATTCGCCTTGAGATGAAAGGCGCTATTGGTTAACCGGGAAAGGAGAGGGATATATCGTGAATAAGACAGCAGATCTTACCATTGACCGTATGCCTTCCATTACCTGGAGATGGCTGAAGCTCAATGACCGCCATGTGAAAGTCACAACAGACGGCACAGCGGCGGCAGCCAGCGTAACTACTCCAGAGGCGTTCTCGGTCAATCAGGAGGCTTTCCCGGAAGTGGATGGGGGAGCCGGAACTCAGTTTGAGACATTCCTTCAGGATGCCGAGCCGGAAGTGTATTCCGTTGCGGCCGGTATTCAGGAAGACAAACCTGCAAGACTCAATTTTGATTTTGAGGCAGGCGCACATACAGTAAACAAATACGGTGTCGTTCTCGGAGACAATGCGAAAGCTACTTTTATTATGGATTTCCGCTCCGACAAGGATGCCGAGGGCAGTGCCGGACTGCAGACCAGCATTCTGGTTGGCAAAAATGCCAGCCTTACCTTCGTACAGATTCACCGTGCTGGAGACAATTTTCACATCATCAACGATGTCGGTGCAGAGCTGGAAGAAAAGGCTCAGCTGCAGATCATCCATGTTATCTTCAGTGGCAAAGAGACTGACATTGGTGCAAAGGTCCTGCTCAAAGGTGACGACGCATCCTATGACTGTCAGGTTGGCTATCTGGTAGAGAAAGACCATCGTGTTGACCTTAACTACACAACTCCGTATGTCGGGAAACGCGGTGCAAGCAACCTGGTTGTTTCCGGAGTACTCCGTGACGAGGCGAAAAAGATTTTCCGCGGCACCATTGACTTTAAGCGCGGATGCGAAGATTCTACCGGAGACGAGAACGAAAACGTTCTTCTTATGAATGACCATGTAATCAACCAGTCTGTTCCTGTCATCCTCTGTGACGAGGAAAATGTAGAAGGCAACCATGGTGCATCCATTGGTAAACTTGACGACTCGCTTTTGTTCTATCTGGAGTCCCGTGGAATTGCCTATGAGGACATTTATGAGATGATGGCCAAGGCCAAACTGGAAACCATCTTCTCACGGATTCCGGACGAGAATATCGTTAATGAACTGAGAGAATATACCGAAGGAGCAGCAATATGATTAATGTCGAAGAAGTACGCAAAGACTTTCCTTTCTTCGAGAATCAGCCGCTTGCGTATTTAGATAACTCCGCCACATCTCAGAAACCGAAATGTGTTCTGGACGCAGAGTGGAACTTTTATAAAGACAGCAACGCAAACCCGTTTCGCGGTCTCTACGACCTGAGTGTTCGTGCTACCCAGGCCTACGAGGACAGCCGGGAGGTTGTGCGCAAATTTATCAACGCCAAGGAAGACGGCGAGATCGTCTTCACCCGGAACGCTTCCGAGTCGTTAAATCTCGTTGCCTACAGTTTCTGTGACCTTGTCCTGAAGCCGGGCGATGAAATCCTGGTTTCCATCGAGGAGCATCACTCCAATATGCTCCCATGGCGATTTGCTGCGGAGCGCCACGGCGCAACCGTAAAGTATCTGAATGTCGACCTCACCGGTGAGATTACCCCGGAGATGGTCAAGGAAGCACTGACTCCGAAAACCAAGATTTTCGCTGTTACACAGGTCTCTAACATTATGGGCCGGACAAATGACATCAAGGCATTTGCGAAAATCTGCCATGAGAATGGTACTTATATCGTCGCTGACGGTGCACAGAGCGTACCGCATATGCCGGTAGACGTTCAGGATCTGGACGTGGACTTCCTGGCATTCTCCGGACATAAAATGCTATCGCCTATGGGCATTGGTGTACTGTACGGCAAGAAGGAACATCTGGAAGCTATGCCTCCGTTCCTGACCGGCGGCGAGATGATCAGCACGGTTGATCTCGAGGGTCAGACCTTTGCCGAGCTTCCTCACAAGTTTGAAGCCGGTACGGTAAACGCCGGCGGTGCTGTAGCACTGGCCGAGGCCATCCACTATATTCAGGACATTGGCATGGAGAACATTCAGGAGCGGGAAAAAGAACTGTCCATCCGCTGCTATGAAGGTATGAAAGACATTCCTCACTTGACACTGCTCGGTTCTGATGATCCTACAGATCATCATGGAATTTTCACCTTCAAGATTGATGGAGTTCATCCTCATGATGTTGCTGCCATTTTCGCTGACAACAATGTTGCGGTTCGTGCCGGCCACCACTGCGCCCAGCCGCTGTTAATTCATCTCGGTGTTCTCAATACGACTCGTTGCAGTATAATGTTCTATAATACCGAAGAAGAAGTAGATCGCTTCCTTTCTGTACTGAAGACAATTCGAGGAGAGATGGGTTATGCCGAATAGAACCTTCTATAATGAAATTTTGACGGAGCACAATCTTCATCCGGCCCACAAACATGAACTGGAAGATGCCAACCTGGCTCTTGAGGGTGTCAACCCGAGCTGCGGCGATGACATTGTTCTGGAGCTCAAGATGGACGACGATGGGAACATTGTCGACGGCGCTTTCAACGGCGACGGATGTGCCATTTCCCAGGCTTCCGCAGATATGATGCTGGACCTGGTTATTGGAAAGCCAAAAGATGAGGCTCTCCGCCTTGCCGATATCTTTATTCGGATGATAAAAGGTGAGGCATCAGAGGATGAGATGGAGGAGCTGGAAGAGGCTTCTTCTCTTCAGGATATTTCCCATATGCCTTCCCGTGTTAAATGTGCTGTCCTTGGATGGCACACCATGGAGGAGCTGGTCCAGAAGAAACCGGGCGAGCATCTCGACGAAAACGGAAATCCGAAGAAGACTTCTACGGAATAAGAATTTGCGGGGCTGCCGTGTTGACGGCGGCCCCTGTTTTCAGTATAATAGAGAACAGTTTAAGGACAGTTAGCTCAGCTGGCAGAGCATCCGCTTGACGTGCGGAAGGTCACAGGTTCGAGCCCTGTACTGTCCACCAGTTAGAAAGCCTTAGAACTACGCTGTTATGCTAGCTCTAAGGCTTTTTTATATTTGCAAATGTCAATCGTGCGGAAAAGAATGATTTAAGTTAATATTCTTATACCAAATTTATACTAAATTTTGCGTATATAGTTATTTATTTGTAGCTCAATGCCAAAATTGCTTTTTAGGGAACTAGAGTTTCCAGTTGAACATTTACATTCTGATAATCTCGTATTAATATTACTAAATATTGCACAATTGTTAGAAGTGTGTGATAAGAGGAAACCTTTTAATAGGAAATGGAGTTACCCTAGTATGAAAAGCATGAAAAAATGGATCACGGCCGTTCTCGTGGCGGTTATGTGTTTTTCCATTGCGGCGCCGGCTGTCTCAGCGGCGGAAACGAACCCAAAACCGTCGTTTCCTACCGAAGTGGAAAATCAGGCTTATGCAGTCCTGGAAAATTGGAAAGCAGATCGGGATAATGTGGGAAAAATTCAGCGGTATGAGGAGTTCCCTCTGAATGTTCCTTCTCATGTTTCACAGGAAGTGCTAAGCTCGGCCGAGAAGACGTTTGCCAAGTATCTGGAAGATGCTGTTCGAGCTGGAAATGATTACGAAAAGGGCATTACCGGTCTTCATCTGGTCGGCATCGATGAGTCTGACGGAATGAAGATCTATGAGGCCGCTCAGCTGCTGTATCATGGCAGCAACATTGCCATCTTTGCGATGATCGGTGTTATTGGCGTTACTGCCGCCATTGTTATGATCCCGGTTTCTGCAGTCCTTTTCCCGTTCTTGACAACGGAACTTGCACTGGACCAGGTAGTTGAGCTTGGGAGGGACATTGTATGAAAAGACTGACTTCCCTTTTACTCACTCTGATTATGGCTTTTTCCTGCTGCAGTATCGCTGTATCCGCAGCAGAGAAGCCGGCCGATTCCCGCTATCCGGTTTATACTGCCCTGGGTGACAGTGCCAGCTCTGGATTCGGTCTCCCAGACTACGCAAAGTATAATTCGCTGGTCATCTATGGCAAGCGCATTGAAAATTCCTATCCGGATCTTCTTGCCAAGAAGTTGGGCAGCAAGACCTTATACTCTTACGGCGTATCGGGAATTCGAACGGCTGAACTTCGCTATCTGCTGGACAACACCTATCATGGCGATTATATTATGCAGCGCGATATGCCGATTATGTCGAACGGATTGATTTCCCGTGAGGTTCTGAAGCCAAAACGTGCCGAGTATCAGAAAGCGGTAAAAGAATCCGATCTGATTACCCTGGACATCGGCTTCGATGATATCTGGGTACCAACAATTGCCTGCGTCTATGATATTGCGGAAGATGGACGATTCAACAATTCCGATGCCGGAAAGACAGTCTCTGAGAAGGTTGCGGAGTATGGTTCAACGCAGGTCGTTATTGACAATGCGTTTTCCTACCTGCGCGCCTGGTTCCGGAACCCTGTCAAGTGGGCTTATTACTGGAACTACTGGGCTATGACGGTAGCTAAATGGCTGACAGATTTCACCATCAATTACAACGCCATTGTTCACCAGATTTACCGTCTGAACCCGGATGTCACAGTTATTGCACTGGGCTGTTATAATCCATGCATTGGCTGGGATCTTCTTCCAGACGACCGTGCAATTGAACATGTAGTACAGCCTTACTATGACTACGTCAACGCACAGAAAACAGTTGCCGAGGCAGAGTATAAGACATACCACTATGTTGAACTCCGTGACATTGATCTGTTCAACAAAAAGACAACAATTCCACTCTACGAAAACCTTACAATGGATGATTCCGGCTTTAACCCGCATCCAACGGAAAAGGGACATCAGCAGATCTGCGATGCAGTGCTGAAAGAGCTGGATGCTATTGAAAAATAAACGCACTTAATCTTAACCCCCTGTACATCCCAGGCGATGTACGGGGGACTTTTTTTGCCTTTGAGATTTTTCTGTAAATAATTCTGCAAAACCTGTTGAAAAGACTATAGCCAGAGACTATAATGTAACTAGTTACATAAGAAGAACAAGATACATATCGGAGGCACACTATGCAGGACCACAGTCGAATCGGCGCCTGGCTCAATGTTCTGGAACGAAAAATTGAGCACGCCGGAAACAGCATGTTAAAGGAAAGCGGAATTACGGTTATGCAGCTTCGGGTGTTGAAGTATCTTAAAGCGCATCCCGAAGAGTCGCAGATCGCCGATATCAGTGAGTTTTTCGACGTGACGCATCCGAGCATGATTCACGTTGTCAACGCTCTTGAGGATAAAGGATATGTGTACCGCGAGCCCATCCGACGAAGCAGGGGAAAGAAAATTCTGCTGACAGACAGCGGACGGAAGCTTGCCGATGAGAACGAGAACCGTATTGATTCCCTCGAGACCATATTGACGGAAGGATTTTCAGAAGAAGATAAGGCTCAGCTGTTGCAGATGCTGAAGCAGATCAACAGAAATTTGGATTCACATTTTGAACGATAAACATTCTACGGAAGGAGAATGGCTATGAATACTGCGGGAAAATTGATGACTTTTGAAGAACACTATGTTTGTCCGGACCTGGTAGACCTTTGCTACGACTATGCAGAAAAAAGTGCATCGCCTATAGAAAAACAGCGGCTGGAGGCCGGGCGGAAGTTCGTCAAGGCGAGCCCGCTCACAGACCTCGGCGAGAAGCGGATTGCCTGGATGGATGCCAACGGCGTGGACATTCAGGTCCTCATTTACGGCGACAATGCACCGCAGGATCTGCCCGCATCTATGGCGGTTGACGCCTGTCGGAAGGCAAATGACTGGCTGGCCGGAGAAATTTGTAAGCATCCGGACCGCTTCATTGGCTTTGCCACACTTCCTGTGGATGATCCCAAGGCGGCCGCAGCGGAACTGAAACGGTGCGTTAACGAACTCGGATTCCGCGGTGCGGGAATGAAAGCTACGTACGCCGGCAAAGAGTTCCTGGACGAGCCGCGGTTTGAGCCGATCTGGGCCGCGGCCGAGGAGCTTGGCGTCCCCGTTATTCTCCACCCGACTGACGTCAAGGAAGACGTTCAGCATGCGTACTACGAAGGTCAGAATATTGACCCCATTCTCTCCATTTTAATGGAAGGGTCGGCTATTGGCTGGCATTATGAAACCGGAATTGCGTACCTCAGACTGGTGGTGTCCGGACTCCTCGGCGAGAAGCGGATTGCCTGGATGGATGCCAACGGCGTGGACATTCAGGTCCTCATTTACGGCGACAATGCACCGCAGGATCTGCCCGCATCTATGGCGGTTGACGCCTGTCGGAAGGCAAATGACTGGCTGGCCGGAGAAATTTGTAAGCATCCGGACCGCTTCATTGGCTTTGCCACACTTCCTGTGGATGATCCCAAGGCGGCCGCAGCGGAACTGAAACGGTGCGTTAACGAACTCGGATTCCGCGGTGCGGGAATGAAAGCTACGTACGCCGGCAAAGAGTTCCTGGACGAGCCGCGGTTTGAGCCGATCTGGGCCGCGGCCGAGGAGCTTGGCGTCCCCGTTATTCTCCACCCGACTGACGTCAAGGAAGACGTTCAGCATGCGTACTACGAAGGTCAGAATATTGACCCCATTCTCTCCATTTTAATGGAAGGGTCGGCTATTGGCTGGCATTATGAAACCGGAATTGCGTACCTCAGACTGGTGGTGTCCGGACTCCTGGACCGTCATCCGGACCTGAAACTGATTATGGGCCATTGGGGTGAGATGATTCCATACTACTTTGACCGTCTTGATATGGTTATGGGAAATCTGGCCAAAGAAAAACTGAACTACAAAATTTCGGACTATTTCCGCAAGATGTATGTTATGCCAAGCGGTATGATTCCGGCAGACGAAAATGCCAAACCGGAAATTGACCCGGACTTCCGTGTCTGCCTTGACTTCTTTGGAGGAGATCATATTCTCTGGGGCAATGATTATCCATACCGTATAGATGCACCAATGCCGAAAACTCGGAATTACATTGATGGCCTTCCGCTGTCGGAAAAGGCCAAGTCGAAAATTATGAATGAGAACGGGACCAAAGTTCTTGGACTGTGAGAAAGTGTGAGTGCTATGTCAGAGGTTAAAGATTTCAGAACGCTGCCGCTGGATCAGAAAAATCCGGACGCTGTGCTGGACCGGATGAAAATTCGGGAACTGATGGAATATGAGCGCTACTGCCGGGACAACGGTCTCTATGATGAGGCGGCCGCCTGCTATAGTGACGACGCTCAGATTCATGTTTCCTGGTTTAACGGTCCGGCTAAGGAATACTGGGAGCGCACGAAGCAGGCACACGGGGCTGGCTCCAGACACAAAATTTACAGCACTGCTGTGTTTATCAACGGTGATAGAGCTGTAGCGGAGACACAGGTGCAGATGCTCTCTCCAAGAGTTAACATTCAGGGCTGCGACATGGACATGATCTCCTATGCCAGAATTTTCGCTCGACTGGTAAAGTGTGACGGCGAGTGGAAAATTGTCTATGGTGACTGTATTTATGAGCGGGATGAGCTGGTTCCGGCAGCCCCGGGCGCTGAAACTCCAGACATTTCTGACCAGGTAAAAGATTACCGGGAAAGCTACCGAAATTTGTCTTATGTTCTGTCCATTCAGGGCCTTCCTGCAGGGCAGGATCTTCCGGGAGATGATAAGCCGGAGACGGTGCAGAAACTGTATGATGAGACGAGTCGCTGGATGTTTGATACAGAGGCTTGATGAGTTTAGCTGATGATAAATAGATCAAGAGCCCAGCTGTCAGGTTTGGCAGCTGGGCTCTTGCTGGTATTGTCTTGATTTTGGAAACCGTTTGAACATTTTTCCCCTGGCTTCAGACTATATGTCAAAAAAGGGGGAAATATTATGAAAAAAGTATTATTGTTGGTTCTTAGTCTATTGTTTGTGTGCAGTATGGTGTTTGTAGTTCCAGCTGGTGCAGAATCTAAACTGTATAATGATGTTCCCAAAACAATCAAAGTAAACGGGACCACGTTTACTGGAACCTATAATGCAAAATCTAAACAGCTGACGTATAAGTCTGATAAAAAATATTACGAAGATTTTGACATTGGAATGTATAACGTATTTGCCTATGCGATGAAATATCAATCATCAGATACCGACATTAATTGGAACTTTGGTACCTTTCATGAATACAATGATACATTGACTTTATTATCAGTCGCTTTTAATGACATGGTCCGAACCGGAAAAATTCGAAAGATCAAGTTTGACTATGGTAAATTAGATGGCTATGCTCAGGGTTGGGAACTTATTTTTAAATCGAAGAATAACCATACGACACAAATGAGCTTTAATGTTGAAGAAGACGGGGGAGAGACCTGGAATTATTCTTATGATAAACAGGGAAATATCAAGAAAATATCTGAAGAGATTTCTGGAGATTATATTAAGGTTAACCAAAAGGAAGGAAAAATCAGTTCAATTATATATTACAGCAATGATCAGGCTGTTTTGATTTTGACACCGACAGCTTATGATCAGTACGGGGATATAAGCACTTATAATGCTCAAGGCGATGACACGGATTACAAGTGGAGTTCTGAAACAGACAGCAACAACAATCTTTCTTCGATTTCCGAAACCATCACCTATAACAACGGAAAAGTACAGAGCACTCCAAAAGTCGAATTCACTTATATGAAAATCTAACCCATAAATTCTTACCCGAACTTTCGGTATTCCGAAGGCCCGGGTATTTTTGACATATCAGCTAATACTTGATTTTGTGCTTTCAGTTGCCCCTTCCACACAATCTGTGATATATTAAATACAATGTTTACAAAATGCCTGGTGCTGCCCCGACATTACCCGCTGCCGTAAAAAGCGCACAGCCAGACATTAATTCACGAATTCCTAAAAATTACCCATTACAATTAAAATAAAACAAAAGACTCGACAGAAGGAGCGAATCACATTGAAACGTGTAGGAAAACGAATCCTGGGCATTGTGCTCAGCCTTGTCCTGGTAGTTTCCATTGCGGCAGTACCGGCTTCAGCCACTGTATTTACCCCGGACAACACCAGACCAACCTGGATGACCACACAGGAGTTCCGGGACATCTGCAACCGTGTAGAAAAGAATCTGGAGAAGGGCATTCTTACTACAACGGTAGACATCTCTTCTCATCATTTTACCAAAGAAGATCTTCAGAAGCTGGACTGGGATGAGTTCATTGACAATGTTATTCACAACCTCGAACCGTTCCGTTCTGACAAGGTTAAGTCCGGTGAGTACTTTGAGGATCTCTACGAAATGCAGGATCCTGTCATCACAACCAAACAGGTCAAAATCATCTATGCCAGACGCCTGACCAAAGAGCAGGAGCAGTACGTAGACCAGAGAGTAAATGAGCTTGCCAAACAGTTCACAGGTACTGATGAGCAGAAGATCTCCCAGATTTTCAGCTATCTGTACAAGAACTATCCGTATGACGACACCCGTGTTGTCAGAAATCGGGTCAGCATTCCGAAATATTACACCGACTATGATGCCCTCAGAGGCGGCCGAGCCCAGTGCCAGAGCTTTGCATTCCTGTTCTACCGTTTGACCCGAGCTGTAGGAATTAAGACCAGCTACCTCGTCGGCGGCCAGATTGTCGACCTGACAACCGGAAACTTAAGCCCTCGTCAGGGCAACCACGCCTGGAACCGTGTTGACTTAAACGGCACCCGGTATTATTATGACTGCGCATCCGCAAGTTATGATTACCACCGTCTGCACATTCTCACCCAGAGCGACCCAGACTACTATTATGAAATGCCTTACTCGTTCTTCCAGAACAGTACAGACTACAACATCATGTTTGACTACGGCGCATAAATCGCGCAGAGGGCAAAATAATTTTCCCCGGATCGGATTCGGTTCGGGGTTTTCTTGTGAGGAGACTTAGAATGGACAGCTTAACGGAACTGTATATGACCATGGGCATCAGCCCCGCGGTGTTGAACTACTCCGCCGAAATACTGGACGGCCTCAAGGACCGGTTTGCCAAAATTGACAAGCTGGCGGAGTACAACCAGGCCAAGGTCATCCGGGCCATGCAGAAGAACAAAGTTTCTGCGGCCTGCTTCGCCGGCACCACCGGCTATGGACATGACGACGTCGGCCGGGATACCCTGGAAAAAGTCTACGCGGACGTTTTCCACACCGAGGCTGCACTGGTCCGCACGCAGATTACCTGCGGCACCCATGCTCTGGCAACAGCACTCTCGGCTATCCTTCTTCCGGGCGATGAAATGCTCTCTCCTGTTGGAAAACCGTACGACACACTGGAGGAGGTTATTGGTCTTCGAGAATCGCCCTGCTCGTTGAAGGAATTCAGCATCTCTTACCGGCAGGTTGACCTAAAAGAAGACGGCTCTTTTGACTGGGACGGCATTCGAAATGCCATCACTGACAAGACCAAACTTGTTGAAATTCAGCGCTCCAAAGGCTACGACATGCGCCCGACGCTAAGTGTTGACCAGATTGGCGAGCTTATATCTTTCATTAAAGGCATTAAACCGGACGTTATTGTCATGGTGGACAACTGTTACGGCGAGTTTGTAGAGGAGCGGGAGCCGTCAGATGTCGGCGCAGACATGGTTGTCGGTTCTCTCATTAAGAACCCTGGCGGTGGAATTGCCCCGACTGGTGGATACATCTGCGGCACGAAGGCCTGACTTAAACGGCACCCGGTATTATTATGACTGCGCATCCGCAAGTTATGATTACCACCGTCTGCACATTCTCACCCAGAGCGACCCAGACTACTATTATGAAATGCCTTACTCGTTCTTCCAGAACAGTACAGACTACAACATCATGTTTGACTACGGCGCATAAATCGCGCAGAGGGCAAAATAATTTTCCCCGGATCGGATTCGGTTCGGGGTTTTCTTGTGAGGAGACTTAGAATGGACAGCTTAACGGAACTGTATATGACCATGGGCATCAGCCCCGCGGTGTTGAACTACTCCGCCGAAATACTGGACGGCCTCAAGGACCGGTTTGCCAAAATTGACAAGCTGGCGGAGTACAACCAGGCCAAGGTCATCCGGGCCATGCAGAAGAACAAAGTTTCTGCGGCCTGCTTCGCCGGCACCACCGGCTATGGACATGACGACGTCGGCCGGGATACCCTGGAAAAAGTCTACGCGGACGTTTTCCACACCGAGGCTGCACTGGTCCGCACGCAGATTACCTGCGGCACCCATGCTCTGGCAACAGCACTCTCGGCTATCCTTCTTCCGGGCGATGAAATGCTCTCTCCTGTTGGAAAACCGTACGACACACTGGAGGAGGTTATTGGTCTTCGAGAATCGCCCTGCTCGTTGAAGGAATTCAGCATCTCTTACCGGCAGGTTGACCTAAAAGAAGACGGCTCTTTTGACTGGGACGGCATTCGAAATGCCATCACTGACAAGACCAAACTTGTTGAAATTCAGCGCTCCAAAGGCTACGACATGCGCCCGACGCTAAGTGTTGACCAGATTGGCGAGCTTATATCTTTCATTAAAGGCATTAAACCGGACGTTATTGTCATGGTGGACAACTGTTACGGCGAGTTTGTAGAGGAGCGGGAGCCGTCAGATGTCGGCGCAGACATGGTTGTCGGTTCTCTCATTAAGAACCCTGGCGGTGGAATTGCCCCGACTGGTGGATACATCTGCGGCACGAAGGCCTGCATTGAACGCTGCATTAACCGTCTGAGTGCTCCAGGTCTCGGCCAGGATATCGGCGCCAGCCTGACAGTCAATACACAGCTGTATCAGGGCCTTTTCCTGGCTCCTACAGTTGTAGCGGCTGCCCTGAAAGGCGCTATTTTTGTAGCAAACGCCTATGAGAATAAAGGGTTCCACGTCTCCCCGAACGGAACCGAGCCGCGCCATGACATTATTCAGAGCATTGAGCTCGGAAGCCCGGAGGCCATGGAGGCGTTCTGCGCCGGTATTCAGGCTGCAGCTCCGGTCGACAGTTTTGTCACCCCGGTTGCCGCACCAATGGCCGGTTACGACGACCTGGTTATTATGGCCGCTGGAGATTTCATCCAGGGATCTTCCATTGAACTTTCCGCAGACGGCCCAATGCGTGAGCCGTATGCGGTATACTATCAGGGGGGCCTGACTTTCCCGCACGCCAAACTCGGCGTTATGCTGTCCATGCAGAAGATGGCGGAAAAGGGTCTGTTCCCGTTTGACTAATACCTGTAGGAGGTACAACTATGACTTGGTGGGGTTGGCTGATTATTGCCGCTGTTATCGTTCTGCTCATTATCTGGGGTATTTCTGTTCAGAGAAAACTTGTGTATTTAGACGAGCTCTGCGGCAATGCCATGTCACAGATCGGCGTACAGCAGAACACCCGCTGGGATGCCCTCGGTGCCCTGGCAGATCTCACTAAACAGTACGATGAGCACGAGTACAACACCCTTATGGATGTTATGAAACAGAGAAAACCGGTTACGTCCCAGTCTTCTGCGGAAGATGCGCAGAAGCAGGAGAATATTCTCACGGAGGCTATGGACAAGTTTATCGCGGTAGGGGAGGCCTATCCTGACCTGAAGGCGACTGACATGTACCAGAACACCATGAACGGCGTCAAGCAGTACGAGGAGAACGTCCGTCTGGCTCGCATGATCTATAACGACATAGTAACCCGTCTGAACCGGATGATCCGACAGTTCCCGGACAGTATCATTGCCGGTATGCTGCACTACCAGACGCGCACTTACCTGGAGACCGAGGACCGCAAGAAGGACATGCCTTTTATGAGACGCTGAAGCATGAAACATACATCATACCGCATTGCTGCGGTTCTCTTCGCAGTACTCCTCTTCGTATCCTGTCTTATGGTTCCTGTTTCCGCTTCCCCAGGGGCGATACACTCCATAGACATAACCGCCAGACTGGACCATAAAGGAAATGCCAAAATCTCAGAAATCTGGGATGTCACAGTGCCGGACGACTGGACGGAACTCTATACCGTCAAGAGCAATCTCGGTACTATGAAAATCCTACATTTCCAGGCTGAAGATCTGAACTCCGGAAAAAAGTTTATTTCTATGGGAACCGACTGGAATGTCAATGCAAGCCGGTCCCGGAAAGCCGGACGAAGCGGCATCCATGAAAACGATGATGGAGACCTTGAACTGTGCTGGGGTGTAGGATCTTCGGGACATCACCGGTATAAGATTTCCTATGAGATGACCAATATGGTTCAGGACTACACTGACGGCTATGACGGGTTTAATGTCCGCTTTGTCAATGAAGGCCTGAGTTCCAAACCGGAGCGGGTCAAAGTGACCATTACCGGCCCGGAGGCATTTACCAAAAACAACACAGCCATGTGGGGCTTTGGATATCAAGGTCAGCTCGACTTGCAGTCTGGTGCCGTTGTGACCCAGTCCAGCGGGGACGTAAACTACTGTAATATCCTTGTACGGTATACTGATGGACTGTTTACTCCGACGGCAAAGTCTAAAAAGTCCTTTGCCTCGATTCAGAAAAAAGCCATGCGGCACAGTGACTACTCCCATGACCGCGGCCTCGGCGCCTGGGAAATCCTCGGCATAGGTGCACTGATTGCTATCATTGCTGCGTTCTTCTTCATCGGCCGCGGCCGGCGCAATGATCCTGCACTGGTAACAGGGAATGTAGACCGGTCTAAGCTGAAAGACCCGCCCTACAGTCGAGAACTTCCGTTTGATGGCAGCCTGGAAGAGACATATCTGGTTTTACAGGCCGTTGAATCGCACGTGCCGGACAGCAGAATTATGTCGGCATATCTGCTCAAATGGTTTGAACATGGATGGATTCGCATCGACCGGAAAGAGAGCGGCCGCTGGAGCCTCTTTGGCGAAAAGAGCCAGGCGGAGATTTCCTTTGGAAATCCAGACATGGAACTGTCGTCTCCAGAGCAGAAACTGTGGGATATTCTGCAGCAGGCTTCTGGAGAGGACCATAAGCTGCAGGAAAAAGAGCTCTACAACTGGTCTAAGGGCAATTATGACCACATAGAGGAATTCTATAATGCAGTAGACTTTGCGGGCAGAGAGACTGGCACAGACAACGGTGACATCGGTCTGGTCCCGAAGCGAGTCCTGCTTACGCACCAGGAGGTCAGTGGACTGACTGAACACGGAGCGGAACGTGCCGTCTCCATGATGGGCTTTAAAAAGTATCTAAAAGACTTTACCATCATTAATGAACGCCAGGCGCGGGACGTCGGACTCTGGAAAGACTATCTTATCTTCGCTGCCCTGTTTGGCATTGCCGATGAGGTAGCAAAGGAGTTTAAGGATATTCTGCCAGGATACTTTGCTGCACCAACAGAAGATCATGGGGCTTATTACCCGGACTGGGACGCTTTCGATGTGTTCTACTTTTTGAATATGATGGATCACGTCTCCACCGCAACATACTCGGGGTATGTTGACGGAATGCCTTCGGAGTCTGCGTCGTCCGGCCTGGGAGGATTTACTTCCTTTGGCGGCGGCGGGGGATTCTCCGGCGGTGGATTCGGCGGAGGCGGACGCTGAAAAAAGAGCTGCAGGATTTTCCTGCAGCTCTCTTCTTTGTCCGGCAGATAAGCTCTTCGCGCAGCACCGGATTGGACCAGTTTAAGTCCGGCTGGAATGGTTGAGTACTATGTCCATGACCAGGCGCATGGCGCGTCTGTGTACTTCGGACAGCAATGTGTCAAAGTCTTCCATGGTTCCGTACCTGGGAGAGATGGCGTAATAGTCGCTGACGTCGTAGCCGTTGTCGCGGTCGGGGCTGGCATAGAGAGGGGAGAGCCAGACAATGTCAATGCCGAGCTCTTTTAGGTAGTCCAGTTTGGAGATGATTCCCTGGATATCTCCAATGCCGTCCCCATTGCTGTCACAAAAACTTTTGGGCCAGATCTGGTAGATGACCGATCGTTCCCACCATTGATCAAACTTAGGTAAATGCACCTCCGATACAAGTCTTTTCACTTTTGATTATACGAAAAAGGCGCAAAAAAGAACGGACATTTTGCAATGTCCGTTCTTTTAAGTTCTGTATGATCAAGTTAACAGCGTAATGCCGTGGTCTGCACACTCTTTGACCATATCGTCCGGCCAGATGGATACCTGAACCTCGCCGATATGAGCTTTTTTCAGCATGTACATGCAGACACGGGACTGACCGATTCCACCACCGATGGTGAGGGGAAGGGTGCCGTCAACAATGCCCTTATGGTAAGGATACTGAAGACGATCTTCTGCATTACAGATCTTTAACTGTCTCTTTAAAGAATCTGCATCGACGCGGATTCCCATGGAGGAAATTTCTTCCGCACAGCCGATGACATCATTCCAGAGGAAGAGGTCTCCGTTGAGCTTCCAGTCGTCATAGTCCGGAGCGCGTCCGTCATGTTTCTTTCCACTCTTGAGATAGTCGCCGATCTCCTCGATGAAGACGGTCTTATGCTCTTCAACAATCTTGTTCTCTCGTTCCCGCGGAGTGAGATCAGGATACATGTCTTCCAGTTCCTGCGTGGTGATAATGAAGGTTTCACGCTCAACATTGCCGTTAATCTGCGGAAAAGCCCAGTTGACTTCTTCCTGAGTATCCGCAAGAGCGCAGACAACGCGGCGGGCGATATGCTCGAGAAATGCCTTGTTGCGGTCCTCTTTGGTGATGACGCGCTCCCAGTCCCACTGGTCTACATACATAGAGTGGAGAGTGTCAACGTCGTCGTCACGGCGGATGGCAGACATGTTGGTGTAAATACCTTCGCCGGGTTCAAACCCGTACTTGGCAAGAGCAGTACGTTTCCACTTGGCGAGCGACTGGACAACCTGTGCGGTGCCGTCGACATTCTTCATGTCGAACTCAACTTTACGCTCAACGCCGTTCAAGTCGTCGTTAATGCCGCTGGCTTTGGTGACGAAAAGCGGGCAGGTGATCCGGTTGAGATGGAGCACCTTTCCGAGATTCGTCTGAAAACGTCCTCTGACGTATTCTGTTGCTTTCTGTGTGTCTTTGAGAGAGAGAAGTGACTGATATCCCTCTGGTAAAATGAGATTCTTGTTGTTATACATTACCCTGAGCCTTCATAGCCTCAGCAACTTTCAGGAAGCCTGCAATGTTAGCGCCGGCCATGTAGTTGCCGTCCTGTCCAAATTCTTTTGCTGCGTCGTCGCAGGACTGGAAAATATCCTGCATGATATTATGAAGTCTAGCATCAACGTCATCAAATGTCCAGCTGTAACGGATGGAGTTCTGGGACATCTCAAGACCAGATACAGCAACACCGCCGGCGTTGGCAGCCTTAGCCGGAGCGAAGAGAAGGTTGTTAGCCTGGTAAACTTCGATGGCTTCCGGAGTGGAAGGCATGTTTGCACCTTCAGCTACAGCGTAGCAGCCGTTCTTAACGAGCTCTTTAGCGGACTCGCCATCGATCTCGTTCTGAGTAGCGCAAGGAAGAGCAATGTCGCAGGGAACAGTCCAAACGCCTTTGCAGCCCTCATGATACTCGGCTTCCGGATGAGTAACAACGTACTCTTTGATTCTCTTTCTCTCAACTTCCTTGAGCTGTTTAACGAGGTCGAGATCAATTCCGTTCTTATCGTAAACATAACCGTTGGAGTCAGACATGGTAACAACTTTAGCACCGAGCTGAGTTGCTTTCTCGCAGGCATAGATGGCAACGTTACCGGAACCGGAAATAACTACGGTCTGGCCGTCGAATCCCTTGCCGTTAGCCTTCAGCATCTCATCAGTGTAGTAGCAGACGCCGTAACCAGTAGCCTCAGTACGGGCAAGAGAACCACCGAAGTCAAGGCCCTTACCAGTAAGAACGCCGTCCCACTGACCGGAAAGTTTCTTGTACTCACCGAAGAGATAACCGATCTCACGGCCGCCGACACCGATGTCACCAGCAGGAACATCCTCGTCAGGACCGATGTGACGATACAGCTCGCTCATGAAGCTCTGGCAGAAACGCTGAACTTCTGCGTCGGATTTGCCCTTAGGATCAAAGTCGGAACCGCCTTTACCGCCGCCCATCGGGAGAGTGGTAAGAGAGTTCTTGAAGATCTGCTCGAAACCGAGGAACTTAACGATGCCGATATAAACAGAAGGATGGAAACGAAGACCACCTTTGTACGGGCCGATAGCGGAGTTGAACTGTACACGGAAACCACGGTTAACCTGTACATTGCCGTTGTCATCATACCACGGTACGCGGAAGATGATCTGTCTCTCCGGCTCTACGATTCTCTGGAATACGCCGGCCTTTACGAGGTCAGGACGAGACTCAGCTACTGGATCAAGGGTAGAGAAAACTTCGGTAACAGCCTGTACGAATTCCGGCTGATTTCCGTCTCTCTTCTTAACAGTTTCCAGTACGTCGTTGAGATGCTGATTTTTCATAATACTGTCTTCTCCAATCTGGTAGTAACAAATTTGATGGATAAAATGAAAAAAGGCAATGGGGTATACTACACCTAATGGTGTAACGACCCCATTGCCGTCAACGTTTAGAATTATAAAATGAAAACAAATTAATGTCAATGTTCATTTTTGCCTTTACGTTGGAATTTATGCAGTCTGCTTCCTATTGCCGCAATTGCCAATTTATCCAATCTATGATAATTTTAGTGTGGTATTACTTTATTGCGTTGCCAGAGAAAAGGAGGAGAGGAAATGCATTTCAACTTTTCGGATTTCAAGACCGACCAGTTCATGTTCATTGTGGCCGGAATTGTAGTCCTGTTTGTTCTGGCCGATTCCATCTTTTTCCTCGTCCGCGCCGTCCGGCGGGGGAAAGAACTCGGAGTCAGCGGAACCACGATGAAACAGACGGCGACACAGGCCGCTCTGTTCAGTATTCCAGGAGCCATTGCCATTGTCATGACAATTGTTGCCCTGTCCGGCGCACTGGGAATTGTCCTTCCCTGGATTCGCCTTTCTGTCATTGGCTCTGTTACCTATGAGGTGCCGGCAGCTATTACCGCACTGGAAGCCGTTGGGGCAAAAGGCGGACTCGCTGTTCCGGTAACTTCACCAAAAGCGTTTGCAACGGCTGCCTGGGTTATGACAACCGGTTCGGTTCTGCCACTGGTCATCGCCATTTTCCTGACCCGTCACATTCAGAATGTTGGCGGTAAAGCGGAGAACTCCGGTAAAAAGAATAAGGTCCTCGGCAATGCGCTCTCCGGCGCAGCCTTTATTGGTCTGATGGCGGCGTTTGCGGCCAAGGCCATTACCGGCGTCGGCGATAAAGCAATTTTAGGAGATGGCGCAGGTGTCTTATCCATCAGCGCACTGGTGGTTTCCGTTGGCGTCATGTTAATTCTCATGGCCATTAATAAGAAACATCCGAATCACTGGCTGGAGACCTTATCCATGCCGATTGCCATGTTCGCTGCCATGCTCGTTGTCTGTATTCTCGGAAAATTCCTTCCGACCGACATCGCCATGCTGGAATGGAGGTATTGAGAATGAGCAAAAAGAAAAACGCAGCAGTCTATACGGACGAAAACGGAGTCGAGAGAATTACCGGCATCGAGAAAAAGTACAATGACCAGACTCACCGTCTTGGTCTGACATGGGATATTATTGCCTTTGTTGTATTTATGCTTATCCCGGTTGCCATCAGCCTGCATCTTCATGCCTGGCCGACTGCCAAAGCTTTTCTCTCCGCAGCAACTCTGTTCTTAATTACCGCCCTTGGCGGAGTGGGAGAAGATATACTCTATACATCCATGATTGGACCGACCGCCACCTATGTTTCGTTCCTGACAGGAAACATCAGTAACCTCAAGTTCC
>CAYRKX010000029.1:0-20553 GCA_964425185.1 uncultured Eubacteriales bacterium
GACAGTTATAGACCGTAACTTTCGACACTGGGTTGTGCTTCAGCAGAACGCCCCACACAGAGTACGCCACTGCCGAAATTCCCGCGAGAATCAGCAGGACCAGTACGGCTTTCCCCATATTCCCATTTTTCCCGGCGATTGAGAATATGTTCATCCGTCCACCGGCTGCGTACTCTCCGACTGCACCAGCGGCTGTGAGCATAAGACCTCCAATAAAGAACTGCCAGCTGGACATGGTGAACGGCTCTTCATCACGGGTGAATCGCTTCAAAAATACAGAAGAAAAGGCAGAGCAGAGAGTGGCAATGAGAATCATGCCGTCGCCGAGGAGGTTAAACTTCCAGTCCATGCCGCTCCCGCCGGTCTCAATGAGCACCACGCCGGCAAAGCCGATGATGACGCCGATAATTTTCCGTGCCGTGAGCTTCTCCTGGTGGAAGCCGAGCGAGGCAATGAGCAGTGCAAAGAACGCGGCAGAGCCCTCAATAATGGAAGAACGGACTCCCGTGGTGTGGGCCAGGCCAATATAGAAGAAAAAATACTGAACTGCCGTCTGGGCCAGGGAGAGAATGAACACTTTATGCCAGGCACCGCGGTGCGGGATGAGCAGTCTGCGGTTGAGAATACAGCCGATAATCCAGGCAAGGATGCCCGCAAGAGTGAAGCGGTAGCCGGCAAACAGGATCTGCTGAAAGGTGTCTCCCGCTCCAATGCTGAGCAGGTTGTATCCAATTTTAATTCCCGGAAATGCGCCGCCCCAGAGGAATGTGCAGAGCACCGCGCCGAGAACCAAGAGCAGGGTATTCATGGAGTCTCTCCTTTCATGCCTATCTATGATACCAGATTTGTGCAGTTTTAGCCGAGACGAATTCTTGACTTTTCCTGTCAGAAGGTGTATATATCCATCTTTTTCTGTGCAAAGAAATTCACCTTGAAAAGTTTCCGGAGCGGCTGAACTAAGGTATAACTGATAACACTGCTTCACATCAGGAGCAAAAAGAGGGGCGGTTTTAACGAACCGTTCCTATTTTCCAGGTTGTCGTGTATAATAGCAAAAAGTGTAATTTAAAACGAAGAAAGTAGGAAAAAACAGTGAAAAAGAGAAAAAGCATTTTAAGTATAACTCTGGCACTTCTGATAGCATTCTCTATCTCAGCAGTTCCAGCCCGCGCCAGCAGCCTCAGCAGTCATTCTGCCACTCAAGAAGTCGCACGGTTAGCCAAAACAGATTTTTATCTTCTAGCTCATCTCAATGAAGTACCTGTCATTGTTCAGGAGACAATGAATGGACATCCAGAGATAGTACATGAAATGGTACAGGATCCAGATATAGAAGCTGGTATAAACCGACTCAATACTATTGGTTCCACTACAGCCAGCATTATCAAAACTGGTTTAGCTACAGTGGATCCCCAGAATGTAGAAAAAGGAGAGATTATTAACCTTGATATTGGAGACGTTCATTCAGATGCCTCCCTCTCACCTCAAAGCCTGGCCATCACATCCACTTTTTCCTGGCTGTCAGACCTTGAATACACCTACTCAGGGAACAAGATCTCTTTAGAGCCATTTCTAGTCTATAAAGACAAGAATAATAATGTAGTTATTCTGGCTACACTGAGCAATCGAGGCTCTTCGCCGGCCACAGTAACTGGTTTTTCTCAAATCAAGTTCACGGTTAACGGTAAACTTTTGGCTGAAGGAACTCCATCTGCAATGAAGAAGCCAATGAAACTTTGTGGTAAGGCTAAAGGTATCAACCCAGCAGTTCAAAACGGTCTGCCAAACCGCTGCTTCGTCAAAATAACGCTGGCACCTGGGACTTATAATAAATCTATAGATATTTCCAATATTGATTCTTTAAACTGCTCTTATGGAATCATATAACATTTAAATCATTCAAAAACCGATCTTACCAATATGGTAAGATCGGTTTGTTTTTTAAAAGACGTTTCTGAAATTACGCCCTTCATTAGTATAAACTTCTGCTGTGGTCGGCGCCGCTGTCACCGGCTGCTCAACTCTTGACGGCCTTGCTGTGGCAGCTGGCGGAGCTTCCCTCTGCGCTGACCGGCCTGTATTCTCACCGGCCGCTGCACCAGCTCGTCTAGACGGTGCCAGCATCTGTGCAGCTGTCGTATTACTCTGTCTCACACCCTGAGACACAGAGCTTGTCTCCGGCCGTTTTTCCAGGTTTGCCCTCCCCGCGCGATTCACCGCGAAGATAATTCCACCGGCAATGATTAACACAGCGGCGGCAATCGCCACAATCTTTTTCCACATAGAGCCGCGTGCCGCAGGGGCCGTAGAAATATTCTGAGCAACGGAGTCCCAGACATCGGCCTGAATAAAGC
Source organism: uncultured Eubacteriales bacterium (assembly GCA_964425185.1). GTDB lineage: Bacteria > Bacillota > Clostridia > Oscillospirales > Acutalibacteraceae > RUG420. The sequence continues at coordinate 2,355 of CAYRKX010000029.1, forward strand.
CTGTCCCCTTCGGCGGCTCCATTTTGATCTGAACGGTTCCACCAACAGGCACCAGGGTAAAGCCAAAGATTTGAACATTTTCCTGTTTTTCCACTTTCTGAATGGCTTCACGCATGGCCTGTTTAGCGTAGAAAATATTACTCTTTACCGTACCCAGAGGAATGGAGAGCTGAGAGGCTATTTCCTGGTAGTTGTAGCCCTGCTGATGCAGGGCCAGACACATGGCACGCTGCGGTGGAATTTCGTCGAGTGCTTTTTGCAGCAGGTCATGGACCATCTGCTGTTCCGCCCGCTCCTCCGGATTCACAACCTGACTCTCATCATCTACTGCATCCATCCCGGAATACTGTTCGTCCGAAGCCGGTGGTTTCAGGTCATCCTTGTCCGCCTTGCGACTTCGGATATAACTGACAGCCTCATTGTGGGCAATGGTACGGCACCAGCTCAGAAACTTATCCGGGTCCTTCAGAGAGCCGAGTCTCTTATAAATTCGCAGGTAGGACTCCTGAACGGCATCCTCGGCATCAATAGAGTTGTGCAGCACCCGCAGGCATTCCTTTTCCACTGTAGAATACGAATACTCATACAGTCTGTTAAAGGCCTCCATATCCCCTTTTGCGGCAGCCGATATCTCTTGTCTCAGTGACTCCACTGTTCTGCTCCCCTTACACTTTACTTTTCCAAAAGATTCTATAAAAACAGTTTCATTATACAGGAAAAAGACCGCAGCCAGGAGAAGAAATCTCCCGATTTGCGGCCTTTTGTCGTTTATTTTATCAGTTTACTTTTTCTGTCTATTTGGCATCCAGCTGTACCGATGCTCCCTGAAGTCCATCTGAAGTCAGCGTGACCGTAAACGGCCCTTTCTGTCCAGTCGACTGAACAATAGCCAGGAACTTACCGTTAAATGCTTTCCGGTTGTTGTCCTGGAACGACTGCATGTCGTTAGCGTTACCGTTATCGACACCAACCAGCTTAGCCGGTTTACCGTTTACTGTAACGGTAATCTTATTGCATGCGTCAGGAACCATCCGGCCCTGTGCGTCAGTAATGGTCACTTCAATATAAGCGAGGTCCTTTCCGTCCGCGTGAATCGCCTGGCGGTTTCCATAGACGTCAGCCTGAAGTTTTGCAGCCGGTCCTGTTGTGGACACTGAGCTGTTTCCGTCTGTGTCGTGAATAACCTTGCCGTTTGCGTCGTAACCAACAGCCGTGAGTGTGCCATCAGCATAGGGGACATTCCAGGTCAGATAGAGGTTCTCATACTCTTTGCCTGACTTGCCTGGTCCCTCGTAGATCTGATAGGTGTACTCGCCGGTGTCGCTCTTCTTCGTGGTGAACGTCTTCTTACCAAGAGAGACTTTCTTTCCACCGTTTTTCGGCGTGAAGAACAGCTCTACGCTCTTCGCATTGGAGTAGACCACGACCTGTACGTTTCCGTTTTTATCTTTTTCCACAACGTTTTCATTCCACTGCGGAAGAATATGCAGGGTGTTGCGCTGTGTATTCCACTGGGACTCATAGAAGTAGTAGGAGTCTTTCGGGAATCCCGCCAGGTCGACAATTCCGAAGTAGGAAGACTTCGGTGCCGGGAAGCCCTGACGCGGAACTGTTACTTCTGAGTTCCATGGAGTCGGCTCGCCAAGATAGTCAAAGCCGGTCCAGACATACTGGCCCGCGTCATAGTCGCGGGTAATATTGTCATACCAGGCCTCAGCCGCTGTTTTGCCCCAGGAGACCTTATTCTCATCATAGGCACTCAACTGGTGTGTCTTATTATCCTGTCCGTGTTTATAGACACCGCGGCTGTTAATAGCGGAAGTCTCCTCGGAAGAGTAGAACGCCCAGTCCGGATGTTTCTTATGGATGGCATCCATGACATTTCCATGGACATAGTTGCCGCCGACCATGCCGCCGGCTTTCGTCTGCATATCTGCAATATTCGTATGGTCCGGTACTTCTATCTTGTCATAATATTTCAGCAGGCTGTCCGCCGTGGAGACAATACGGGTATTGTCTACATCCTGAGTCATACCAGGCCTCAGCCGCTGTTTTGCCCCAGGAGACCTTATTCTCATCATAGGCACTCAACTGGTGTGTCTTATTATCCTGTCCGTGTTTATAGACACCGCGGCTGTTAATAGCGGAAGTCTCCTCGGAAGAGTAGAACGCCCAGTCCGGATGTTTCTTATGGATGGCATCCATGACATTTCCATGGACATAGTTGCCGCCGACCATGCCGCCGGCTTTCGTCTGCATATCTGCAATATTCGTATGGTCCGGTACTTCTATCTTGTCATAATATTTCAGCAGGCTGTCCGCCGTGGAGACAATACGGGTATTGTCTACATCCTGAGTCCACTGGATAAGCTTCTTGCAGTCACGGTCATAGGCAACGCCGACAGCCGCACCTTCAACCTCGTTGCCCAGGTCCCAGTTATAGACGCTCGGAGCATTGCGGTCCCGCTTAACGGCAGACTTCAGAGAATACTCCGCCCAGGTCTCTCCCGGATATGCCCCAATGAGTTCGTTGTCCTTCGGAATTTTCTTGTTGAACGACTCTGAGAAATCGTGAAAGTTGCCGTTCTTGGCGGCATGCCAGCCGTCGTAAATCTCGTCACTAATCATAAAGCCATACTTATTGGCAAGATCAATGAGATGCGCTGACGGCGGATTGTGGCTGGTCCGAATGGCATTGCATCCCATCCGTTTCATAATCTGTAACTGCCGCTCAATCGCCGTGCGGTTGGCTCTTGCACCGATGGCACCCTGGTCGTGATGAAGGCAGACGCCCTTAATTTTAATAGGCTGACCATTCAGGAACAGTCCCTTGGTGTTGGAGACATTGAACCAGCGATAGCCGATGTCAGTGGAAATCTCATCGACGGTCTTGCCGTTGACCAGAATTTCCGTTTTGAGCTGGTACAGGTTCGGGCTGTCCGGAGTCCAGAGCTTCGGGGAGTCAACCCCAAGTTCCATTCTAACGGTCGATCCACTGCCCGGATGAACACGGAAAGGCACCGAAGTTGCCGTTTTATTGTATCCGTTTCCGGTGATGGTCTGCCGAAGCTGTACTTTAGCTTCTGAGGACGTGTCGTTGTCCACAGTGGTGGCAATAACAGTACGGCCGTCTTTGGCATTCTGTGCGAGATCCGGAGTGGTTACTACGACACCGTCTTTGGCAATATGAACCGGGTCCGTTACCGTCAGCTTGACGTCGCGGTAAATTCCGCTTCCGGAGTACCAGCGGCTGGACGGCAGTTTGTTGTCCACTCTGACCGCAATAGTATTGGGCTCTCCTGCTTTGACATACTTGGTAATGTCAAAAGAGAACGGAGAGTAGCCATACTTATTGTCTCCAAGCTTGTGCCCGTTGATGTATGTAGTGGAATTCATGTAAACTCCGTCAAAGTCTACACGGAATCGTTTCCCGGTATCACGTTCAGGCAGTGTAAATGTTTTGCGGTACCAGCCGATTCCCCCCGGCAGGTATCCGCTCTCACCCTGAGCCGACTTCGTGTAAGCCTGCTCAATGCTGTAGTCGTGCGGAAGGTTGACATCCTTCCAGCTGCTGTCGTTGTAGCTCTCTGCCTCTGCGCCGTCCGCTTCGCCGAGATGGAACTTCCACCCGAAGTCGAAGTCTCGGCTGCGGTCTTCCAAGGCGGTTCCAGTCGCCCTGGCACTGAGAAGATCTGCAGGAGCAGCCATAACAACTGTCGGCCAGATCAGTGTAAAGACAAAGGCCAGAGACAGAAAGACTGACAGCAGTCCTTTTGCGTGCTTTTTCATATTCTTCCCTCCTATAGCAAGAATAAACAATGTCCGGTTTCAGTATAACAAAAAAGAGCGGTCCCATCTACCGATGGAACCGCTCCTTTCAGAGTGATATTATTTCTGTTTCTGTACCGGATGGTTACAGCTCTTTCCGGCTGCATGCACGGGGCAATTACCGCTGCTGGCACAGTATTCACAGCCTGAGGCGCCCGATTTCCGGTCGCGGACCAGTTTGATCACAATGGCGACCACAATGGCGGCAATAACTGCAAAAATAATCCAGGAAGCTGCATTCATAAAACACACCTCAATTCAGAAAAGAAAACTGCATCGCCCAGACGGTCAGGACGCTTTCACGGCCTTTTTCTGTTCCCGTTTTTCTTTCTTCGAACGGATGTCGACCGTGGTATTCAGAGTAGTGGACTCATGATACGGACGGAAGAGCATGTAAAGAATAAATCCGAGAACCAGAACGGCGAAGATAAACGGAACAACATGGATATTGCCCTGAATAGCCGAACCGAACTGATAGATCATAAGGGCTATTGCATACGCGTAAGTAATCTGATAGAGTACGGCGAACCAGGTCCACTTTGCGTTGTTCATCTCTCTGCGCATGGCACCGATTGCTGCGAAGCACGGAGCTGCGAGAAGGTTGAAGGCAAGGTAGGAATAACCGGCAAGAGCGGTGAGGCCCTTGAAGTCAATGACGCCGAATACTCCGACAACTTCCTCTTTGGCAACGAGACCCATAACTGTTGCGATGGTGGCGCCGATGCCGCCCTCAGCTGCATGGATGGTTCCGCCGAATCCAAGAGGAATGAAGATATAACGGACAACACTGCCGATGGCACCGAGTACGGAAGCATTAAGCATGTCCATACCGTTGAAGTCAGCATAGCCGAAGTGGCCGTTGATCATGCCATAGTGAGTGCCGACCCAGATGAAGATGGAAGCGAGAAGGATAATGGTTCCGGCCTTCTTCAGGAAGGAGGAAGCACGCTCCCAGACACTTTTCCACAGGTTTCCAAGTGTCGGCCAGTGGTATGCCGGAAGCTCCATAACGAACGGAGCGGGGTCACCGGCAAACGGCTTGGTCTTTTTCAGCATAATACCGGAGATGATGATGGAGGCCATTCCGAGGAAGTAAGCACTCGGAGCAACCCACCAGGCACCGCCGAACAACGCTGTGGAAACCATGGCGATAATTAACGTCTTTGCCGAGCACGGCATAAACGTTGTGGTCATAATGGTCATACGCCGGTCTCGTTCACTCTCGATGGTACGGGAGGCCATGATACCAGGAACACCACATCCGGTACTGATAAGCATGGGGATAAACGATTTACCGGAAAGTCCAAACTTTCGGAAGATACGGTCGAGTACAAAAGCAACTCGGGCCATATATCCGCAGGACTCCAGGAATGCCAGGAAGAAGAACAGGACGATTAACTGCGGCAGGAATCCAAGGACAGAACCAACACCGCCGATAATACCGTCGACCAACAGGCTGTGCAGCCACTGCGGTGAGTGTGCCGCATCCAGTCCGCGGTTACAAAGAGCCGGAAGGCTGGGAACCCAGATTCCATAGTCTGACTTCGCCGGCGCATTTTCTATGGCCGGGTCGCAGACTTTCGAAATATCGTATCCTGAGGCCGTCAGCTCTGCGCTGTAGAGGTCATACTGTTCTGTGAAGTCATCATAAGAGCCGTCTTCAATGGTCTCCTGAATTTTGTCCGCGCCGGATACGTTGGCTTTCACCGCGGCGTCGACTGTTTTCACAACATAAGGAGTGAAGACATGCTTGGCAGCGTACGAATCTGCTGCCTGAGTATAAGCGGAAGTTCCGACACCAAAGAAGTGCCAGCCCTCGTCACCGAAGATTCCATCGTTTACCCAGTCTGTTGCCCAGCCGCCGAGGGTGGTAACGGAGATGTAGTAAACCAGAAACATGATGACGACGAAGATGGGAAGTGCGGCCCAGCGGTTGGTGACAACCTTGTCGATTTTGTCCGACGTAGAAAGCTGTCCCGCATTTTTCTTCTTGTAAGTTCCTTTCAGGAGTACGCCGATCTGGTCATACCGTTCATTGGTGATGATACTCTCGGTATCGTCTTCCAGTTCGGTCTCGCAGTCCTGTCGAACTTTCTCAATCTGGTCCAGAAGTTTGGCATCGAGGTTGAGACGGGCAAGAATTTTGTCATCCCGCTCGAACACCTTGATGGCAAACCAGCGTTTCTGGCTGTCCGGAATGTCCTGAAGAGCGTTGTCAGTAATAAAGCTGAGCGCTTTTTCTACCGGTTCAGAATATGGATGAACCGGGATAGAAACTGGATTCTTAGCAGCCTGGATGCATGTCTCTGCCGCTTCGGCGATACCTTCGCCCTTCAGAGCGGAGATGGTAACAACGGGGCAGCCGAGCCGTTTGGACAGCTGCTTCAGGTCAATCTTGTCGCCATTCTTTTTGACAACGTCCATCATGTTGATGGCGATGACAACAGGAATACCAAGTTCAAGAATCTGAGTTGTGAGGTAAAGGTTGCGTTCCAGGTTCGTTCCGTCGATGATATTCAGGATGGCATCCGGATGCTCTCCGATCAGGTAGTTTCGGGCTACGACCTCTTCCAGGGTGTAGGGAGACAGAGAATAGATACCGGGAAGGTCAGCAATGGTGACATCCTCGTGCTTCTTCAGCTGTCCCTCTTTCTTCTCTACGGTTACGCCCGGCCAGTTACCAACATACTGGTTGGAACCCGTCAGTGCGTTAAACAGCGTTGTTTTACCGCAGTTCGGGTTGCCGGCTAAAGCAATAACCAGTTTCTTTTCTTTTGCCATATTACTCCTCCACAGACTCGATTTCAATCATTTCTGCATCGGCCTTGCGGAGAGAGAGTTCATAGCCGCGGACGGTAACCTCAACCGGATCGCCTAAAGGCGCTACTTTCCGTACATGAACTTTAGTTCCTCTGGTCAGGCCCATGTCCATGAAACGACGTTTTACCGCGCCGGCTCCGTGGAGGCGTTTGACAACGACGTCTTCACCGACTTTAACATCTTTCATAGTTCTCATAAAAACAAGTCTCCTCCAGATCAAATCATGATTTTGCGTGCCATGTCTTCATTGATGGCAACTCGAGTCTCTTTTACGTTGACAATGATATTTCCGTTCAGAGTGTTGATGATCTTGACCTCTGCACCCTGTACAAAGCCCAAATTTTCAAGATGCTTGCGGACCTCGGGAGTCCCGCTCACTCTCTGAATGGTATAGGATGTTCCAACATCCCCAAACGCCAAAGGCATCATATCCGTGTCCCTCACTTTCTAATAGACAAGATTCCGTTAGCTTTTGATAACTGATGTTAGTTGTTGCTAACCTGCAACCTGTAAAAAATGCGGTTAGATGACTCTAGCCGTTTGTTTCACCAATCATAACACATCCACTTTAACAGAACAAGTTCACACTATTTGACAAATGTAACATAGTGTTGAGAATCTCACAGAATTGCGTTATAGTAGTTAAAATAATTTTTCATCCACAAATTCATATCCATAAACTAATACTTATTAAGAAGAGATCAAGAAGGTAATCACTATGATTCGTGAACTCCCCTATTTTGAGATCGACGGCTCCTACGGCGGAAATCAGGACTGGCTCACCGACCCCATGATGAACCTCGGCGGCTGCGGCGCACTTGCGGCCTGCGACATCTGTATTTACCTTGCCAAGTATTATGGAGCTCAAAGCTTAATTCCATTCCCGGTTGAGGAACTGGACAAGAAGAAATACATCGACTTTTCCAATATTATGAAGCCCTACCTCCATCCCCGCTGGATGGGCATCAACAAGCTGGAGACCTGGATGGACGGGTTTCAGAATTACCTCGATGACCGGAATGAACTAACCGGTGAATCGCCCATCATTGGTATGCGCGCAGTGCACAAGGCTATTGCGTGGCCCGAGGCCGGAGAGCGGATTGTCGAGCAGATTGACAAGGGCATGCCCCTGCCCATCATGATTCTCCACCACCACGACAAACAATTTTCCGAGTACGAGTGGCACTGGTTCATCATCAACGGCTACAACAAGTCCGACGACGGACACATTCTGCTCAAGGCTGCAACTTACGGCCAGTATGAGTGGCTCCCGCTTGAAAAGCTCTGGATTACCGGCCGGGACCTCGAGGACGGCGGTGTCGTTCTCATCGACAAAAAGTAAACGACAAAAGTCAAGACCGCATCCCATCTGTGGTGCGGTCTTTTTCTGTCTTATTTGGCTTTGGGCTCTTTCCCGTCGTGGAAGAGCATCATCATCTCGTTGGTCAGGCTGTAGTCGTCCGGCTGGCCGTAAATGTCCTCCCGTTTCATCCAGACTGCAGTCTTGAGCTCGTGGCGGTCCATGGTGATGGTCGGGTCTCCGTCCACGTCACAGAAATAGCCCGCGAGGATATCATCGGCAAAGCCCCATGGTTGAGACTTATAGTAGCGGATGTTTTTGACTTTCAGACCCACTTCTTCCATAACCTCGCGCTGAACCGTCTCCTCGAACGTCTCGCCAATCTCAGTGAAGCCAGCAACCAGTGCGTAGTACGTTACCGTCTGTCCCGGGCGATTTGCGTATTTGGTCATAACCAGTTCATCACCGTTGGTAATGCCGACGATAACAGCGGGGTTAATGCGCGGAAAAATCTTATTGCCGCACTTGGGACAGACCAGGGCACGTTCCCTGTCATCAATCTGCGTTGGATGGCCGCAGGCGCCGCAGAAGCGGTTGTGGTCGTACCAGTTGGCAAGATGGAGGCCGGTGGTCAGCAGGAACATCTGTTCCCGGGGAAGGGAGTACTCCTTGCGCAGAGCACGGGCGCCGACATATTCAAACCCTTCCGGGATGTCTGTCTCCGGAATGCGCTCTTCCGGGAAGAAATAATCTATGTCATCCATGGTGAACAGGTAGCTGAGTTTCCAGAAGGCACCGATGTCTTTCGCACGGGGCAGGACAATTGACCTGCCGTCCGGGTGAACTAACACGTTTCTGCCGGCAAAGGCAATAACCGGGCTGTCCGCCGTCGGGGTCTTTCCCGGTACAAAATGGTTGTCAAATTTATGCGGAGCAATATCCTGAAGCATAACCAGTCCTCCTTACCGCATTCCGTCCCGTACTTTTTTCAGCAGGACGTGGAGTTCATGTTCTTCACTGTCACTGAGGGGGCGGAAGACGCGGCGTTCACACTGCCGGATGTAACAGTGGATGGCATACATTCCCTCCCGGCCCTTTTTAGTCAGCCGGGTCAGTTTCGTGCGCCGGTCAGACGGATCGTTTTTTGACTCCAGAAAACCTTTTTTCTCGAGACGCGCTACCGTACCAGCAACCGTGGCCTGCGAAGCATGAGAGAGCTGTTCCAGTTCCTTCAAGCTGATGGTTCCGCCTGGAGCATGTTCCACCAGGTCCATCAGTCTGGCCTGGGACAGAGTCATGTCTATGGCCCGCATCGAATTGTTGGCTTCTCGGCTGAGTGCATCGTCTACCTGTTTGAGCAGGGCACCTGTCGTCTGAAAATCCGGCTTCCAGTCCCGGTCTGCCATGGTCCCGCCTCCTCAAAAAATTTGATAAAAGTATAGCACAAAAGTCAAGACAAGGGCCGCACCGCCGAAAAGCGGTACGGCCCGGTATTTCGATTTCGAGTTTGAAAACTGCCTTACATAACCTCTGTCCAGAACTTGCCTGAGAGACTGTTGTTGTCAGATCCGGTAATGTTGGTGGTTGCCGGAATAACATAGGCATTGGCATCTGTATAGAGAATGTTCTTTGCGGCTCTCTGCAGATAGTAAATATCTGCGTCGGAGACGGTGGACGGTCTCTTCAGATTGTCAATCTGGAAGTCGAGCCAGAAGTCTGTGCCGCCGCGGAGAAGTGCGTCGGTCTGCAGCCAGTAATAAGTCGGTCCGAAGTTGCCGTTCTGAGACTGGAAGCCCCATGCACACTGGTCAGTAGAAACAAGGCCGCGGAAGCCCCACTCATTGCGGAGTACCTGAACCATCAGAGGCTCATAGTCGTTGCAGAAAACGTCGCCGATCATGTTGCAGGCACCCATTACCGCGTTGCAGTGGCCATACTTAACGGTCTCTTCAAACGGTTTCAGATAAATTTCACGGGCAGCCTGTTCGTTGACATAGGTGTGAAGGTTCTCACCACGGTGGTTCTCCTGGTCATTAAATGCGAAGTGCTTCATAAAGGTAATGAGGCCTTTCTTCCGGGCACCGAGGCACTCGTTGGAGCCCATGCTGGCGCCGAGAACCGGATCCTCAGAATAGTACTCGTAGTTACGGCCGGAGTAAGCATTTCTGTGGTTATCCATAGCCGGAGCATACCAGGAAGTAACTCCCATACTGTGTGCTTCATCGGCGATGTACGAACCATACTGATAAGCCATGTCCTTGTTCCATGTTGCAGCCAGCACCGGAATACTGGTGTGGCCGACGCCCTGAAGTTTGTCAGACATCTCGGAGGAGATGGCAAGCGGGCCGTCGAGATCAAGGGTCATTGGTTTACCGACAGAAGGAACAGCCGGAGTCTTGTAAAGACCGGAGCGGACAAGACGAACCATCTCATCAATGGAGAGCTGGGAAACCAGTTCATCCCACTGCGGGTCATCATAAGACTTGCCAGTCAGATCCGTGTACTTGAGAGTACCCTTCTTGTCATAGTCTTTGCCCTTAACATAATGTTTTGTGACTTCTTTGTTGTACTTGGAGTTGTATCCGTTCGGATCCTTCTGGAAGGAGAGATCCTTAACAGCGCTGTTTACGGATTTAACAGCGGCCTCATAGTTGGCAAAGTGGTTCTTTCTGGAAAGATAGATACCGCGCTCTGCCTGGTCAAACTGATTGGATGCCGGCTGATCGTCGGAATCACGTTTGTTGGCACCGGAGAAGACATAGTTGTCTTTCAGGGTACCGGTCTTTGCGTCGAGCTCGTTGTGAGAGTTGCTGCGGATGCTGAACTTGTAGTCTCCAGCGTCCAGACGATAAGCGCCCTTAGTGCCGTTTCCGTTATTGTTGGATTCATCGTAAGAAGCAATTTCCTGCATGTCTACCGGGATTTTTACCGTCTCGGACTTGCCAGGCTGAAGCAGTTTCGTCTTGGCAAAACCGACGAGGGAAACTGCAGACTTCTCAACACCGTGGTTCTTATCATACGTGGTATACGGAACCGTGACATAGAGCTGAGCAACGCCCTTGCCAGCGCGTTTACCGGTGTTCTTTACCTTAACCTTGACATTGAACTTGTCACGGGCTTTCAGGTTCTTCGGAACACCGCCGGTAATCTTCTGATCAAAAGTGGTGTAGGAAAGACCAGTGCCGAACGGGAAAGCTACAACACTGTTGTAGTTTCCATAGTTGAAGGTCTTGCCATTTCTGACGTTGTGGATTACAGCTTTCTCTGCAGCGGCGGTCTCATAGAACCGATAGCCGTTGTAGATGTTCTCGATGTAGTCGATGTAGTAAGCCATCTTGGTGTTAGAGGCGATATTGGTGCCAAATGTCTCACTGGTCGGGTTTGCGTCATTGTCGTAAACCCAGGTGTCTACCAGATGACCGGACGGGTTGATGGTACCGTTGAGGATCTTACCAAAAGCGGAAAGTCCAATGGCTCCCGGAATGCCGACATCAACAATAGCATCCGGATTAATCGAAGCCAGGCCGCCCATCTCCAATGCGTTTACGGTGTTGGTAACCACGATGAGATTTTTAAAAGTCTGTCTTGCCTTCTTCAGAAGGTTCTCCTCATTGACACTGAGCTGAAGATATCTTCTGCCATCTACACTCTTATAGGTGTCAAGGTCAGAGCCCTCGCCGGCGTTACGGCCGAGAACAACAATGGCAGTATCGGAATACTTCTTCAGGTTGTCAAAAGAGTTGTCTCCGGTAAACTTGTCCAGAGAAACCTCATGCTGCTCAAAAGACGGCATCAGAGAAGAAGTTGCCGAGGAAAGACCGCTCTTCTCTTCTGGTTTATAAATTCCAGACTTCTCTGTGGCCGGGTTTACCGTAAACCCATTGTTCTTCAGAGAGTCCAGGAAGCTGACGCGGGCACCATCTTTAATAGAACCCGAGCCGGATCCGGAATAGACCGGATTGTAGGCGCAATAGCCAAGCAGGTTTACCTTGACATTGCCCTTAGATGTGTCAATAGGAAGCACGTTGTTCTTGTTCTTCAGAAGGACAGTTCCCTCTGCTGCTTCCTGATTTGCGAAGTCTTCCCACTGTGCCTTATTGGAGGTGATGGTTGCATTATAAGGAATAGTGGAATTATCTCTGCCGTTTTTCTTAATTGCAGCGGATGCCCGCATAGAGGTTGCGGGAATGCAGATGCAGGCTGCAAATAAGAGTGCCATGACGACGCACAGAAAACTTCTGGCCGGATGGCGCTGAATGGACTGAGACTGACTCATGTACATTCCTCCTTTGAGTTAACCGTGCCGGGCTGTGCCGCACCAACAACGCATCAGCACGTGCTCGAGCACGAATAAAATTTGACAAACTCGTACTACATTATTTTCGTGCAAATGTATCAAAAAAGAAATAGACATATCTGTCTTTTTGTCTCATTTTAGTTACCTTTCTTATCTTTAATGAAAGGTTTCAGAGCCTTGTATATTTCGCCGCCGCGTTTACTGTCAAACTTTTTCTGCAGCGCGTTGTTCAAGCCCATTTTGGTCTTGTATTTTTCCACATACTTGATAACCAGGTCCTGATCTTTCCGGTCCGGAAGACAGGGCTTGAGGGCTTTACGGATTTCATTGTTCTCCTGCTCTACCGTAACCTTCTTCAGGTTGGCAATCAGGGAAACTTTCTTCTTGGCACCCTGCCAGAAGTCAACGACAGCGTTATAGCCCTTGTCCTTCGTCACCAGGTAATAGGTGGCATCGGGCTGAACGGCCATAAGATAGCCGAGATAGGATACAAGCTGGAAATCCAGCGCGTTTTTGGTCCCGCTGACCACTTTGAGGTAATCAATTTTCGCCTTGGACTCATTGAGCGCCTGATGCGTATCAAACGAAATGGTCGAGGCGTTTTTGGAATAGAAAATAGTGACGGTGTCATCCTTTCCGAGCTTTTCAATGCCGGTCAGGCCTTCGCCGTTTACATTTTCAAAATCCACCAGGTAAATCGCCATTAATTCTTCACTCCTTTCTTCAGTCTTTCCAGAGCTTCGGTGAGAATACTACGCGGGCAGGCGGCATTCATCCGCAGGAAGCCGCGTCCCGGTGTTCCGAAGTCCGCACCATCATTTAAAAAGACATGAGATTTTCTGGATACTTCCGGTGCGTCCAGAGGCCTGCAGTCTATCCAGAGCATGTAGGTTCCTTCGGGCTTTACCGTTTTCAGCTGCGGAATATTCTCCGCGATATACTGGACCGCAAAATCCAGATTGCCGTCAATATATTGTAGCACAGCCTGCCGCCACTCGTCGCCGTGCAGGTAGGCCGCTATGGTCGATACCTGCGCCGACTGACCGAGTCCCAGCATTCCGGTTCCGGCATAGGTCTGACGGAATTTCCACATCAGGTCCGGGTTGGAAATGAAGATATTGGCATCCAGCAGACCCGCCGTATTGAACGTCTTGCTCGGGGCGGTGCAGATAATGCTCCGCTCCGCAAATGTAGGGTCCAGCTCGGAAATAAACGTATGCTTCCCGCTCCAGACAAAGTCGCAATGGATGTCATCGCTGGCAATAATGACGTCGTTCCTGACACAGATCTCACCAATGCGGGTCAGTTCTTCCTGGGTCCAGACCCGGCCGCCCGGGTTGTGCGGATTACACAGAAAGAACAGCTTGATGTGGTTGTCCACAATTTTCTGTTCAAAATCAGCGAAATCTATCTCATAGTGTCCGGATTCGTTCATGACGAGGTCACTGCTGACAACTTTTCGGCCGTTGCCGCGGATAGCTGACAGAAAATGCATGTACACCGGTTCGGTTACAAGCACTGCATCGCCCGGATTGGTGAAAGCCCGGACCGCATTGGCCATGCCGACGATGACGCCCGGCATACGGACCATCCAAGAAAAATGGGGTTCGTAGTCGTGGAATGTTTTCCAGTAGCGCTTTACCGCCTCCCAGTACTCCTGCTTATAGTAGGTATAACCGTAAATACCGCTGCGAGCCGCTTCCGCCATGGCGTCTTCAATATACGACGACGTGCGGAAGTCCATATCCGCCACCCACAGGGGCAGATCGTCTTCCGCACGTCCATTTAACGCGTTATTCCATTTTATGCTGCCGGTTCCCCGGCGGTCGTTGACGCGGTCAAAATCAAGATTTCGCTCCCCCATGTCGTACTGCCTCCTCGAGCTGAGACAGTCCTTGCTCGAGAGTGGTGCGGGGGCACGCTACGTTAATCCGCTGGAAGCCCTCGCCGCACGGGCCGAAGATGGCGCCGCTGTCGAGCCAGAGTTTCGCATCGTGAAGGATAAAGTCGTCCAGCTGCTGTGTATTCAGCCCCAGACTGCGGCAGTCAAACCAGATCAGATAGGTTCCGTCCGGCTTCACCGTAGACAGGCCGGGGATGTTATTGATGGTATTAACAGTATACTCGATATTTTCCTGAATGTAACGTTTTGCCGCATCCAGCCACTCTTCGCCCTGGTTATACGCCGCGCGGGTAGCAATCAGTCCCATGACGCTCAGCTGGCTGTAGCCCGCAGCGTCCACCTCGTGCTGGAACTTCTCCCGGAGTTCGGGGTTGGGAATAAAATTGTTGGAGGTCTGCAGGCCGGCGAGGTTAAATGTCTTGCTCGGCGATGTACAGGTAATGGAAATATCGGCATATTCCGGTTTCACAGTGGCAAACACCGTATGCGGTCTGCGGAATGCGAAGTCCTCGTGAATTTCATCTGCCGCAACAATCACATGGTTGCGGACACAGATGTCGCCAATCTTAGTCAGTTCTTCGCGGGTCCAGACCCGGCCGCCCGGGTTGTGCGGACTGCAGAACAGGAACAGTTTAATGTGATTCTTCTGAATTTTTTCCTCGAAGTCCTCGAAGTCAATCTGGTACTGGCCGTCTTCCCCGAGCACAAGATCATTGCTGACTAATTTTCGGCCGTTATCTTCTATAACTTCTGAGAACGGATAGTAAACCGGCTGCTGAATGAGCACTGCATCGCCGGGATTGGTGTAGGCTTTAACACACATGGCAAGGGCGAAAACGACGCCGGGAGTTTTGATGAGCCAGTCTTCCGTGACATCGTAATTGTGATGACGTTTCATCCAGCCCTGGACCGCGGCAAAGTACTCCTCTTTAGTCTCACTGTAGCCAAAGATGCCGTGCTCTACCTGTTTGTAAAGGGCATCCTGGATGTAGGAAGATGTCTTGAAGTCCATGTCGGCCACCCAGAACGGCAGCGCATCCGCCGGCCGGCCGCGGCGTTCGGCGAAGTCAAACTTCAGGCTGGAAGTATTGGTTCTGTCAATAACCTGGTCAAAATCTAAGTTGCGTTCAGGCATGATCTTCCTCCTCACTTTCCTTAAAGGCGCGTTCCAGGTCTGCAAGCAGATCCCGTTTGGACTCGATGCCGACAGAGAACCGGAGAAGTTTGTCATTCAGGCCGATTTCCTTGCAGAATTCATGCGGGACGTCCGCATGGGTCTGAGTAATGGGATAGGTAACGAGAGTCTCTGTTCCTCCAAGGCTCTCTGCAAATTTGATGAGATGAACATGGCGCAGGATGGATTTCGCCAATTCCGGGTCATTCAGCTCTACTGTCAGGACCGCTCCAAACCCGCGGGTCTGTTTTTTCATAATGTCATGGCCCGGATGCTCCGGCAGTCCAGGATACAGGACCCTGGAGACCTCTGGCCGATTCTGCAGCCACTCGGCAATAGCAAATGCGTTCTCCTGCTCCCGGTCGAGACGCAGTGCCAGCGTCTTGATACCGCGGGTGACAAGCCAGCAGTCCTGCGGGCTCAAAATAGCACCGGTAGTCAGAGCCAGTTTGCGCAGCTCCAGTCCAAGCTGTTCGTCCCTGGTAACAATGAACCCGGCCAGGACGTCGTGGTGACCTGCCAGAAATTTCGTTCCGCTGTGGACAACAATGTCCGCTCCAAAGTCCAGCGGATTCTGGAAATATGGGGACAGGAAGGTGTTGTCAACGATGAGAATTGCCCCGGCATCATGTGCAGCCTTCGCAATTTTTGCGAGGTCAGTTACGTGCATCATCGGGTTGGTCGGTGTCTCCAGGAAGACTGCGCGAGTCCCTTTTTCTACTTTATAGGTGCGATACAGTGGTGCTCGAACAACATTCACGCCGCTGCGGCTGGTTACTGTCTCAAACAGCCGGACACTGCCGCCGTACAGGTCGTTGTCAATGAGCAGAGTGTCTCCGGGTACCAGGAGCTGAGTGATCAGAGCAATGGCCGCCATACCACTGCTGAGGGCAAGACAGTCCCTGCCGTTTTCCAGCTGGGCGACAATCTTCTCGAGGTGCGTGCGGGTCGGGTTGGATTCACGGGAGTAGTCGTAGCAGTCCTCCGGAATATGAGCGAAAGTTGCGGTCTGATAGATTGGAGTGCTCAAAGATCCATGGGAGTGCCGCAGCTCACAGGCCTCCTCCTCTTCGGATAAGTGTAGACATCGGGTTTCAAAATCTTGTGCCATGGGGAAATCCTCCTGAAACTGAAAAAGAGCAGGCGCGGCGCGTCTGCTCTTGGAAATTTGTTATGAACCATTAAACAGCATAACAAAGTGACGCGCTTCCAGTTGCCATTCGCATGGAAGTACGCATCATCATAGCTGCAGTTGTAAGACTGAACTGTTTCATAACGGGTGCTCATTTCATAGTTTATTTGTAGGAATGCTGACATTATAGTTCCAGCTTTTCTATTTGTCAAGAAGTTCGGGATTGCTATAATGAGGGTAGAGACTTAAAGGGGGTATCTTTATGGCAAAAATTCGTACGGCAATACTGCAGACACCTGTATCGCCTGAGAAAGGAAAGAATCTGGACCGGGTTTCCGAAGTTATGGAGCGGGACATTTTGCGTGACGTCGACCTGGTCACGCTTCCGGAGATGTTTGCCTGCCCCTATGACACCTCGGCTTTTCCGGAGTACGCAGAGCCCGAGGGCGGCCCAACCTGGCAGTTCCTGTCAAAGCTGGCGGCGGAGAAAAAGATTTATCTCTCTGCAGGCAGCATTCCAGAAGTGGACGACGAAGGCAAGGTGTACAATACAGCCTATGTGTTCGACCGGGAGGGGCAGCAGATTGCTAAGCACCGCAAAGTGCACCTGTTTGACATTGATATTGAGGGCGGCCAGGCATTCCGGGAGTCCGCCACACTGTCGGCTGGAAACAAGGCGACCGTCTTTGACACGGAATTCTGCAAGATGGGGCTGTGCATCTGCTATGACATCCGGTTCCCGGAACTGGCACGGCTGATGGCGGACCAGGGTGCGAAAGTTATTCTGTGCCCGGGCGCATTCAACCTGACGACCGGACCGGCACACTGGGAGCTTCTGTTCCGGAGCCGCGCGGTGGACAACCAAGTGTACTATATTGGCACCTCCCCTGCTCGGGACCTGAATGCTTCGTATGTTGCGTATGGTCACTCACTGGTCGTGGACCCCTGGGGAATTATTGTGTCGGAGATGGACGAGCGCGCACATGTCCGCGTTGTAGACATTGACTTAGACCGGGTCGATGAGGTCCGGGAGCAGCTGCCGCTGATGAAACATCGGAGAAAAGATATTTATGAGCTGGTGGCGAAGTGAGTGGTGAAGGGCTGTAGTGGCTGGCTGAAGGCAGACTTGGCTGACTAAAGCGGGAATGCGAGCGGTTGTGAGCCGACACAGCGGAAATGAGTATGAACAGAAATGAACAAGCACAACTCAATCGCCGAAAGGAGTTTTCTATGAATTTCACATTTAACCACTTCAATTTCAATGTTCTCGACCTCGACCGGAGCCTCAAGTTCTACGACGAGGCGCTCGGGCTCAAGGAAGTTTCCCGAAATGAGCAGCCGGACTTCACACTTGCGTATCTCGCAGACGGGAAAACTGGCTTTCGGCTGGAACTCACCTGGCTGAAAGACCGAAAAGAACCATACGACCTGGGCGATGAAGAATTTCATCTCGCCCTGACTGCTGATGACTACGAGGCAGCGCACGCTCTCCATGAAAAGATGGGATGTATTGCGCTCGAAAATCCTGACATGGGTATTTATTTCATTACAGACCCGGACGGGTACTGGATTGAAATTGTCAGAGACGGCAGTTACATGGAGGCCCACACAAAATAAAAGGCGGCTTTCGACATACAAAACGAGGCGGGCATGAACAACTCATGCCCGCCTCGTTTACTTTTTATTATTTTCAATTAAAGTCCCAGCTGTTTAAAGAACTGGAAGAAAGCGTTCTCCTTGTCGCC